>JAZSAG010000044.1:0-20469 GCA_045601765.1 Candidatus Enterousia sp. | reverse complement strand
CCTTTCCGGGCAGCCCCCGTTCATTTATTGGCAACATCATGGCGACCCACCCACCGATTCAGCAACGCATTCAACGATTAAAGTCCATGACCATACCAACCAATTAAAAATAAAAAGGAATTCAAATGGCCAACCTGCATTTTCATTATGGTGTCATGAGCAGCTCTAAATCCGCTGCACTGATAATAAACGCATACAACCTGCGTCGCAATGGTAACACAGTCGAAGTTATTAAACCTGCATACGATGAACGATTTGGCAAACAAAAAATTGTATCCCGAATTGGTCTGGAATGCGATGCAAACGCACTGCCCAATCTGCAATCTTATCACCCCGCCCCAAACACCAAGGTGATATTAGTTGACGAAGTTCAATTCTTTGGCGAAGCAGACATTGATACACTGGTACACATTGCCGACCAACAGAACAAAATTGTAATGTGTTACGGCCTGATGGTGGACAGTAACGAGTCGATATTTCCCGCATCCCGTCGTTTAATTGAAGTTGGCGCAAAATTACACCGCATGGATTCCACATGCCAAATAAACGGGTGTATGAAATTAGCGACCCATCACCTACGCTTTGACTCGAACGGGAAAGTTATCCGTTATGGCGACCAATTTGCCTTGGGCGACAGCAATTATAAATCCGTTTGTCGCAGTCATTACAATGAATTATGTCATGGGATAAAACAAAAAACAAAATAAAGATATTTTTACTTGCAATTAAAATAAAAAGGTATAAAATAACAATCCGTTGCATCCATAGCTTAACTGGATAAAGCATCTGACTACGGATCAGAAGACTGAGGGTTCGAATCCTTCTGGATGCGCCAGATTTAATAAGAAACGTCACCTTGCGTGGCGTTTTTTATTAAACCGTGTGACAACACGTGGATTTGAACCCGACTTAAGGGTTCGACAATGAGTAAACGAAAACAAGCCTTGCGCAGTTTGAGTGCTAACGAATGCCCCGCAGGTATAAAATACCGAGGGAATCCTTGCTGAATGCGCCAAATTTAATAAGAAACGTCACCTTGTGTGGCGTTTTTTATTAAACAATGTTCTTAAAAACGAAAATTTAGAATCCGCCAACGGTTCTATATTCAACAATATTGGTTGACGCATAATCAAATTTGACCATTGTTGTGCAGAAGTATCATTTATAAACATATTGGGTGCATGAAACACATTATCAAACCCCAATGGTTTACCACCATTTTTATAATAATCGCACAGACAATATTCCAACGAAGCAGATTCATTTATAACATATTCATTATTATGAAATTCAACAAATAAATACTTTGCGTTTTCTTGATATGATTTGCCATTTATATAATGCAACATATTTAATGTATCGATACACTTTTCAATAGGTTTTGTAACCTTATACAATCTGTATCCCATCGCATAGTGAAACGGGAAAGACTCATCTTGGGCGATAATTAAAGAACCCTTGGATCCACTTTGGAACATTCTTTCCATTCTGATTTGGTGCAATCTGGTTCCGATACCTGAATAATCTTTATTTCCGGGTGCAATCATATAAGACAATACTTTTTCGCACAATTGCCCATTTTCATCAAAAGCCATCTCAAATTTAGGCATCACCATTTGTTTTTCTGGGTTCACAGAAAAATAAATACAGCCCACAGTCTTGTATCGTTTGTTATTTAATGACCTTTCACCCGATGGGTCTTCTACCACTATAACGTATTTTTCCGTACCTTTGTAATCAGGTTCCACAGCCGCAACAAAGGCAGGCACAGGTTTACCTGTTTTTTTATCTATTAACGTTGTTAAACGTAAACCACTTTTATCAATATGATTACCCACCGCAAATTCAGGTGTCATAAGTTTATCAAAAGTTTGTGAATTTATACCTGATATATTCTTTTTTGTTAAATCTATTACTATTTCGCCATCTTCATAACGCACAATCAGTTTACTTGGACGGTACACAAACATATTTTTTACATTTTCAAAAATTGTATCAAATTTCATATTATAAAATCCTAAATACAATACTTCTTTGACACAAAATGTTACACTATTATTTATTTTTGTCAATATATATTTAATTTCAACAACAAAAAAATCCCCCAAACGGGGGGGATTTTTTATGAACCGCCACCACCCCAAATTCTTGGGATTTGGTTATAATCTTCCAGACCTGTACAATAATTATACATACCTTCAACCTGTTGATAAATCGCATCTGGCCAAATATCATATAAATATCGTCCATTAATTTTTGCAGAATCACCGGTCAATCCAGAACAACCACTAAACATCTGATTAAAACAATTACTATAAGGCGACACATTACCCCAATTATCAAGCACATACGGTAAATCACCCGAAATATTCCCAAATAAATCCGATGGGATTTCCCCTGTTATACCAGTACAATTCTGAAATGTACTTGAAAACATTGCGTATTTAGGTACACCACCCAATACAGAACCATCTGCATTTTTCACACCACCAAATAAATCCGGTGGTATTGCCCCAGACAACCCCGAACATCCACCAAAGGTATTATAAAACATCCTGGCTATTGCATCACCATAAATATCCCCAAATAAATATTCTGGCACCGCATATCCACGTTTCATATATTCGGGAATTTCATCATCCGGAATTTCCGTTCCCAATCCCGAACACCCCACAAATGTATTGGCATACATTCCACCTGCGGGTACACCATAAATATTACCAAATAAACCATCCGGTATTGCACCCGTTAACCCGGAACAACCATAAAATGTGGAATCATACATAGTTTGTGCAGGTGCACCATAAATACCCGTAAATAAATCCCCCGGAATAGAACCTGTTAAGCCACTACAACCCGCAAACGTAAGCCAAAACATACCATTTGCAGGTGCACCATCAAATATTCCAAACAACCCCGACGGAATTGGACCAGTTAACCCACGACAATTTCTGAATACTTTACCATACATCTCTGTCTGTGGGGTCCCAGAAATATCACCAAATAATTCCGGCGGAATACTACCCTCTATACCAGAACAACCATCAAAAGTCGAAGAATACATATACTGTGCTGGCGATCCATAAATATTCCCAAACAAATGTTCTGGTACCGCATAACCACGTTTCATATATTCTGGTTTTTTATCACCTGGGATTTCTGTACCTAACTTACTGCAATTACTAAATGTATTTGCAAACATATTTCCAATCGGATTACCATAAATATTACCAAACAATCCATCCGGTATTGCACCCGTTAAACCCGAGCAACCAGAAAAAGTACCGTTAAACATCGAACCTGCAGGGGTACCAGATAAATTATTAAACAATTCAACCGGTATTGCACCCGACAATCCAGAACAACCACTAAACGTGTTTTGAAACATACTTCCGGTCGGTTGGCCCGAAATGCCTGCGAATAAATTTGGCGGTATGGCATACCCCTGTTTCATGTATTCCGGTTTGTCATCTTCGGATATATTTGTTCCCAAACTGCTACAACCGGCAAACGTGTGATAAAACATAAGTGCCGCCGTACCACCTGTAAACGTTCCAAACAAACCATCCGGTATCGCCCCCGTTAACCCGGAACAACCATAAAATGTACCACGAAACATTTCCATTTGTGGGGGGCCAGAAATTTCACCAAACAGCCCCGATGGTATCGCCCCACGTAATTTCGTACAATATGCAAACGTTTCATGAAACATATTTGGTTGTGGCGTTCCCTTTAATTCACCAAATAATCCCGGTGGAATTGTTCCGTTCAAACCACTGCATAAATTAAATGTACGACAATACATCAGCTTTCTATGTTCACCATTAATACCGGCAAATAATTCCGGTGGAATTTCACCATCCAATCCCGAACACCCCGCAAACGTATCCATAAACATCCCCTCAGCTGGCTGTCCGCCAATCCCCGCAAATAATCCCGGTGGAATTGTTCCTTGCAGACCACTGCACCCCTGGAATGCACCACAAAACATATATATATCAGGTTCACCACTGATCTCTGCAAATAATTTTTCTGGAATTATTCCACCCAAATTCTTGCAATTATAAAATATTCTATAAAATTTGGGCTGAGTTTGTGTTGTTGTGCTTTCTTTTAATGTTGAAAATATTTTTCCCAAACTACCTTCTATCTTGGCCAAATTCATATTATATTTAACATCTGAAAAACTTATTGCCGATGTAACCCACCCCAACTCATAACCAGTTGCATATCCACCAATTTTCACCCTGTATTCCCCAGGTGCATCATATTCATGACTGTATTCAACATTACCTACTGTATTTTTACGAAAAGATTCCCGTGTACCGTCCCCCCAATCAATATGAAATAAACCACTGGCACTGATAGTAAAACCAAACTCTTCTGTATCGGGGGTTGTTGTTGCTGTAAAATAATAATGTCTGATTAAATCACGAACGGCATAAATACCCGCAGCAGTATCTATTGCCTGGGTTGTGGCAAATTCACTGTTACCATAATCAGTAATTTTTTCACCATTCAACATTTCATTGGCAATATCGACAATTTTCAACATATATTCTGTATTTGCGGCCTGTTTTACAGATTTTAATTCAGAACTATATGGCACAACCAGTTCATGTTCTTGTTCAATCAGTTTATGAATATATTCTACATTAATAATTTGTTCTGCATGCGCAGCCACCCCGAGAAACAAGCAAAAAATAAATGATAAAAATTTCTTAATCTGCATACCGCCCCACTCTATATTTCAGGCAACGCAGGGGTTACCACATCCAAACGCCCTGAAACATTATATGTCCCGGCCATAGTTTGATTTGCATTTGCACTTGTATCCACCTTGGGTTTCAAGCTTTCATCTACATACCCCCGTGAAGTTAATTCAACCACCTGGGGTTCTGCAACGACATCATCACACACGGCCATGCCTGGTATGGCCAAGATAATCAAACATAAAAGAAACAACTGTTTTTTCACTTGATTCTCCCCCACTAAAACAAAACCACTGAATTTATGCAGTGGTCAGGAGGTTAACGACAATCTCAAAGAATTGTGTGCTTATTCGACATATTCACAGCCCTCCTGACCATTTACGGGCCAGGAGAATTTATCATCTGTTACACAAAAAACGCGCCATGTGGCGTCCCATGTATCCCAGACGCTTTGAGTCGGGTCGTTACACCCCATCATCAATAACCACTGATGACATGATTATTTTATCAAATATGACAATTTACCGCAAGGAGAAAATAAAAAATCGCCCAATTGGGCGATTAAATTTAGAATCCAAATACCATACGTTGTTTTGATTGACGTTTTTTTTCATTACGTACAGATTCTTCTTTTTTACGTTTGCGTCGTGTTGTTGGTTTTTCATAACGCTGACGTTCACGTGTTTCGCGGTACAGACCTTCTTTTTGCGATTTACGTTTTGCAACACGCAAAGCCTGTTCTACGTTATTATCACGTACCAGAACTTTCACCATCAGACATTCACCCCCTTTAACACTTCTTTAACGTTTACTTTTGTTTTGGTGGAGCTGATCAGGCTCGAACTGACGACCCCCTGCTTGCAAAGCAGGTGCTCTACCAACTGAGCTACAACCCCAAAACTTTGCACTTTCTTTTATCAGAAAGCGAATAGATTCTATACATTATTTGCACGATTGTCAACAAAAAATTAAATTTATATCAACTTTTCGTACTATCCGCATGGGTGGCGCAAAAAAAAATAATGTCTAGACATAATTTATTTGGTTTCTTATAATATGACCGCTATGAGTAAAAATATTTTAAAATCTATCAAGTCCTTTATCAAAGGCGACGAATCAAACAAAGGCATAAAATGGTCCCTGTATGGGCGTGTTTGGCGCACTGTTGGTCAACCTTATTGGAAATGGTTGCTGTTTGGAACAATTTTCACGGTATTGGCCGCCGCAGCCGAAGGTTATACAATAACCCTGGTGCAACAGGTCGTAGACAATGCTTTTATAAATAAAAGTATGCAGGCCATATATTGGCTGGGGATTCAGGTTATAATCGCATTTGGCGCCAAGGGTGCATTCACGTATGCAAAATCCCTGATTATGTCCAAGGGTGGATTGCTGGCCAGTGCCGATTTACAAAATAAAATATACCGTCACATGACAAAAATGAACCTGTCACGGTTCCAAGGTGACGGCATTGGCAAAAACCTGAACTATTTCCAGGTCCAGTCCGGTGCAGTATTAAGCCTGGTGACATCAACGGTTATACGCGTTGTCCAAAACGTTGCAACATTGGCAATAACATTGGGTCTGATGGTTTATTACGCCCCACAAATGTGCGCAGTGTTAATATTTTTGGCACCTGCGATAATGATTCCAATGGTCGCCATCATGCGCAAGCGTCGTAAACTGTCGCGCCAGTCTTTTGGCATCGCAAACAGCGTTGCCCAGCAATTAAATCAAACCCTGCACGGCATCAAAACAATCCAGGCATTTGCCGCCGAAGAACGCGAATCAAAAAAATTCGCCGCGGTTGTTAATTCTTCTATTATCAATTCGTATAAAAGCACCCAGGCCAATGCCCTGCGTTCACCACTGATGGAATTTATGATTTCAATTGGCCTGTGTATTGCAATGATTATGGGTGGCCACTTTATCGCCAGTGATGCAATCACAACCGGTGATTTCACCGCATTCTTGTTGGCCCTGACCGCGGCGTACAAGCCCGCAAAAAGTATTACAACAACCGGCGACACGTTACAGCATGGATTACTGGCCGCGGAAATATTGTTTGAATTCTTGGACAGCAAACCAGATATCAAAGACGCCCCAGATGCAAAAAAACTGGACGCAAAAAGTATGTCTGTGGAATTTCATAACGTATCATTTGAATATGATGCCGGCGAACCCGTATTGCGTAACATCAATTTGAATGTACCAGCCGGAACGATTTGCGCATTGGTTGGGCCGTCTGGTGGCGGAAAAACAACACTGTTTAATTTGCTGGAACGCTTTTACGATCCACAAAGTGGTAAAATCACAATCAACAGGACAGACATAAAAAAATACACTTTGAAATCACTGCGCCAAAACATAGCCGAGGTTTCACAATCTGTATTTCTGTTTAACGGCACAATCGAAGACAATATTAAATACGGACGTCCAAACGCATCACACGCCGACGTTGTTGCGGCGGCACGTGCGGCCAACGCCGAAGAATTTATATTAAACACGCCTGATGGATACAATTCACCTGTGGGCGAAGGCGGTGCACTGTTATCTGGTGGGCAAAGACAACGTATTGCAATTGCCCGTGCGATATTAAAAGACGCCTCTATTCTGTTATTGGACGAGGCCACATCGGCACTGGACACGCAAAGCGAGAAATTAATCCAGGCGGCATTAAAAGATTTAATGCATGGCCGCACAACATTTGTCATTGCGCACAGATTATCAACAATTCTGGATGCAGATATGATTTGTGTTGTGAAAAACGGTGAAATTGTGGAATCCGGAACCGATGCAGAATTATGCGCATTGGGCGGCGAATATAAAAAACTGCGTGATATACAATTCGCATCCAAAAATAAACCAACAAAATCTAAAAAAGCAAAGAAATAAAAATCCCCCGATTGGGGGATTTTTTTGCCGACAAGTGGCGCTGGCGCCAGTGGTTAGTGGCGCTGACGCAAGTGATTAGTGTAAGTGGTTAGTGAATGCAGAATACAAAAAATTTTTGTGAAAAATTTTTTGTCATTGCGAGCGACAGCGCGGCAATCCAGTGAATCATTCTTCTTTGTCATCCTGGGGCTTGACCCCAGGACCCAGGTCATTCTGCATATTTTTTATCATTCCTGCGCGGAGGCGATAAAGTTTTTTAGTTTTTGAATTACGAACTTAATAAAATATCACATTAGGTGCAAGTGATAATAAGGCCAAACCTGGGTCCTGGGGTCAAGCCCCAGGATGACAGGAGTGCTTAATTTCTTTTATAACGAACAAAAAAACTCCCCCGACGCGGGGGATGAAGGGACATGAAAACTGTTTTCTTTACTCGGTTGTGGTTTCTTCCAGTAACTTCCAACCGGTAAATGTGTATCCTGGTTTAACTGGGTCGGGTGGCAATATAACCGGCCCATCATACATACACATATTTTGTGTTGACGCACCACCATTGTCCGAATTCCAATTGATGTTGATTATATTGTTCGCACAATACCACGCCCTTTCTGACACCCCATAATATTCCATAGACTTATTAAGAACAAAAGACAAATCTAATAAATAAGACTCTTGATTAAAATAATAATATCTATATATCCAGTTCGTAGTATACCATGGGCTATCTGTTGAAACCCAGTCCATTTCTAATACTAATGCCAAATCCATATTACCCTGTGCAAGTGCTGCGAAACTTTCTGGCTTCATATTTTGCTGTAAAAATTTCATAATTTCTTCTTCTGAAGAAAATTTTTCTGTCCAAGACATGTCTAGTAACAACATAATTATTGGAGTTGGCACCATAATTTTTGATATTCGCTCCCATAAATAAGTACCTGTATCAACAGATAACATATTTGCATTAGGTAATATGAATACTTCTATATCCATATCAGAATAGGCTTTAACAACACCAGGGCTGTCTATTGTGTAATCATTTAATGAAAGTTCATATATAAATCCCCCTAATGGAATATCATGTGCAACGCCCATAATTAAAACTGAACCAGGATTTAGATACTCGCAGTCATTTATGCTATTATCATAACTTGACATATTTAAGTAATCATGTGTCCCATTTGTTAAGTCTGTATTATCAAAATCACAAGCTAACACAATCGCTCTATCAGCATTAACGAAATTTTCCATAATTTCTTTTTTGCTTATTTGTGTTTTCGTATACCCCGTATCACACCCAAAATCTGCAACTGGGCAGACGCTGGGGTATGCGTTGCATGTGGCGTCAACATATTGTTTGCCGGTGGTTTTAAATTCACTGTGCGTGCAATTGTTGGAATGCGGTGGACATTCCATGTTCGCGCTACATGCCAATTCACATCCCATATAGCATTCGGATTCTGCCGTCGCGGCGGCGTCTGATGTATAATCGGCGGGGCATGCGGTTTTACTGTTATTTGCCTCAACGGTGAACGTGCCACCGTGGCAATACGACCCGGTTGGGCATTCGGTGCATAAGAGTGTTGTTTCATCCAGGTATTGCCCCGCCGCGCAATCATAACTGTTCAGCGACCATGTCGCAATTGTGTTGGCCGTCGCGCCATCCGCCGACACGCCCAGCACGTCCACGCTACATCTACCTGCGCCGCCGGTGATTTTTTTATCTGTGGTTGGTGCCACGTCTTCTGCGAATGCGCCACATACCGTCATTACCAATGCACTGGATAGAAACAAAATTTTTTTCATGGATTCCCCCCCGATTATTTGCAAATTAAAAACCGTCACAAGTTTGACGGTCGGGGAGTTCACAAATCATAACTTCAATGATTCTGACGTTTTCGGGTTACCCCTGTTGTATAACAATCAGCCCCCCGACTGTGCGCATACAGTCAGGGATAATTAACGATGCAAAAACATTGAAAATATCGGATTTACGATGTTTTTATTTCTGCACCGGA
This sequence comes from Candidatus Enterousia sp., assembly GCA_045601765.1. Classification (GTDB taxonomy): domain Bacteria; phylum Pseudomonadota; class Alphaproteobacteria; order Rs-D84; family Rs-D84; genus Enterousia. The sequence continues at coordinate 10,847 of JAZSAG010000044.1, read as the reverse complement.
AGTTAACAGGCTTGTGACAGCCCCGAACCGACATCCCTGTCAGTTCGATGTTTATTTTATCAAAAATTGGAATTTATTGCAAGGCAATAGTTTTATAACAGCCCAAACGATGCGATATAATTAAATGAAACACCCATAATAAAATTACTGCCGTATACATCGACGCCACGCGCACGTGCACGACGATATTGTACATACGGTCCCATGGTTAAATCACCCCACAGATTTGTATCAAGACGCACAATGGCACTGAAATCACGTTCCAGGTCTGTTGGAACATATTCCGAATACCCCAAATATTCACGATAATATCCATTTGACGACAAATTCACCCCATCGCGAATATTATATTCCAAACGCCACCCTATTTCAGCCGCTGTTTTTGTTGTCTGTTCACCCGCGTATGTAAAGTCATATTCATACACACCGGTTAAATACAAACTTTTCACCACCGCATTATCAAACAGCGAAATACCGGCATTTGTACGAATAATATTTTGCCGTGGTGTACCGTCACTGGTCTTGAATTCTGTATCATATGCGCCGCGCACGGTTGGTCCAAACTTAAAACCCGAAAATTCCCAACAGGCATAAGACAAATTACTGGACAATAAAATGTCATCAGAATTTTCACTGGTTGTTGGCAATGCATTATATGGCTTTAATTTAGTTTCGCCATACTCCATAAACAGCGAATTATCCCATTGAAATTTGTTTTTATTATATTCCAGTGCGGTGTCAAAAACACCCTTGATAAAATCTTGGCTGTCTGCTTTCAGTGCAGAAACCGGTGAATCTTGATAATCCGCGGCGTGACGCACGGTCGTCTGCGACCATTCCATACCAATACGACGCACCGCCAGTTTTAACGCCCCATCATCACCCGTCGCATCAGATTCAGACGCAAGCGTAACAAATGGCATCATTGCCAAAAAAAATCCTAATAACAATTTTTTCATAATAAAACCGCACTAAAAATTATTTCCAGATGCGCAAAATGCCATCTTTGTCAGAAAACCGCCAACCATTTTCATTCAGCGCAATTGTAAACCTGCCCCGCACAGCGGTTGGTATTTCAAAGTGCACTTTGCTGCCATACATAAACTTGGTATTTATATCAATATTTTCATTACGCGCGATTGCGTTTAATTCGGCCCAATTCATCAATTTATCAGACATACTAACAATCACGGCAAAAACATCTTGTTTTGTATCAGCCGGCAGCCAATTTGGCACATTATTTTGCACCAACCATTCTCGTGTTGCCGGCACATCTAATGCAATTGAAATATTTGCAGAATAAGACGTATCCGATGTCTGTTCCCCGTCAATACCGGTCTGGGCAACCAGATTATTTAAATCATTCCCCGACGTATTATTTACCAAATCAATCAGTGTTGGATAATCTGTATATTGTCGCAGTGAATCTGTTATCACCTGGCGCGTAGCCTCGGCAAAGGCCATTTTTTTTGCTGTTGCGGCCGTATCACTGGTAATATTTACCGGCACCACACCACGCAATTCCAACGCCCCCGCCATCACAGGCAGCATCGCAACCAAAACCGTAAAAATCAAACGTTTTATACACATACCGATCACATCACCATCAGAACTTTGCATTCAATCCAACGCGCACACCCAATGATTTATAGAAAGATTCTATTTCACCCGGCGCAGAACAAACCCAACCTGGACATTCTTCTTCCAGTTGCTTAATAGCAATAGCGGTCTGATCCCCGGTTGTTGGATTTAACATTGCCGCCTCGTCACCCTTGCCGTCGGCAACCCAATTTGACAAGATATTATTATAAATACCTGTATAATAAGATTCATTCAGATATGTACTGGCATCCGCATCAGACACAGTATAATAATCATACGTCAAACCGATTGACAATGCAACATTATCGGTCAGCGCCGTCGCCCAATTCGCCCCGGCACCAAAGTGCAATGCCCCACCCATATCAGTCTTGTCTTCGACAGACTTTGGATGCGCCCAATCAAAACGATATGGCTGGTCACCTGTGGCCGTATATGACGGGAACCCTAATTCAACATACGCATTTACATAGTTGTTTTGATCAATATCATACAACATATCCAATGCAACATATGGTCCCGACCATTCAACTTCGTACTTATGACTGATTCCGGGCTGTGCATAGTAATACGTACTGCCGGCATTAACCTTGTCGTAACCACCTGGGACCGGTATTTCATCATTAACATCAATACCACCTGATGTATTTGTATCCGTACGGTGCGCCAAATATTTGTTACCCGCACTGTCATAGAAAATCAAGACCGTATCACACTGGGTTTCACCATCAACCGTTATACATCCACCTTCGCCGGTATACGTATCCAATGACATACCATAGTTATCCTGGGTTTCCAGTTCATACTTTAAATAGCGCCACCCAACAGTTGGTGTAATTTTCATTCTGCCGATACTGAACACATCCTTAAGCCCGATACCAGCATTAAATTCCATCATTGTGCCATCACGACTGGTTCCAATTGATAACGCATGCCCGATTTGATCCCCCAAAACACTGTCAATTGTACCATCGCCATTTGCATCCGTACCCCACTGTGTTATAAAATATCCGCCATTTGAAATATCATCATCAACCATTGTCGATTCGCCAGATTGCATACCGTATTTAAATCCACCCTTGATATCAATCGCCATAGCGCCCGCATCAAATTCAAATCCCGCATTTACCCCCAATACATTCCATGCGATATTATCATAGTGCAATTTAGAACCAGCCTCTTTCATATTGAATTGCCAATTTGCGAATTGATGTTCAAACCCGGCCCCCAATCTGAATCCAGATTTTTTTTCTGGCATACCTGGCTGGCCCTGCATCATATTTTGGGCATTTTGCATCATTTGTGGCTGACGCCCATTCATATTATTTGTGCTGTATCCCGCATTTGCATACTGATTCTGATTATAAGCAGACACACCCTGATTAGAATAATTTTGCATTCCCATACGTTGTTGTTGATTTTGCTGATACCCTTGCTGTTGATATCCTTGTTGTTGATATCCCTGTCTGGCTGCGGCGTATGGTTGCTGCGCATATCTGTTTTGCGGCGACTGATACATACCGTTATAATAAGTCCCAGCCGCATTTGCCAACACCGGCAACATTGCAAACAACGAACAGTTCAACAAAACTTTTGACATTATTTTCATATCAGGGTCCTTTCCTTATAGACATATCCATATATTACATAGTTTATCATAAAAAAGGTTGAAAAACAAATACCAAGTTGCAACAATACAAAAAAAATGCGACCATGGCGGAATTGGTAGACGCGCAGCACTAAGGATGCTGTGGATAACACCGTGGGGGTTCGATTCCCCCTGGTCGCACCAATCTTGTATATCCGGATTTACCGATATTTTATTCTTGCTATAAACATGATTTTTTTATAACATCTATACAGAACTGACAGGGATGTCGGTTCGGGGCCGTAGCAAGCCCGCTTTATCCGGTGCGTATGCATCGTAATGCATCCGTCAACCGGTGCTGCGCACCGTTTTTTCAACCCCGCTTGTCGGGGGGCTGATGGTGAATACAACACAGGAAACTGGAAGACCACAGGGTCAATGATAAAGCGACTGCTAACCCCCCGACCGTCATTTTTGTGATGGTCTATATTTTGCAATTCAACGGGGGATAAAAGTGAAAAAAATTATTTTCTTTATCATGGTTCTATGTTTCACAAGCAATGCAATTGCCGCCAAATGGATAGATTGTTTCAAAGACAAGGGCAACACATTAATTTTGCGTAATGACGAATGTACAAAATTATGTCCAGACGGTTACGCATTTGAAAAATCTGACAGCAACAAGTGTATCCCATGTGAAGCAACGATATACCAAGGCATTGACAATAGTCAGAAAGTCAAAAACACCACCTTATTACAATCAGAAATTACTGACAAAATATGTGTAAAATGTGCCCCAGACACACAATTCTTTAACAAAAAAACAAAAAAATGCATTGATAAAGACAAAATGAATAAATTCAACAAACAAGATATGAAACGATGCGCATTTTGCCCCACAACAACATTATTCAAACAATGTTTATCCTGTACAGAAAATTGCGCCACGATAAACAAGGCCTGCTTTATACTGGATTAACACCAGATATACAAAAACTTTGGTTTGAACACAACACAATTGTTGACAAAATGTATTTTGTGTATTACTTTGCACAAAATGAAGAATTGTGATTTGTCTATTATTATTCCTGGATACAATTGTGGTCATTGCATTGGCGCATGCCTGGACAGTATACTTCATCAGCAAAACGCACCCGAATATGAAATTATTGTTATAAATGACGGATCAACAGACAACACCGACCAGGTTGTTTCACGATATTGCGCAAAGCATCCAAACATACAACTTATCACCCAGCCAAACACCGGCGTATCAACGGCGCGCAATAACGGCATAAAAATTGCGACCGGCAAATACATAACATTTGTTGATTCTGATGACACGGTTGGCGTTTCATATTCATGCGTATCAGATTATTTAAACGGCAAAAACAATACGGTATACAAATCGCAGTACAACGCCCTGCACTTTCAGCGCGCGAATTTCCCATCAATGCCAAAATTTCAACCAACATACGAAACATCTTATTTTACCCGCATGCTGGACATGGCGAACGCATGTGGCGCAGACGTCGCATTGGCAAACAAAATAACATTGAACCCAGACCAAAAATATATCAGTTGGATGGGTTATAAAAACTTTCACCATATGGGCCCCGACGCCAAACAGTCTTTGTTACTGGACGCAGACAAACGCGAAAACGCGAATTTTGCATTATACCGTCGCGACTTTTTGACCGACAAGAATCTGCATTTTGAAACCGCGATGCCCCTGGACGAAGATATATTATTTTGCATGTTGGCCGTATTACATGCCGATTCAGTTGCGTTAATTCCAGATTCAAATTATCTGTATCACAGATATGCCGGCACGGCATCTAATATAACAAACCAAGACGCCGCAGTTTATAAATATACCATCGCCACAATCCAGCGCTTTTCAGTCCTGTTACATGAACTGGGCCGCGTCCCCGAATGGCAAGAATTATATAACATATACTTAAAAGAATTTGCCCGCCTTGGCTGCAAGGCCCCATTTGAATACAGCGAATGCTTTGCCAAATCAACATGTTTGGCATGTCCGCAGACAAAATGTGGCGATTGCATTTACAAACAAATGCTGGACAAACAAATATCACAAAACGTTAAAATATTTTTAAATCAGCGCTAATCACCAAAAAATGCCCCGTTTGGGGCATTTTAAAACAAATTAGAATACCTTAGAGATACACGCAGTGCCGGCAACGTAGTGTACAATTGATACATAAGATACCGACACCGCGCATAGATGGGTTATTATAATTTGGTTTACTCGACCAACTTCCATCCCATAAATGTGTAACCTGGGCGCACTGGGTCATCTGGGACATCAATTCCCCCGCCATAGTAACACATATTCTGTATTGCATCGCCACCATTATCCGGATTCCAATCAACATTAATTGTATTATATCTGCAATATGTCACACCTGTTTCGGGATAAATAGACGCCAGAACAACAGAATAAACCTCTACCATTTCGCGCAAATAAGAATTATTCATTGATTCTTCATCATATTCCCCCAAATAAATCCACGGCACATCTGTTTTAACAGAATTAGTATATGTTTTATAAAGTCTGAACGCAACTTGTTGCATTTTTGACAAACTAGAATCTTGCTCTAATTCTTTTATGGCATTCAAAACATCTTCTTGGGCCTTTGGTGGCAACTCGTTTTCCAAACGTTCATATGCTTTCTGGGATATTTCACCACTATACATATAATCCATCGAAAAATCGAATATCAACCTTTCGTCAGAATCAAGGAACAACAATTCATCTGGTCTGTACCAAACATGGTTGCCACCATTTAACCCAGATTTAAAATCGGCATACGGCAATGTATAAACTGTTTGCACTTCACCATTTTCATCAGTATATGTCTTTGCAACAACACCCTGGGTATCTGGTCCATAATTATTTACAGAAAACACATACTTTATTCCAAAATCTTCTGGGTCATTTGATACAAAATATTCCCCCGCCCCAGTACCATATTCACAATAATTATAAAACTCACTATTATCAGACGCATCATTATCCAAAGGACACGAATTATTAACAAAATTACCCCCATAAGGCAACTGTGATACCGTAAGTAATGTTTTTGTATATCCTGTATCACAATTAAAATCTAATATCGGACACAGGCTGGGATATGCGTTGCATTCCGCATTTAAATACTGTTTTCCATTGGTCTTGAATTCACCATTTACACAGTTCTTTGAATGTTCGGGGCATTCCTGTTGCACGCATTGTACTTCACAACCGACGTAACATTCGGTTTCGGCCGTTGCCGCGACATCGGATGTATAATCAGTGGGACACGCATTTTTACTGTTGTTTGCCTCGACTGTAAAGGTTCCACCGGGACAATATGACCCAATTGGACATTCGGTGCATTCGGCCACATTGTCTGTGACGTCCAGGTATTGACCAGGGGCACATTCATAACTATTCAGCGACCACACCGCAATCGTATTTGCCGTTGCGTTATTATCCGACACGCCCAACACATCAACGGTACAGGTCCCTGCGCCACCGGTGATTTTTTTATCTGTGTTTGGTGTCACATCATCCGCATATGCGACCAGTGTTGTCATGGCAACCGCACTTGATAGAAATAAAATTTTTTTCATAGTTTGACCTCTTTTTGTAATTCAAAAACAAAACCACCTGATTAGCATGGTGGTTGGAGGTTCGAAACTACATCTAACGAAATAGCGGGCTTATTCAATTTATTCACCGCCCTCCAACCAACGGTTGGAGATCTTTTGCATCTGTTAGATAAGGGTTTCGACGCCCCGTCAATCCAGGTGCCCCCGAATGACATATAAATTATACACAAAACCCGCATTTCACACAAGAGGAAAATTGAACAAGCGGTCACAGTCACAACAAAAAAGTAATAACAAAATATATTTAAATTAGCCCACACACGCGGAATATTTTAAGTTATTGCAACACAATTACGAAAACTGGGGTGGACGGGGATATTTTTTGTTCATAATACAAAAAGTATAAAAACTCTTGTCATTGCGTGCGGACGCGTGGCAATCCAGTCTGTTCTTCTCCTCTGTCATCCTGGGGCTTGACCCCAGGACCCAGGTCATTATTCCTCATTGTCATTGCGAGCGGCAGCGCGGCAATGACAAAAGGAAAATCTATCCCACCGCCACTTACCACTAACAACTAACCACTTACACTTGCGCCGGTGGTACCGGCGCAAAAAAAATGTCCCGTTTGGGACATTTTTTATTAACGTGAATAAAATTCAACAACCAATTCCGGGAACATTTGAACCGGATATGGAACATCTGCAAACGCAGGAACACGTACAAATGTTGCTGTAAAGTTCGCACTGTCCACAGAAACATAGTCTGCAAAATTACGTTCTGCTGATTCCAATGCCAAAACAACCAACGGCATTTGTTTTGCTTTTTCACTGACCGTGATAACATCGCCTGGTTTAACCTGATAAGACGCAATTTTAACACGTTTACCGTTTACATAGATATGACCATGGCTGATTAACTGACGTGAAGAGAACACTGTTGGTGCCAATTTCGCACGATATACAACCGCATCCAAACGACGTTCCAACAAACCGATTAAGTTTTCTGGCGTGTCACCTTTCATATTAGCGGCTTCCAAATAATATGCGTGGAATTTCTTTTCACCAACATTACCATAGTAACCCTTCAATGTCTGTTTTGCACGCATCTGTTTTGCGTAATCAGATGAATTACCACCACGTGATGTTGGACCATGCTGGCCAGGTTTATATTTACGTTTGTTAAACGGAGACTTTGCCTGCCCCCACAAGTTTACACCCAACGAACGGGCGATTTTTAATTTACGTGTGCTACGTTTTGCACCTGCTCTTGCCATTTTATAATCCTTTGTTTTGGTTTTTCGGTGCCGGACCCAGACAGAATCCTTATCACAAATGGGACCAAACAGCACCATTGTTTAATCAGTTCTGATTATCCAGCAACGCTAAGTTTATATTGCCCGCCGACAAAAATCAAGTATTTTCTGAATATTTTTATAAAAACCCCAGGCAAAATACATTACCTGGGGTTCAATTTTTTTCTTTTATCTAGAATTCATTTTGGTTTTTTGTCAAGTCCAAGCCAAATTTACCAAACATCGCGACCAAATTAACAGCCTCTGCCCCCTTGTTAAATGCATGGGACCGTGCTGTTTGTTGCTTCAGTTCCATTGTCGCTTCGTTAAATTCTTTTATCATATCAGTCATTTTAATGCCTCTTTAAAAACATCTCTCTGACGCCAACAATATATACTAACGAAAATTTTTTGTCAAGTATTTTTTATTATTGTGCGCAATCTTCACCTTCACATTCTGCCACGGTAAATTCTTCTATTTGAATTTCCATTGGCGATGTTTTTGGTTTTTCTTCGGGATAAACCTCTTTGACGATACGCACGCGACGATTTTCGGCATTTGGCGTATTATCAGGTGTTACGACCGCCAGACCTTCTTCACCCGCAGATACTGCGACAATTTGGCTGGCCGGAACACCATATTTAATCAGCATTTGTTGCACGGCCTCGGCACGACGTCCGCCCAATGCATAGTTATAATTTGACGTTCCCATTGTATCAGTATGTCCCACCACAGAAACCTTGATATTTTTATTTTCCTGGGTTGCATTTGCCAACTTTTTAATCAAGTCTTTATATTCGGGCGCTATATTAGATTCATTAAAATCAAATCTGATTTCCAAAATTTCTTCCATAACATGCTGATCGGGCGCCAATGGGATTTGTTGAACCTTGATCATAGTTTTTTCACCATTTTGATCAACAGTTGTTGTTGCGAACGTATTTTGCATTTCATCCAATCTGGCGTTTATTGCCGCCAATTCCGAGCGCATTGCCATCATCATATTAATAAATTCATCACGTGACACCAATTCATCGCCGATTGGTGGAATTTCAATTTTTGGGCAATCAGGGCACGGCTGCTGTTCTGGGCAATCCGGACAATTTGGACATGGCTGCTGTTCTGGACAGTCCGGGCAATCAGGACAACTTGGGCAACTTGGACAGTCTGGGCAACTGGGGCATTCTGCGCATTTTTGGCACTGTTCACATTCTGGACACGTTGGACATTCTGCACATTTTTTGCATTCTTTACTTTTGCGACATTCTTTTACTTTTTCGTCGCACCCTGATTTTCTTCTGCAATCTGAACATCCAGATTTTTTACCGCACCCAGATTTTTTTCTGCATTCAGAACATTTTGTTTTTTTTTCACATTCCGAACATTTTTTGCAAGAATCACATTCTGTACCCTGTTCTGTGGCGGGACATTCCTTGCATTTTGCACATTCTGGGCATTGTTGTTCTTTTTCAGTAACGACCACTGCGACCATTGGCGCATCAGATTGTTCTTGCTGATGCTGATGCTGACACGTATGATCACCATGTGCACATTCTTCTGTTGCGGTCAATGTATTATTACTGTTCACGACGCTATTATCGGTTGCAGATTTTGTAATAGACTTATCCCCGCCATAAATATTTTGATTAAAGACCATTGGTTGAACCGGCACAGGGTTAATCAAATGTTCTGGGATTGTAACATTATTTACAACGACCACACCTTCGCGTGCATGCGCAGACCGCGCCATAAATTCATGTGTTTCTGGATAGTATTGTAATTCCTCGGCCGCCTCTGGCTTCATGGTGACGGTTTTAGTTGTATGTGTTGTTTTTGCGGTTTTATTTACGATTTTGCCGCCATAGCAATCACGCAATGCGACCATTGTTTTTTCAAATCTTTCACGGCATTGATCTGCGGTTGCATATTGTCCGGTTGCCGCCGCCGACAACCAGCAATCAAATTTTGCCTGTGCTTCGGCCGCCAGTTCTGGATTAGTATAAGATGCATCATTTTTCAATTGATCCATCAGACCGTTATACGCCTGTTGCAGTTCAAAAGCCTCTTGTTCATTTTGCACAGGCCACGCATTTAATGTTTCTGGGAATGGGACATCGCCTGCGAACGCAGATATTGCCTTATTAGCGAACAGTTCGCCCATTTCTGAATAACCACTGGTCCGCGCATTGTATATTGCATAAGAGCGATAATTCATCGCCAACTGATTCAAGAAAGAATCTTTATGTGGGGCGGCATACACGTCCAAAGCCTCGACATAATCGACGGTTGGCGTTTCAACGAACCCATAGTTCATATAAGACTGATTTCCCCCGCACGACGCCAACGCAACCGCGCACGCGCACAGTGCGATACGTGAAACAGACCACATAGAAATCCCAGTTTTATTTTTCATGTGCAACATCCTTACCTTTCTTAATTTATACTATTATACGCTTTTTCAGTCACTTAGTAAAGCACAAAAATGCCCCAGTGGGATATTTTTAGTCTAAAGAGGTTAGTTGGAACTGGGCAAGTGATTAGTTGTTAGTTGTTAGTTGTTAGTGGTTAGTGGTTAGTGGTGGAATAATAGATTATTGGTTTATTCGTTATAAAAGAAATTAAAAACCTTGTCATTGCGAGCGTACGCGCGGCAATCCAGTCTATTCTTCCTTTTTGTCATCCTGGGGCTTGCCCCCAGGACCCAGGTCATTATTCCTCTTTGTCATTGCGAGGGGTGTAACCCCGTGGCA
>JAZSAG010000043.1:0-25174 GCA_045601765.1 Candidatus Enterousia sp. | reverse complement strand
TAATGTTGCCCAGTGGCCGTCTGCAATTTTTTGATGAAAATATTGTCCGCAGATATATGGAACAAGAAAATAAGTCTGTAAAATAAAACCGTCTTGCATTATTTTAAGACGGTTGTTTTGTTAGCAAGAAAAAGTGCTTTGCTGACGGCCGTGTCATCATAAACATAAACCCAACCATTGCGTTCAACTGCTGTTCCAATGGCCATATCAGACTCCTTTTGTTTTGCTGTGCTATTACGATATCATATCGTAGTATTTTATTAATGTTTTTTATTATTGAATCATGTGCGCTTTTCCATTAAATTTATATATATATGAAAACAGAACTGATTGATTTTCTTAATACAGACCTGCAATTTATCAAGGGTGTTGGCCCCGTGTTGGCCACGCGCCTGGATGATGTTTTGGGTGGCCGGCGCGTATTGGACTTTTTATTGCATCGTCCGTCTTATATTCGTGCGCGCGCAATAAATGAAAATATTATGGATGTCACACCGGGTGATACCGTCACAATACCACTGTTGATAAAATCGCACAAGCCTGCGCCAAAATTCAGACGTGGCCGGCGTGCACCAACGCAAATTATTTGCAGTGATAAAATGAATAACACCGTTGTGATTCAGTTCTTTAATTCAAATTACCTGGATTATTGGTTGAAAAAAATGCCGATTGGTGGGTGGCGCATGATATCTGGCAAACTGGAACGAACCGGGGCCCGTCCGACAATAAATCATCCTGATTTTATAGAAGAACTGCAAAATGCCGATAAAATTCCATCTATCCAGGTTGTCTATCCATCTGGCGAGGGTCTGACACAAAAGGTATTTGCAAATATTCGTGATAAAATTTTCGCGGTTCTGCCGGAAAAAGTGCGTGGGGAATCAGACGCAAGAATCCAAGAGTTTTTTGATGCGCTGCAACATATTCACTATCCGCAATCAGATGCAGATTTAATGCCGAATGCAACATATATGGCCAAATTGGCGTACTGTGAATTATTCGCACATCAATCTGCGATTGCAATCAGTCGTCGCAATCGTAATGACGTGCGTAATCACCGCGTTCTGCGCCCCCAGAAATATAATCTGATGGATAATTTTTGGAAAACAATCCCGTTTGAATTAACCGGCGCACAAAAACGTACATGTGATGAAATCTTTGCAGATATGCGAAAAAATATCCCGATGATGCGCCTGGTCCAGGGTGACGTGGGCAGTGGTAAAACAATTGTTGCAATGGCGGCATCGGTTTACATGGCGTGCTTTGGTGCCCAGACGGCATTACTGGCCCCCACAGATACATTGGCGCAACAGCACTATGCGAAATTAAAACCTATGTGCGATAAAATTGGAATTGTGTGCGACATATTAACTGGCCGTGACAAGGGGGTGGCGCGCCGTGAAAAATTAGTTTCTTTGCGATCTGGTCGGACCCGTCTGGTTGTGGGAACGCATGCACTGTTTTCTGATGATGTTGAATACAAAGATTTGGGTCTGGTTATAATTGATGAACAGCACAGGTTCGGCGTTGCCCAGCGCCAGGCCCTGCGTGACAAGGGTAATAACCCAGATTTGCTGGCGCTGTCTGCGACACCAATTCCGCGCACATTGTCTATGACGGTCTATGGCGACATGGATATATCTATTATCAATGAAAAGCCCGCTGGTCGTAAACCGATTAAAACGACAAAACTGGCGGCTAATCGCGTGCATGATTTAATTCCGCGAATTGCGGCACAAATTGCATCTGGGGCCAAAGTGTTCTGGGTGTGCCCGTTGGTCGAAGAAACAGAAGTAAACATGGGACTGGTTTCTGCCCAGGAACGATACGATGCATTGCGGCAATATTTTCCAACGGCGGGCCTGGTTCATGGCCAGATGGACAAAAAAGAACGTGATGCGGTAATGGCGAAATTCGCAGACGATAATTCTGATATGAATATATTGGTCGCCACCACGGTGATAGAGGTTGGTATTGATGTTCCACGCGCATCTATTATCGTAATTGAAAACGCAGAACGATTTGGTTTGGCGGCGTTGCATCAGTTGCGCGGTCGTGTTGGGCGTGGCAATACGCAATCGTATTGTGTTTTGGTGTTTGGGTTTGGCGTATCCGAAGACGGTTTAAAAAGGTTGGACGTTTTGTGCGAAACAGATGATGGCTTTGTCATTGCAGAACAAGATTTAATGATGCGTGGTGTTGGCGAATTATTGGGCACACGGCAAAGTGGTTGGTTGCATTATCACTTTGTTGATTATCGCATGCATCGCGATTTGTTCAAGTTGGCATCCACCGCCGCGCGTGATAATGACGTGGATGATTGGACGCGTGATTTAATGTTTTTATTTGGTTGTGGGGTAAAACTGGGTGCGTAAGATACTGTGTTTTTTATTGACACTTTTTATTGCCATGCCAACGCATGCCGCGACATTGATAAATGATACAGAAACAGAACGTTTATTATATAAATTGGTGGCGCCATTGGCGACCGCGGCCGATATTCCATCAGACAGATTGAAAATACACATCATAAATGATGATGATTTTAATGCCTTTGTCCGTGGTGGCGAAGACGTGTTTGTTTATACAGGACTGTTAAAGCAAATAAAAAATCCGAACGCGCTTCAGGCGGTCGTTGCACACGAAATGGGGCATGTGTTGGGTGGACATACCGCGCAAATGTCCGACAGAATCAGTGCAGAAATGAAACGGACTATGTTGATTCAGGCATTGGGAATTGGCCTAATGGTTGCTGGTGGTAATCCGTCTTTGGGTGCGGGTGTAATGGCGGGCGCCAGTGGCGTTGCGACACAATCTGTTGCGGCCTTTACACGCGACGAAGAAAGATTGGCAGATGATATGGGTGTTGATTTAATGGTGCGTGCCGGCCAAGACCCAAATGGGTTTATTACGGTACTTGCCCAGATGAATGAAATGATGGGCGCGATAGAGGCGCGTGTTAATCCAAATCGTATAAATCACCCACTGACCACGGAACGATTAAACAATGTCAAATCCAAGATAAAAAAATTAGATGTCGATAAAAAATATACGGTCCCAGATACCGATGAATATGAAATGGTGCGTGCAAAATTGGTCGGGTACCTGAACACGCCAAAGCAGGTTTTGGCATTATATCCATATTCTGATAAATCTGATGCAGGATTATATGCACGCGCAATCGCAAATATGCGCAGTGGCAATCTGGACGGGGCGCGCATGGGAACGCACACATTGATTTCGCGCCACCCGCAAAATCCTTATTTTTATGAATTACTGGGTGATATAGAATATCAATTTGGCCATTATGACGACAGTGTGTCGGCATACGAAAAATCTTTGTCTTTGACCGGGGACGCGCCACAAATTCAAACGGCACTGGCACTGGTATTGTCGGAACGTCGTAAACCGTCTGACCGCACGCGCGCCATTGAATTGGCCAAGCGTTCAATTTTATCAGTCCCATCACCATTGGCATATTGGGTATTATCACGCGCATACGGCGATGATGACGCCGGGCGCAGTAATTGGGCCATGGCCGAATATTATCACTTAAACGGTAAACATGACACCGCAAAAGAATACGCGAAACGCGCCCAGAAAAAGTTAAAGAAAACCGACCCAGAATACATCAAGGCCGGTGACATATTGAATCAGAAATAATCTGTTATTTCAGATAAAATGTTATTGTTGCAACCACGCGAACTTTTTTATTAATAGATTGCCGTTCGTTCGAAGACCAACTGTCTGTTGGGTCGCGTGATTCAATACTGAACACACCCTGGTTAGCGCTTTTAATTTTTCCCAGACGTGCATCTGCATCTTTGGCAAATTGTTGACCGGCGGCGGTTGCATTTTTAGTCGCCTGTTCAATCATAGAAATTTTAATATCGTTCAGTCCATTAAAGATATATATTGGGCCTGAATAATCTTCGGTAATTGTAATGCCACGGCGCACCAGTTCCCCCATACGACGTGAAACACTATCAACCAGCATAACATTATTAGACCGCACCATAACACCCGTTTCAATAACGTATCTGCCATCATTTTGTTGGTTTTTCAGTTCTGCATCAGAATACCCTGCGTATTTATCGCGCACCTGGACACGCAGGTTTTTGATATCTGATTCTGCGAACCCTGCGTCGGTCAAGAAATTGTGAATTTCGGCAATATCTGCATCTATTTCAGATTGCAATATTGCGACATCCCCGCCAACACCGTTTATTTTTATGTTCCATACGGCGGTATCTGCAACAACGTCGCGCTCGGCCAGACCCTTGACCGTGACGGTCCGCCCAGACATCGCGCGATATATTCCGTCACCAATAAAGAATCCGCCCAGCGCAATACCAATTGCCAAAACAGATAACCATAAACCTGGGATAGTTTTAATTTTTTCTATGACTTTCATTTTTTTACCTTTGTTTGTTGATTTGTTACAATAATGCCCATACGGCAAATGGCGCGATGAACGCAGTGAAAACACCAGACAGAACGATTGCCAGGCTGCTGAATGCGCCCTCGATTTGTCCCATTTGCATTGCCTTGGTTGTGCCTGCGACATGTGATGCGTTGCCAATTGAAATACCACGCGATATCGGGTGACGTAGTCCCATCCAACGACACACAACATCACTGATTGATGCGCCCAAAATCCCGGTTATAACCACCGAAGACACCGTCAGTGCCACGATTCCACCCAGTTTTTCTGTGATTCCTATTGCGATTGCGGTCGTTACCGATATTGATACCAGTGATTTTGCAATAATATCGCCCAGACCAAAAAATATACAAATAAATATCACTGTCAGAATAGAACACGCAACCCCAATCAGTATAGCCAGCAATATAGGCCAAAAATGTTTGCGCAACAATGGTAATTGCTTATACATAGGGACCGCGAAACAGACGGTCAGTGGTACCAAGAAATATGTTAAATATTGTGCACTGGCATTATAATTGGCATACGGTATATCCAAATACATCAAAACAATAATTGTGAATATAGTTGCCAAAAACAACGGTGTTGTTAACGCGCAGGGTAATTTTTTATTTATCACATACGCAACAGAAAACAATACCAACGTCAGAACAATTCCAAAATATGAAGATGTTGATAAAAATTCCATCATTTATTAGCCTCCGTATCATCAGATTGTTCTTGTTTTCCAATCAGTGTATCTGCGGTGACACCGGTTGTAATCATTGTCACCAAATACGCCGCCACCATCAGTAATACCAATATCCACCAAATATCGGCAATATCTGCCCAGATATCAATCACGGCAACTGCCGGTGCGACAAAGAACAGGGCCATTATACTGTGAAACCAATTTGCAATATCTTCCACCCAAGACAACTTAACAATTTTCAGTGTCAACGCAAAAAACAGCAATATTAAACCATAAATACTGTCTGCAATTGGCAATGGTATAAAAAACTCCATAACTTCGCCCAACAGAACGAATATCATCACAAGACAAAATTGAAAAACGTATTTCATGACTCCCCCGCATGTACTGTTACAAATTTACACTAAATTGGGGGTGCGTGTCAAAATGATTTTTATGAAATTATATTTTGTATTGCCCAATTCGCCAACATCAATCCAAATGTTCCGGTCACGGTCACATTAGACCCCATGTTTTTTGCGTGTCCATGTACCGTCGCGGGTTTTTCTGTGGAAAATACCACTGGGAAATCAGGCAGTTTTTCATCACGTATTAAATGGCGAACGCGCGATGCCAATGGACATACGGTTGTTCGTGATATTGTTGACATTTTTATTTGTGATATATCAGTCTTCAGTGCCGCCCCCATACTGGAAATAAAGGGCACGTTCTTGCTAGCCGCCCATTTATACAGTGCAATCTTGGACGGAATCGTATCTATTGCATCAATAACAATATCGGGGGCGCAATTCAGTGTGGTTTTTTCATCAAAGAACATGTTGATTGCATCAACCTTAATATCTGGGTTTATATCACGCACGCGTTGTGCGGCAACATCAACTTTTGCTTGCCCCAACGTTGACCCCAGTGCAAATAATTGTCGATTTATATTAGATTCTTCTATTTTATCACAGTCAATTAATATTAAATGCCCAACACCTGTGCGTGCCAGTGCCTCTATCGCAAAAGATCCAACCGCACCACATCCAACCACCATCACGGTTGCCTTGTTCAGTTTTTCTATGCCCGTATCGCCGAATAACAGTCGTGTTCTGTATAATCTATCCATGATTTAATATCCGTTTACTGTTTTGGTATATTATATCCGCCAAATTTTCATGATCAAGATTCAATATTTGTGCCATTGTTTGGACTGTATTTATAATACCGACTGGTGCATTATCATCTGATTCCACCAGAATGCGCGCCTGCGGAATATTGTTCAGGTATTCAGAAATATGGCGATTGTTAATATTATGCTTCCCGAACGAGACGTACGGGTTATATTCTTGTGATATTTTACTAAGGTTCTGGTATGGCCCGTTATATGCGTGTAAAATTATAAATGGCGGCATTTTATGTTTATATTCTTTCAGTATTTCGAATAATTCGTCCCACGCGCCTACGCAGTGCAAACTGACCCCGCGGTTTAATTTGTGTGCCACAGATAATTGTTGTTTTAAAAAATCAATTTGTCTGTCCAGGGCAGGGTGTTTTTTATCCAGTCCAATTTCACCGACCTGAATATTTTTGTTTTTTATCAGTATGTCCCACATAATGTCGACATAGTTATCAGGCGCATCAGAAACATACCACGGATGAATACCAATGGCACCGTATATTTGATGGTATTTGTTTGCGATATCAATAACATCGGCCCAATCAGAAAACTGTGCGGCATTATTTATGGCGGCGACAACGCCCATGCTTTCTGCGCGACTAATCACAGATTCTAAATCAGTGCTGTTTGTTAAATGACAATGTGCATCAATATATTTAGACATATCCGCATAATAAAAGATAAAATTTTACATGTCAAAGGTGATAAAAAACCTGCATTTCGCAGGTTTTTCTTTTATTGTTCATCCAGTCCTTTTAATACCACGTCTTTGATTTCGTTTGGTATCATACCTGTTGAAGAATATCCACAGTCCACATGATGAATTTCACCTGTGACCCCACTGGCCAGGTCGCTGAACAAATACATTGCGGCGCCACTGACATCGTCCAATGTCATATTACGGCGTAATGGCGTTGTTTCTGCGTTTAAACGCAACATTGCTTTGATTCCGCCAACCCCGCTGGATGCCAGTGTTAAAATTGGTCCTGCGCTGATTGCATTAACGCGAATACCGTCGCGTCCCAAATCCGCGGCCAGATAACGCACACTGCTGTCCAGGGCAGATTTTGCAACGCCCATTACATTATAACTGGGGACAGACTTTTCCCCACCATAATATGTCAGTGTCACAACACTACCGCCATTTGTCATCAGTTTGGCCGCGCGTCTTGTGATATCCACCAAAGAATACACAGAAATATCCATTGTGTTTTTAAAGTTTTCGCGCGATGTGTCCGCATAACGCCCGGTCAGTTCATTTTTATCTGAAAACGCGATTGCATGCAGAACCCCATCCAAATGCCCCCATTCTTGTTCAATGGCACCGAACAGCGCATCCATTTGTTCGTCATTTTGTACGTTGCATTCCTGAACAAATTTTGCGCCGATTGATTCTGCCAACGGTTTAACGCGCTTTTCCAGTGCGGGCATTGCGTATGGCATTGCGATTTCTGCGCCATTTTCTGCGGCGCGTTTGGCGATTGCCCACGCCATAGACCAGTCATTTGCAACCCCCGTAATTAAAATCTTTTTTCCTTTTAACAACATTATAAATCCTTTCTTGTCATTATTTATTGGACACATTGCATAATATCACTTTGAAAACAATATCGCAAGACGTAAAAATATATTGACAAAAATGATAAAAGTGCTATATTCTGTATCAGAAAACAATAAATAAACAGGTGCAATCATGAATATATTGGAAATAGAAAATTTAGAAGCCGCAGATTTATTTAGATTTTATGATATCAATGATGACTTTGCCCGTTGGCCGACAGGCGATTTAAAATTTAAAAGGCAATATATGCCGGGCAGAATTGTTGTAACAAGTGTTTATTACCCAGATGGCCAAATTGCCATAAAGTCCAAACATTATAAAAAACATGCCAAATTTGGGAAATTTTATATAACAGAAACATGGTATGAATCCGGCAAAAAACAATTACAGTGCACAGGTGTCAGACGTGAATGTGCCGATTGGTATCTTTTGTATCACGAAAACGGCCAGAGAAAGGAACTTAATGCATATAATAAATTCATCAGACGTTGGGATGACCAGGGACATACCATAGAATGCAAATATTGTCCTAATGACACATGGATAGACTTGGTAGAAATTTGCAAAAAAAATGGTGTATCATTTGGGCGAATGGATTATTTCATAGAAGAAATCCTACGTGATTTGCGTGCCCGTAACTTTATGTCACCATACGATTATGATTTTTCGTTTAACGAGCGTCAAAAGGCGTATCATTATTTTGCGTCTGCTAAACAAAAATAAAAAATCGCCCGTTTGGGCGATTTTTTTTATTTTTTCCAGAATGCGAATCCGCGTCGGCTAGATTTTTCTTCACGGTTTTTGCGTTCTTCGATTGCGCGTCTGCGTTCTGCGCGTCTTTCTTGGAATCTGCGTGCAGATTCTTCGTCGCGTTGCACAACAGCGATTGTTGTTGCAGACAATTTTCCGTTACGTACCTCTTCATCAAATTCAACGATATCATTTTCGTTTAAGAATCTGATGCCGGCGGCCTTTAATGAACTAGAATGAACAAATACATCATCTGTGTTGCCATCTGCGTTTGGTGTATCAGGACTAATAAATCCGAAACACTTTTTACCATTATACCATTTTACTTTTCCTTGACGCATAATCGTATTCCTTTGTTATGCTTGTTATGGTTCTATAAGACAGGCAAGAACCTGATATTATTTTTACATTTTTATGCAATTAAAGCAAGGGGAATAAAAAGCAACACAAAATTTTTTTATTATATATTTGTATTGCACGGCCAATGTGAATTTTTATATACTGGCGTGCAATACAAAGGAGAAAATTCATGTTATTAAGTTTGATATTACTGGTTTTTGGTTTTGTTTTATTGGTTCGTGGTGCCGATTATTTTGTTGATGGTGCATCTGCATTGGCGGCGCGCCTGCATATTCCTGCAATAATTATTGGTCTGACAATTGTTGCCATGGGCACCAGTGCGCCCGAGGCCGCGGTCAGTATAACATCGGCATTAAATGGTTCAAATGCGATTGCAATTGGCAACGTTGTTGGTTCTAATATTGCGAATATTCTTTTAATATTGGGTTTGGCGGCATTGATTACGCCCCTGGGGGTTCAAAAGAACACAGTTTTTTTTGAAATGCCTTTTGTTATTTTTATAACGGCATTATTGTATTTCTTTGGATTGCATTATGGTTATATATCGCATGCTGGGGCATGGATACTTTTGGGGTTGTTTGTATGTTTCTTGTCATATTTATTTGTTATCGCGCGCCAAAGTCAACAAGAATCCGCCCAGATTAAAAAATATGGCATTACACGAATTGTTTTATACATTGTTTTGGGTTTGCTGGCGTTGATTTTGGGCAGTAATTTTACAGTTAAATCTGCGGTTGAAATTGCATCATTTCTTGGCGTGTCCCATCGTGTAATTGGTCTGACCATTATTGCCATTGGCACCAGTCTGCCAGAATTAGTGACCAGTGTTATTGCCGCGCGCAAGGGTGAATCAGACATTGCCATTGGCAATATCGTTGGGTCAAACATATTTAATATTCTGTTTGTGCTGGGGTTATCAGGTGTTATTTTACCGATACCGTTTGACGCCGCATTTTTATTTGATACCAAGATTGCGATATTGGCCGCTGTTTTATTAATGCTGTGTTCATGTCGCACGATGCATATTGGCCGCAAATCAGGTATTTTATTCTTGGGCATGTATGTATTATACCTGATATATTTATTGTAAAAAAGCGTGCACGATTTTGTGATATTGTTCACATATAATTAGAATTATGTCCGCCAATATCGTGGGCTGTGACGATAAACCTATTTTTTATAATTGCAATATGTCACGACATAAGGCATAATATCATACATACTGAACAACCCAAGGATGGAATGTATGATAACCCACGACACTATATGGATGGCGATTGACCAGGTTGCCGAAGAACAACACATAAGCGCATCCAGACTGGCGATAAACAGCGGCCTGAACGCCACAACATTTAACAAAAGCAAGCGTTGTGACGCATACGGCAAATCACGGTATCCATCATTTTCCACCATTGCCAAGGTTTTAAACACCACTAAAATGTCTATGACTGAATTCGGCAGAATATGTGATAACTGCGGCACTCGTGACAGATAGTTTGTTTATAAAAACAACGCTTGAACGAATTCACATAATTTGATATTATTAAAACATTGACAGGTTTCACACATCTGTCATCAGGGAGTAGAGACCCTGTGCACAAAGCGTTCAATATACGTCACCTGACGTTGTTGATTGAAATACACTCCTGGCCCACCACGGTCAGGAGGAATGCGAATATATTGAATAAGCATGCAATTCTTTGTGATTGTCTCTAACCTCCTGACCACTGTTTTTAATCGGTGGTTTTGTTTTTTGCAAAACCACCACGGCAATAAAGGGAGTAAATACACATGACAAAATCCAAAATATTATCCAGTGCACTGGTAATGGGCATGGTGTCATTTGGCGCATACGCGGCTGACGAACTGATAACGGGCGGTGCGAATACCTGTACGGCGGACGTACTGGGCGTGTCGGCGGATGGCGCGACGGCGAACACGATTGCGGTGTGGAGTATAAATGAATACACATTGAACCCCGGTGAATATTTAAATGTAACAGAAACATCGGTTGATAAAACCACATGTCCGCCCGGGTCATATTGCGTTGGTGGTGTCGGCTTTACGGTTGAAAATGCGGCAACCAGTATCGCCCAATGTCCAACCGAATATCCAAAATCCAGGGCGGGTGCCGGCGCGCAAAATCAGTGTTATACGGCATGTACGGTCGCAACGGCGAACATTGCCCACGCAATGGCGGTCGGTGGTAATGATTACTTTGGCGACGGGATGGACGCCTGTTACGCCACGGCATGCGCCACGGGTTACCACATAGACGGCGATATAGAAATTATTGAAAAAACACCATTGATACCTGTTGATTACACACAGGGGGGAATCGGCTATGAATCCATAGATGCTAGCGGTAACATTGAACGAAGTTCTGACACAAGTGTAATTCCGGAAAATAGTCTATCGGCCCCAAATACCTGGGCCACAGCGTTCAATGATGGTGTTGTGTATGGACAAGCTAGTTGTCAACCTAAAATGTCACCTGTGGTTGAATATTTGATGAATAATCAAGTACCATTATTACAGGGCGCAATTACCATAGATGAATTTAAACAAGAATTAGAAGTTATTGCCGGGCCTATTAAAGCAGAATATGCAGCACAGGCGTTTACACGTTTCTCAAATGGCGACATAAGCGAAAAAGAGCTCTATAAACTAGTATGGATAGTATTTTTTTCTGAACATGATGCAAATTATAGCACGTCTAGTACAGGGCAATATTGTTATTGTCGACCAACAGAATTTTTCTCAAGTGCTGACAACAGCACAACAAGTGTGTCTGCGCCATGGGTTGTTCTTAATTATAATTTTCAAAAAAATTCTGCCGAGTACTGTGCAGAAGTGTGTGCATATGATTGTGCTGAAGAGTTGTTTCAAGCAGATGACGATTTTGGTCTTACTTTTGCATTCAGGGCAGCAATTTTTGGTTCTTTTAGCGTAACAGAAACAGCAACCTGTGCAGCCAACACAATCAATATTGACTGGAATCCGGATAATGGTGGTGAACATACCAAAAATATGTGTACATATGACGGTGAAGTCACATTACCAACCCCAGACCCAGTTAAACCAGGGTATACCTTTACCGGTTGGAAACTGGTGGACGGTACCACAACCGAGTAAAGAAAACAGTTTTCATGTCCCTTCATCCCCCGCGTCGGGGGATTTTTTTTGTTCGTTATACAAGAAATTAAGAACTCCTGTCATCCTGGGGCTTGACCCCAGGACCCAGGTCATTATTCCTCTTTGTCATTGCGAGCGGACGCGTGGCAATCCAGTTGATGCATTATTATAATAAGGTGTGCTTCGCACTACACATCCACCTGGGTCCTGGAGACATCACCCACAAAAATTTACATTTTTGCGGGGCCCGAACAAGCCCCAGGATGACAGAGTAGAATGACAAAAAAGCCCCAGGAGTGACAAAGGAAAAAATCATTCTGCCACCACTAACCACTTGCGCTGGCACCACTTACACTTGCCCCCTATGGGCGCATTATTTCCCCCATGTCGTATCAATATTATATTCCGCGACCAACGGCACAGATAATTGGGTAATATTTTCCATGGTGTGTTTAATTTGCACGGCAAAATCTGGGGCGAATTCTTCGCGACATTCAAATACCATTTCGTCATGAACCTGCATAATCATGCGAATTTTATCAGAATTTTTCTGCATAATTTCTTGGTCAATTTTTACCATCGCAGATCGCATCAGGTCGGCTTCGAATCCCTGGATTGGGGCGTTTATGGCTGCACGCATTGCGTATGCACGCAAACGTGGATTATTTATTTCTGGCAAATCAATGCGACGCCCCCATGGGGTATAAACGCATGCGTGTTGGGCGGCAAATTCCTTGGTACGGGTTATATAATCTTGAATTTCCGGCAGACCCGCCAAATATGAATCGATAATAGATTTTGCCGTGGCGCGACTGACCCCCAATTGTGACGACAGACCAAACGACGATATGCCATATATAATTGAAAAGTTCACTGTTTTCGCCGCGCGACGTAAATCGCGTGGAACCGGCTGGTTCGGTGCGATATTAAATATTTTGCGCGCGGTTTGTTCGTGAATATCATGGCCACTGTTAAACGTATCGCGGAATGTTTTTATATTTGCAATATCTGCCAACAGACGCAACTGAATTTGGGAATAGTCCACTGATATCAATTTGTATCCTGGTTGCGCAATAAAACATTTTCTGATTTCTTCGCCCAGTGCTGTTTTTATTGGAATGTTTTGCAGGTTTGGATCACGACTGGACAGGCGGCCTGTATTCGTGCTGGTTTGCAGATATGTTGTGTGAATGCGCCCGTCGCCTGCGATTTGTCGGGGCAGGGCATCCGCATACGTGCCGGCCAATTTCGCAATAGAACGCCAATTTAATATTTTTTCTATTATCGGGTGTGCATCGACCAGGTCATTTAATGTGTCTGCATCGGTTGAACGCTTTTTATTTGCCGGCAACCCCAGTTCATCAAACAGAATAACACCCAACTGTTTAGGACTGGCGATATTAAATTCGTGGCCTGCGATGTTCCATATTTCTTGTTCCAACGCGCCCAGTTGCTGATGAAACACGTGTGATAATTGGTTCAGTTTTTGACGATCTGCCAACACGCCGGTGCGTTCCATATTCATCAGTATCGGCATCAGTGCCAGGTCGCATGTTTCATATAAATGGCGCAATTTTTCGTTACTGTTTAATTCAGGTCGCATTTTTTCATACAGTGCAAAGCATATACATGCATCCTCGGCGGCATATCGCGCCGCGCCGTCGATATTCAATGTGTCAAAGTGCATGTCGCAATCGCGTGTCTTGGGTGGGAACAGTGACGCAAACTTGATTGTTTCGTGTCCCAATTGGCGCAGGGCTAATTCATCCAGCCCATGTCCAAACGACATACCATTTAATGCATACGATATCAACATCGTGTCATCAATTGGGCGAATTTGGTCGGTGTTCCATCCCTCGTTTTCCATAATATGCATGTCATATTTCATATTGTGGGCAATCTTGGTAATATTTGGATTGGTCAGCACCGGCCACAGACGTTTATACACCGCATCAATTGTCATTTGATTTGGCGCGACTGTTTCCGCACCGAATAAATCAGTCACCCCAGATTTATGGCGCAGTGGAATATACGCACCATTTGTTGCAGACGTTGCCAACGATATGCCGACTATTTTGGCCGATATTGGGTCCAGACCTGTGGTTTCTGTATCGATTGCTAAAACGTTCGTGACATTGGACAAGAATTTATCTAAATCATCCGGTGTATTTATAACCGTATGCGTGAATTTTATTTGTGTTGCGTGCTGGGTGGCGGGGGCAGGGGATACGTCAATTTCGCACGCATTTCCGGGAAAATCAAATTGGGTCGCACTTTGTTCTGAATGTGGGAATAATTTATCTATTTTATTCAACAGTGAATTGCTTTCCACCTGACTGCGAATAAATTCGGTGGCGCCCGCTTTGTTGAACACAAATGGACCGATGGTCAGACCCGACAAATCAACGTCTGTTTTCAGTGTTACCAGTTTCTTTGATATATAGGCCATTTCGCGATTGTCACGCAACAGGGTTTGAATTCGCGGTTTTTGTACACTGTCCAGGTTTGCATACAGGTTATCCAAACTGCCAAATTGTTTGATCAGTTCAGATGCGGTTTTGGGCCCAATCCCCGGTACGCCGGGAACATTGTCTGATGTGTCGCCCATCAAAGATTGAACGTCTATGACCTGGTCTGGTCGAACGCCGAACTTTTCCAAGACGTCTGGTTCATGAATTTCGCGCTGTTTCATGCCGTCGTATAAAAATACGCACCCAGATATCAATTGCATCAGGTCTTTGTCACTGGTAATAATGCGGGTTGCGCGTGGGCTGTTGCAATTTTGTGCGGCCAACGTTGCGATTACGTCGTCTGCCTCGACCCCTGGGACACATAATACAGGTACCCCCATTGCGGCCAATCCATTGCGTATAACCAAACCCTGGGCGACCAGGTCCGCCGGTGTTTCGGTACGGTTCATTTTATATTCTGGGTAAATATCTTGGCGGAATGTTATGCGTGACGCGTCAAATACGCATACAACTGAATCATCCGGCCCCGCCCCAGAT
Organism: Candidatus Enterousia sp.; assembly: GCA_045601765.1. Classification (GTDB taxonomy): domain Bacteria; phylum Pseudomonadota; class Alphaproteobacteria; order Rs-D84; family Rs-D84; genus Enterousia. The sequence continues at coordinate 10,066 of JAZSAG010000043.1, read as the reverse complement.
AATATCGGCAATACCATATTCAAGAATCCATAAACCGCACCGGTTGGCGTGCCATCTGAACGTGTCAAATGACCGTGCACCCCGTAATATGCGCGAAATAACAGTGAATTTCCATCAATCAATGTCAGCATACGAATTCTTTCCTTTGGTATATTTAATACAGGGGGCTGTGCGCCCCCCACATTTATTTTTTAAAATTCATAACGCAGTTTTACGCGACCTTCGTAATGCAACAGGTCATGTTCGTCGGCGTTATATTCAAATATATTATTTGCGTATAAAACGCGACCTTCGACGTCAATGGTAATTGGCATCAGCGGAATATCAAACGTCACGCCCAACATACCTTGGTATGCGATAACGTCTTCGATATCAATGTTTGTATGGTGCCCCAGGTGATATTGGCTGGAAAAAGATGTTCCGACGCCCGCACCAATATACGGTGTTATCACAGGTGTTGGTAATTTAATATAACCGTTAACTAACGCTAAATTCATATGCAAATCATCAGAATCCATGTAGTTATATTCTGCCTCGACGCGCAACAGTGGTAAATCCATACCGAACACCGCACCATAAGATTGTGCAGACATAGATTCATGATCGTCTTCTATGAACATGGTCTGGCCACCAACACCGTACGTGCCACCTGCGTAAAAGTCCAACAATAAACCGGCATTTGCGGTCCCCGCAGTTGCCATAATTGTCGCAGCAGTTAAAATTCCCAAAGATTTTATTTTCATGTTTACTCCTTTCTGTGATATTATAATAAAAAAAGGTAATAGATTATGCAAGAAAATAAACCTGTTTTGATTGTTGGTTTGGGAAATCCGGGCCCTGAATATAACAATACGCGCCATAATGTTGGATTTATGGCGGTGGATGCGCTGGCTGGTGCCGACGCGACATGGAAAACGGAAAAAAATGCGCTGGTTTCACGTGGGGGGGATGGAACACGTAAAATTATTTTTGTAAAACCCCAGACCTATATGAATAACAGCGGTATTGCGGTTGGTGCGCTGATGACGTTTTATAAGGTACCATTAGAAAACATAATTGTCATTCATGATGATATGGATATTCCTGTGGGGGGTGTTCGTGAAAAAATCGGCGGGGGCAGTGCTGGTCACAACGGCATAAAATCAATTGATGCGCACATTGGCCGGGATTACAGACGTATCAGAATAGGAATCGGCCACCCACGTGATTTTGAATTGCCAATGGATCCATCAGATTGGGTATTGGGCAAACTTACCCCCACCCAGAAAGAATTAATCAATTCTGCAATTGCGGGTTTGGGTGCAATTTTGTTAATATAAATATACATTTGACGGCAGATTAAACGAAGCCCCAGCATTGTTGTCTTTAAATTTTACACTGGTTGATATATAACACTGGTTACGACTTGTTGCCGCATCCGGTGTTGTGAATCCTGTGGGGCAAGATGAGCATTCTGCAGATCCTGCGGAACTGAATTGGCCTGCTGGACAATTTACGCATTCAGACGCCCCAATACCACTAGCGGTACCTGCCGGGCATTGGGTGCACATTTGTGCGCCTGCGTTACTGTATGTGCCGGCTGAACACTGTGTACATTCAGTTGGACATATGGAATTACTGTTATATGTTCCTGCTAAACATGAGACGTAGTACGGTGTCAGTATAATATATTGACTGCTACTTTCTGGCTCGCTAATTTGTGCGCCTATATCTATCAGATTATCAAATGTTCTGATATGTGACATATAACCTGATGTAGATACAATATACAAATGACCGTACCACTGTGACAGATATTGCCCATTGCAATCATATCCAATTATAGTATTCATTTCGTTTGTCATTCTAGATGCCTTTTGCATGGTGCCGAATTCAACATTATTTTGACAATAACATCTGCTGCTTAGACTAGATACATGGGCAGAATCAGGTCTTGCAGAACAGTAACATATGTTATATTTTTTTGGAACCATTGTGATTGCCATATCGAATGTTGCGCCGTTTTTATACACGCCAAGTCGACTCATACTGTCGTTATAATCTGTAAAACTCAATTTTGTGGCATAATATCTGACATCAATATCTGGTCCGCCTTCACTGGTTGGTTTTAACACAAATTCTGTACCTTCTGGTGGAAAATTATATTTGTTTTGCAATTCTGTTGCTGTAAATGAATCCGAATTTTCCAGAAAAAGCAGAATACGATCTTGAAATTTCGTTATGGTTTCAATGTCATTGCCACTTTTATACTCATATGAAAAAGATAATGGGTCGCCGACAGAGTTCGTTGGGGTTACTGTTATAATACCATCAGGACGTTGAATTTTTAGTTGCGGTATGATATGAAATCTGTTCGGTTTACATGGGTTGCTTAGTGAATAATTTTCCCATGTTTGTTTTGTGTTATCAGCATAATGACCGTCATCACATTTAACACATAAATCTTTTGTAAGTTCGGTATTGGCATTCCACTCGTTCCACTTTAAATCTTTAATATACATGTTTTCATCGCATACGCTGACTGTCCATGGGCATTCTTGGGCACCAGTCATTCCGGCATATTCATATCCGCTGGCAACAAGGAATGTCGCATTGGTTGGTTTAATACATGGTTTACATCCATATATACCATCAGTTGAATATGTTGTTTGTAGACATATTGTACATGTTGTGTTATCTCTGCCCCATTCGCATCCTGCATTACAAATATCTTCTGTGGTGGCACTGGTGCATGCACTGACATCAACCTGGGCAAAAACGCCAAGTGGCAGTGAAAATAATCCAAAAGATAAAAGTATAACTATATATTTTTTCATTATTATGCGCCTACGTTATATCTTACACTCCATCCGTCATTTGGCATGGTGCACACCCCAGGACCAGATTCAGGGTTATTAAATATCCAATTTGTACCGCCATTTACGTCATAATTATATCTGCATACATCCGCGTCTGTATTGGTGTAATAGTTGTCAATACCACCTGTCTTTGTCGGCATAACATGTTCGCCATTTGCATGCAGATATACAAAATAACCGTTACATGTTATGTCTGATGCGCTATACGTTATCGCGGCCGCTTCGTTTGCCATTTCTGACAAACACACCAACAGTCCACTGTCATCTGTTGCCAATGCATACGCATATTCAAAATTACCGAACGTGCACATATATGTTATTGTATTAGACAAATCTGTAACATCATTGGACTTGGCATAATTTGTCACAGGTGTAATTTTTGCAATAACGGCACCGTCCCTACAACACAGGTTTTTGTTATGCAACTTGGCTGGGCTGGCGCAACAGTTGGTATGTGCGCCAAAGATATTAAATTGATTTATCGGACAATATTCGTTATCGGACGAGAAATCAGAATTGCTTACACAGATGCCGTTATGATTTGTTGTCCCCGCACCACATGTTGTATCGCGACAACTTTCAGGGCTATTTTCCGTGCCTGTATTTCTTGCAAACCATGACAGCAACGTTTCGTTGTCATCATCCGCCGATGTATTGTTTATTAATATCATATTATGTGCATCGTCATTTGACAGTGTTGTTCCCGGCGCATATTCACAATTGCCCCATATTTGTTCTGTCAAACGACATACCTGCCATTCAAATTCTGTGGACAATTTGGCGCTATCTGCCTGCCCACACCAATCGTAAATATGTGTATATGATGTTGTTGTTTCCGCGTCCGCCGCCATGGTCATCTGTGAACTGCGTCCAAATCCATATAAGTCTTCGTATATATCGCCAGTCGATGCATAATCAATCAATGTGTTCGCTGTACGTCCACGATTTTCCATAATGGTGTTAATTGTTTCTGCGCCCGCATCTGCGACGCACTGTGAAACCTCGTCCCAACATGAATGGCGGCTGATAATAGATTTACGGTTAACCGACGTATCAATATTTTCGCACAACCCGAAATTACCCGAAACTGACTTGCATGAACGAATTATGCATTGCCGTCCAACTTCGCGACACGTGGCCAGAATTGTTTCGTATGTTTTATCGGTGATAATTTCAGTCATCCCCATATCCCATGCGGTATCGCCATTGGTGCTATTCAACAGGGCGGTGCACGCAGTGCGCACATCATTACATATCGCATTTACTGTTTTATCTGCGGACACACCAAATATAGACAATGCACGCGCATCGAATTCAGATATTGACTTGAACGTATCATCCAAACATTGTGTGGTCAGTGTGGTGCATGATTGGCGTACTTGTTCTAATTTTTCTTCTTGGGCCAATTTTATCTGTGCCAATGCATCTTCAAGAAATTCTTGCCATACATAATCTGCGATATCTTGACATCCCTCAGACGCCGGCGCGATAAATTTTCTTTTGTTGTCCAGGTACTGTACAAATTTAAGGTTGCCTGGGGCGCCTGCCCATGTTTGAACTGTGGTTGGTCGCGTAATCAAATTGCCCAGATTTATTAAATCGTCGGTCAAGAACGCTTCGCCTGTTGTTGGGTCGATATATCGGCCACTTATATCCAAACATTTAGACATTCCTGTGCCACATACTGTTGAATCTGTCAGCATATCCAACATTTTCTTTTTACAGGTCAAAATATCATCAGAATTACGCTTTTGATGAATGTCCAAACGTGACATATCCAACAGCGCGCTGCTTTCCAGTATTTTTGCGCGCGCCTGATCGTTTTGTGACGCGTATGCCTTGGCCACGGTGTTACAATCCTGTTCAATGGCCATTTGATATCCACTTTCAGCGATTTTTAAATCTTGTTCTGTGCAAACCTCTAACGCCATTTCGCGACACACAGGCAGTGCCGCATTGTATAACGCGGTGCCTGACTTGGTCGTAGTTGTTGCGCCCATCAAAGAATCAATGTTGTCAAATGCGGTATCTGTGTTCAGTGACAATGATATAGCATTTAAATTCTGATCAAAATTACTGTTATTAAAACTGGTGTTCAATTTTTTTGCAATCTGATCCAGCATTTTCTTAGATTCAGATTTATCTTTTTGATCATATCCTAATTCGCCTTCGGTCGCCTGGTTCAGGGCAATAACGTCCTCTTTGTCCATATTTACCGTCAACAAACGTTGACTGAAATCTAACAGTTTATCTTCAACCTGGGCCAGTTGTTTTTTCATCCCGTCAAATTCGCGTGCGCGCGCCGAACACGCACAGCGTTTCAGTGTCGCATCTTTGTTTGCGCAAAATTCGTCCATACAGTTCTGAAATACATCGCGACATGATTTAAAATCGCGTGACGTGATTGCGGCGACCTCGGGTGTTGGTGCGCCGTTGCGCGCAATAGACGTCGCGCGTCCGTGGCGTACAGGTGTGCTGGTCAACATGCTGCGCGCGGTCAATGCCCCCGTGCGCGCCGTTGCCCCTGCGCGTGATACCTGGGCATTTTTCGGTGTTGCACCACTGCGTGTTGCCACATTTCGTTCAGGTGTTGCAATGGGTTTCCGGGCCACAGTCGTATTTGTCGCGGCGCGTGATACAACATTTTTCCCAACGGTTGCACTGCGTTGTGTTGTCTGGCCCACCCCAGAACGTTCACGAACGGCCCCAGAATCGCGTGATGTTGTGGTTGTGCGTACACTGGTCGTGGTGTTTTTTTGGTCTGGTACCGCTTTTTGGCGGCCCGACCCAGGCGCAACCGCCGTTGCATCACGGCGCGCCGCCGCACGTGCCACATCGGACAAATCATCGGCAAAACCCGCCTGGGATACAAGCGTGACAAGCATTGCAGTAAAAATCTGAATTAATCCTTTCATCCTTCTATATGATGATGTTAGCACTTTTATAAAATTCGGGGCAAGCATAAAATGATGTATTTATGTACAAAAATACAGCCAGGGTTATTTTCATGTTTCTGTATATTTGCAATTGGTAAAAATCATGTTATAATCACGGTCCACAAATACGATAAAAGATAGAAAAATGAAAAGAATAACGTTTGATTTAGACAGTGTAATATTTGATATCAAACCATTATATCAACGTGCGTTTGATATTTGTGGCCAGATCTATGCAAAACCAACCAGTTGGGCTGTGCGTGAATGTTATGATGATAAATTATCTGATACGCTGTTGGAATTGTTTGGCGATGATATGTTGTATACTTTGCCGGTTCTAGATCCCGGTATTCCGGCGATTTTAAATAAATTGATGGCACGCCCTGATTTAGATATTTTATTCGTAACCGAACGTAAATATAAGCAACCGGCCAAAACCTTTGCGCAGTTACGTGAAGCGGGGATAAATTGTTCTTTTGACCAGGTATATGACCAAGAAGGCAAAAAATCAGATATTTTAAAGGGGCTTAATCCGGACATTCACTTTGATGACAGTCCATTTGTTATATCTGGCTGTCTGGCAAAGAATGTCCCGGTCGTCATGATAAGTAATAACAGTACGTTGTATAACCACTATTTGCGGCCATCGGTTGAACATTACAGTTGCCTGCGTCGTGCGCTGATTAAAAAGGGTATATATAATCCGCACACAAGATAATTGATATTGTTGTGTTTTTTGCATATTTGTGCTAGAATATCCTTTGATAAAGGGGCTTTGCGGTGCATTTTACTAAATTTTATAATGATTCTGTTGCCCATGGACTTGATGCCATTTTGGCGCATGACTTGTGCTTTCTTACGCTGGAATATAACAGTGATGACATAGATGATGAAATATACAATAAAATTATTTTAATGCATGACGCACATGTGCCAAATGATATTATATATACCGTGGTTCATAATTCACTAGATTGGCATAAACGTATGGATGTTTCGGCGTTTTGGCGCGAACTTGGTGCATGGCGAAACAAAATTGGCTGGACCAGGGAACAAATTGCCCATGATATTGCAAAATATAACAAAAACTTACAGACGCGTGGTGCGGCTGAAATGTCAGTGAATGACGCAATCAGATTGCTGGACGGCAAATTTAGTCATGATTTTATTATGCATATCTTTGAATACACCGTGAACCCAAATACGCCGATTGATGCCATGACTGTGAATGCGGCTGCGATTGACGCTGTTATATGGATGCAACAAGATGGCTGGTCAGAAACAGATATTTCCAATGCGTTAAAATCCATGGTTGATGGTAAGCCCCACCTGGATTTAAAAAGATTGGCAAGAAATATTCCAAATTTATTGTCAATTCAAACAAAAAAGATTTCTGGCCGTGATGGGACATTGAAAATAAAATCTTCCATAGATTTTTTGAAATATGTTAATCCTGTGTTGAAATTTTTTAATGATAATTTTGTCCAGATTCAACAGCTGTCCAAGAAATACCCAGATTCTGATTTTGATTTTGCCCAGGCTTTTTATAAACTATATGTTCATGAACGTGGTTGGGACGCAATTGCACCACGATTTATATATAACCCAACAGAAGATAGACAGATTGGTGGCTTTAGCCCACTTGGGGAAATAAGGTTATGTAAAATCGACAATCGCACAGAAATTGTAAATGCCATCGTTCATGAATTGGTGCATTTTGAACAGTATTTGATGTTGGTTCATACCCCGGATATTGGTATTACACCATTTGTCAAAGAGGCAATATTACAGGGCGTTCTGACAGAAACGGGTTTATACCTGGATGAAACCCAAGATAGGTTCGTTGCGGACAGTGAACTATATGATGAAATGGATTTTCCGACGCAAAAGATATTGTTCAAAGCGGGCGAAAAGCGTTATAAAAATGAATTTTATTATAATGTATTAAAATTCCCATACAAAACAATAACCCATGATATGCCTGAATACAGAACGGTGTCTCGATTGGCGAATGATTTTATCATTGCGTTTAATCATAATAATCGTGGCAATATGCGTTTTGTATATTCTAAATTACTATCAGAACAGATTGCATATACTGTTGGAAACGCGGCCGGATTATTGTTTGATAAAATTGAAAAAAAATGCCAATACCCTGGACCGGGAAGCCTTAGATAAAATTGTTGCAAATGCATCCACGGCCGATTGTCATTATTTTAATGATATAACAACAAAGAATAGAATATAGGGGGCTTTATGAATATTTGTACAAGGGCTTTATCATTAGTCATCATACACTTAGCAATATGTTTAAATAATATGGGTGTGTCCGCGAACGAGGTTAAAAAGAAATGCGCACCAGGTTGTTTTTGTGTGTTTGATGGACAGATTCCCGAAAGGATTGGTACCACAAATATTTGCGGCTATACATCTGCACAGCGTTTTTCCTGTGATAGTGGCGATACAGACTTTGTTTTTGCGGTAGGTACCAATGCCGAAGGGATTTTGGCATGTAATCGTAAGCCTTCAACAGGGGTTACTTATTTCTTTGATGAGTTTTCTGAATTATACAAGGGTTCAACAGGAATGTATGGTTTTATTGGCGAAGATTTAATAGTAATGCCAACTACTGATAAAACATTGTGGACACTTGGGGCCGTTGGTGCGTATCAATGCCCAAGTACTCATCCGTCATCAGCAGAAGGCGCAAAAACGCCATATGAATGCTATACACATGATGCAACAGGTAAAAAAGTTTATTTTACTCCAATTGCTGGTGATGGCGTCAGGGAGTTGACTACAAAATTACAAAATATAACGAACAAAGCAATCACAATTACCAAAGAATTGCAAAGCATGACAGCAAATGAAACGAATAAAGTAAATACGGTCAGTAATACAAAAAAGAATAAGTCTGTGTTCGTTGGGGATTCAATAAAGAAACCGACTGCTGGTAATAAAATACCAAAAAGCAAGTTATTACAAAACAAAAGTGCGATAATTCATTAATTTGAGCCTTTGTATTTAGTGCGAAAAGGATTGTTTAAGGAAAGAGTGGACATATGGCAATTTTTTGTAACAAGTTGGTAATTTTTTGTGGTGTTTTTACATTAACTTTTATTTCAAGTATTGTTGATGTAAACGCGGCATATTGTAACAGTCAAAAGAAAAAAGCGGATGCCGGATTGTATTGCAGTGCTTTGTCAACTCATACGTGTCCTCCTGGATGTTATTGTACAGGTGGCGGTAATTTTACATGGTCTGTTGGCGATGTTGAAAAGGGATGCAAGGAAAGATGGGATAAGATTACAACCGAACTAAATTCCAAGGGTGTGTTTCTGTGTCCCGGGGGAAAAACTTCAAAGTCTGGTGCAAAATCTGTTGCAGATTGTTTCAGTACAACATCCACAGAAACACAAAAATGTTCGCCTGGGTGTTTTTGTGTGCTGGATGGAAAAATACCGAAAACGTTGGATACAAAAAATATTTGTGGGTATTCTTCCGCATATCAGGTTTCCTGTGGCGAGGATGGGGTCAGTATGGCATTCGGACGTAAAGAAAATGGATTGTATACAGGTCTAATCGCGTGTACAAGGAATGTCCCAAATGCAACTTATTATTTTGATGATTTTTCTGAATTGTATCAAGGCCCAACGGGGTTTTATGGTTTTGTTGGACAAGATTTATTAACCTTGCCAACCAGCGGTCAGTCATTAAATAAGTACGGCAAGGCGGGGGTGTATCAATGCCCTGTTTCTTATCCTGTATCAGATACAGGCGCAAAAAAATTGACTGATTGTTATAAGTACGACAAAAATGGTAACAAAGTTTATTTCTCGCAAAAACAATCAACTGGTGATAATTTAGGGTATGATATCGTGGGTGTTGATACGTTGATGACGAATTTACAATCTGCATCTAATAAGATAATGCAACTGACACGTAAAAATTATAACTCTAATACAGTTATCTCATTGGAAAAAGATTTACAAAATGCATTAAATAAAATAAATTCAATTATATCAAAATTCTAAAAATAACGAAATATTTAACCATTCTGGTGCAAGCAGAATACCCATTCGTGACCCAACCATAATTCGCGGAAATTCCAGACGAATTTAAGTGCCTATCCACTACGTGTAAAATTTTCTTGCGTGATTGATTGTACGGATATATTTTTTGCAAAAAACTTGAAAAAAGAAAATATTTGCCCTATAATAGAATGCGAAAGGCCGATGACCCTCTAACAATGGCGAGGCGGAAGAAGAACGG
>JAZSAG010000042.1:0-6568 GCA_045601765.1 Candidatus Enterousia sp. | reverse complement strand
CAACAAACCTGCATCAAAAAATGACATATTGCGTGCCCGTGAAATATTTTTTAAATACATAGACAATCCTGATATTTTAAAAATAAAAACTATTCACGGTTTTTGCGAAGAAATCCTGCACCGTTTCCCCATAGAGGCAGGTATATCACCTGCATGGTCATTGGTGTCTGGCGCACAACAAACAGTATTACTGCGCAATACATTTGATCGCATGATAAATTTCCCGGCAAAAAACGATAAAATTTTACCGGCATTTTCACGTATCGTCGAACGAATTTCCGAAAAATACATAGATGATTTGCTGGAAACTTTAAGTGAACAATACAAAACATTCTTTCAAATCAAAGACATTGTCACATATCGCAAACACTTTATTGAAACGACTAAAAAAATACTAAACATAGAATCTGAAATAAACTACGATTTCGACCAACAAAGGCTGCTAAAAATCATAGCAGATGCCACAGATGCGCAAAACACCAGAAAAAAGCCGGCGCAATACCTGACAGACATTATAAATTTAACCAACCAATACATTAACAATACTATAGATTTTGAAAAATATAAATTGGCATACCTTACAAAAGAAGACAAACCCAGAGATCATGTGTCAAAACAAGAATTTCTGGCCGACGAATTAAAACGCGTCCACAATATAAATCAATACAACATAAACACACAATTATTTAACGACACAATTGCGATGTTCGATTTATCCGCGGCGTTCGCACAAGAATACAAAGAGACAAAACAACAAAACAACCTGTTAGATTTCGATGATTTAATCCTGTATACAAAGAAATTATTTTCTGACACTAACACTATGGGATGGGTATTATCACAACTTGATATATCCTTATCACACATCCTGGTAGACGAGGCCCAAGACACATCGCCATTACAATGGGACATACTGCGCATGTTATCCGGCGACTTTTTTACAGATGGCAACACAACAGACAAACCGCGCTCTATATTTGTTGTTGGGGACACAAAACAATCTATATACGGATTCCAAGGCGCAGATCCTGACGCATTCGCAACCAGCCGCGAAGCAATCGCATCACAAATTCAAAACAATCTGCGCACAATCCAAGAAATCCCATTAACACAAAGTTTCAGATCAACCGCACCAATTTTAAACACTGTTGATAAACTGTTTGATTCACCCAGTGTTATATCCATATCAAATTTTAAAAACAATCCGCACAAATGCTTTCGCGAAGACGACGTTGGCACAGTCGAAATAAACAAAATCGCATCAAAAACAACCGATGACATAACCGTAAAAAAATACGTTTCCATGATTGCCGACAAGGTTCAATCTATATTAAATTCTGGCAAATACAACGCTGGCGACATAATGATTTTGGTACAAAAACGCCATCCACTTGTTACACCATTGGTCACAGAATTAAAGCAAAGAAATATCGACGTCGCAGGCAGCGACCGTATAGTTTTGCCAGACTTTTCTGTAATTCGTGATATGTTAAACCTTGTTCGTTGGAGCCTTAATCCACTGGACGACTACAGTTTATGTTGCGCTTTAAAAAGCCCAATTTTCTTTATGAAAGAAGAAGATATTTTTAATCTATGCCGGACCAAAAATAGCATTAACGAAGAGCGGAAACAGAATGACAAAAACGCAACGCCAATAACAATTTTTGAAATTTTACAAAACAAATCTCTTGAAACATACAATAAACTGGACGAAATAAAAAACAACGCCACACACATGGCACCATACACGTTCTTTTCATGGTTACTAAACAAAAACAACATCAGAAAACAATTTATATCCGCGCTGGGGCCACAAATCATAGAACCACTGGAAGAATTTATGACGATATGCCTGTCTTATGACCGTACACAACCCGGCACACTATATCATTTTCTAAAATGGTTTATCACCGGTGGCAGCGAAATAAAACGCGACATGGATAAATCACAAGGTGTACGCATTGTCACAGTACATGGCAGCAAGGGCCTGGAAGCACCTGTTGTATTCCTTATTGATACAACAAAAATACCAAAAACAGATAATATAGTCCCCATCAAAACAGACGACACACCAATATGGCTGTGGGCGCCACGCACACCAAACAGTGATATTTATCTAGAATTAAAGAACCAAGAATTAAACAAGCACATTGCCGAATACTACAGATTATTATACGTCGCCATGACACGTGCGCGTGACGAGTTATATATATATGGACACACACCCAACAAATTCGCCAACGAAATTTCTTGGCATCATCAAATCTGGCGAACATTTGCAGACGAAACAACAACAAATGCAATCAGGATTACAAATGACAACATTGAATAAAATATTATCAGAATACAATAATTCTAAATTTGCGACCGATACAGGTACACAAATGCATAAAGTTCTGCAACACATCACCACAACAGACGACGCGCCCCCAACAGATAACGAAATCATAAATAAAATACACGACAACCCAACACTAATAAAGTTGTTCGGACCAAATTCTCAAACAGAAGTCCCAATTGCAGGCACAATAAAAAACAAATTTATCAGCAGACGTATCGATAGACTGCTGATAAATCACAAAGAAAAAACAATTGATATTTTAGATTACAAAACGGACACAATACGCGAAAAATACTTGGATATTTACACAAAACAAATTACAGAATACGCATTGTTATTACATGCCGTATATCCCGATTATCAGATAAATGGATATATTTTATGGACGCATGATTTTTCACTGGAAAAAATATCTATAAACGCACTATAATTACACCATGTTAACAAATATCAGCATTTCAAATATCGTATTAATAGAAAAACTGAATCTGGAATTCGGGTCTGGGCTGAACGTATTAACCGGCGAAACAGGGGCGGGCAAAAGCATATTATTAGACGCATTATCATTGGCATTGGGCGCACGATCCGACGCATCGCTGATACGCCACGGATGCGACAGCGCGTCTGTAATTGCTGAATTTGATAACGTCCCAGAAACAGCCGCAACAATATTGAATGAATACGACATTGATTACTCGGACGGTCTGATATTACGTCGCACACTAAACACAGATGGGAAAAGTCGTGCATGGGTAAACGACACCCCAATATCAGTAAAAACATTAAAACAAATCGGTGACTGCCTGGTTGAAATACACGGTCAATTTGCAAATCACACATTATTAAATCAAAGTACACACCAGGGTACACTGGACGAATTTGCACAAAAAAACATTCCTGATTTCAAACGATTGTTATCAGAAGTTACAGTTAATTATTTGCAATATTACAACACAAAAAAACGTTTACAAGAATTACAAGAAATGTTGGAACGCAGTGCGACAGAACGCGAATTCTTGGAACACAATGTTGCCGAATTGCAAAAATTGAACCCGCAATGTGGCGAAGAAGAAACTTTATCTGAACAGCGTACTATTATGATGAACGCAGAAAAAAATTCTGCTATATTAGATGAAGCGATACAAACCCTATCGCCACATGGTAATTCACTGGATACCATTTTGTTTTCTGTTGCACATATTTTAGAACGCATCAAGGGCGATGAAAATCCATACCAGACACAGATTGATAAACTTTACGAAGTCGCGGACACCGTTGCACAAATTTCACAGTCACTGGAACACACCAATACAGACATGTCCGACATGGACAGCATAGAAGAAAGACTGTTTGCAATACGCGCACTGGCCAGAAAACACCGCACAACCGCGGACGAGTTGCCGCATTTGCAAAAAGTCCTAGAAGATAAATTAAACCTTATTGACAATTCTGATATCGAATTAAGCAAGGCAAAAAAAGAACTGACGCAGCACCAGGAAATATTTCAAACCTCGGCCAACAACCTGCATTTGGCACGCGTCCATGCCGCAGAAATTTTACGTGACAAATTATTACGTGAACTGCCCGATTTAAAATTAGGGTCGGCTGATTTCATGACAGAAATAACAGAATCAGCCCCATCATCCACAGGTATCGACAATGTAACATTTATGATAAAAACAAATACGGGCGCCCCATTTGCCCAATTACACCGCGCGGCATCTGGCGGTGAATTGGCACGATTGATGTTGGCAATGCGCGTCGTGTTGGCCGGCGACAATGATTCACACACATTTGTATTTGACGAAATCGACACAGGAATCAGTGGCGCCACCGCATCGGCTGTTGGCGCACGCCTGAACAGGTTATCGGTTGGCAATCAATCATTAGTTGTCACGCATTCTGCCCAGGTTGCGGGCTATGCCGACAAACACTTTAAGATTTCAAAATCTGTAATCGATGATAAAACAATAACAAACGTCCATGAAATTATGGGCAACGACAAAATAAATGAAATTGCCCGCATAATCAGCGGCGCCGAAATCACACCTGAATCAATTGCGACCGCAAAAACATTAATAAAGAATTAAAAAAACGCCCAAACGGGCGATTTTTTTATTTTGTTCTTAACTGGTTAAAAAATCGTTTCATCTTGTACGATATAGTATTTTTTAAATCGTTTTCTAACTGTAAGATATATTTACGTTTTAAAAAATTCCAAACATCATAATACACAGCCTTGTCTGCAGGTGCATCAGATATATTATATCTAGAACCCGAAATCCATTTATCATACACACACTCTCTACCATTACGATGCATCTCAAATAAAAGTAACCATTTATCTTTTTGACCTTGGCTTTCTTCATAGCTATGAACTGGACAGAAGATATACCTAAATCTTAAACGTAATAATTCTTCTTTTGTTGTACTGTCAACAAGTGTGAAAACAGTATAAAAACCTTCATATTCATAACGACACATACGGATATTAGGTCTACCTAAAGTTTCCTTTAAAATCGATAAATGATCTGACGATAACGGAAGCACAGGTTTTTCTGGATAGTAGTTCATGTCCATATCAACTCCTTTTTTGCTAACATACAAAATATTTAAGTTTTGTCAAGACGAAACGCCCAAACGGGCGGTTTTTTTACAGTTGAATAACCCCATCTGCAAATTCAATACTGACGGGTGTACCTGCATCGGTACGACTGATAATTTTATTGTCTGCGTCGCGCACAATCGCATATCCACGTGCCAAAACATTTTTATAACTAAGCGAATTCAGCATTTGCCCGGCATGCACCAACGATTGCGTCAAAACCGTCATCCGATTTTGTAAAATATTAGAAAAAGTTGAAACATTATCCATTTTTTGCTGGGCCGACACAATTTTTGTATTGATAATAATATTTAACGTGCGTCCCAGGTCGTCCAAACGTTGGGCATGTTCCATCAATACCTGCTTTGGACTTTTGACATTCACAGATTCCAAACGCTGTTTTGCGTTTATTAAACGTGTTGTAAAGTTCCCAGACAATCGCACCCACAGATTTTCCAGATCTTGAATCAATGATATCTTTGTTGGCACCACGGCCTCGGCTGCACCGGTTGGTGTTGGCGCACGATAGTCTGCTGCGAAATCAATCAACATCCAATCTGGTTCATGTCCGACCCCAGAAATCAGCGGTATTTTACTGGCTGCGGCGGCACGCACAACAACTTCTTCGGAAAAAGGCAATAAATCTTCCAGCGAACCACCACCACGCGCGACAATAATCACATCAACATTTTGCATACGATTAAAATATTCAATCCCCGCCGCAACCTCGGCCGCTGCAGTCACACCCTGGACAGTCGCCGGATACAGCAACACACGCACCGGAAAGCGTTCACGCAGACGATTTTGTATATCTTGGAATGCGGCCCCAGTTGGACTGGTAACAACACCAATCGTTCGCGGCAATCTGGGCAGGGGCTTTTTACGCGCCTCGTCGAACAAACCCTCGGCCGCTAACTTTTGCTTACGCTCTTCCAGCATTTTAAGAATTGCGCCAACACCAGCCATTTCGATTTCACTGGCAACGATTTGATAATTACTGCGCGCCGGATATGTTGTAAAGCGCCCCGTCAAGATAACTTCCATTCCTTCTTCTAACTTGAATGCAATCGGTGTTCCGCGCCACACAATCACAGAAATTGCCGCCCCAGAATCTTTGATTGTCATATAAATATGACCAGAAGTTGCGCGTGTAATTTGTGATAATTCACCCCTAATTTTTATACGCGGGAACGCTGTTTCAACAACATTTTTTAACAGTGCAGACGCATCAGAAACAGAAAATATATTATCAGGCTTAACAAATGGTTCTGGTTTTTGCATTCTACACATCCTATCTAAAGTACTTTTGTTCCACTGCATTTAAAAAGCGCATTGCAGGCAACATATCTTGTTTATCTAACTTATGAATATAATGACCACATTCATATGGTATAACTTGATTAAAATACTGGTCTGCTGTCAAATCAAAGACCTGTTTACTTGGTATATGTTTTAAATAAACATGCGGCCCCATATTCCAATACTCATCATCTATGTACATCATAACCCAATCTTTACTATCCATTGCATTCATAAACGCGAAAGACGACGCTTTACACAATCCATCTGCATAGTATTTAAATTCGGGTATTTTTCGTCCAAATGTTGCGAATCTTATATCT
>JAZSAG010000041.1:0-22168 GCA_045601765.1 Candidatus Enterousia sp. | reverse complement strand
GATATGCCCGCATTTGTTGTTCTGCATCACCGTCGGCCGATTTTTCGGCCATGCCCTGCATCAGCATCATGCCACCAACGCCCGTTGCACCAATTCCGGCCGCCCCCAACATTTTATTTGCCGTGGATGTTTCACGTTCATGCGCAGCATCGGCCTTGGCACGTAATTCTTTGATTTCTTCGTCAGTTGGGATTTCTTTTTTGGCGGATTCTGATGATGATTTTGTTTGTGTTTCTGGTGTTGATTTGTCGTCATTGTTTTCGGCAGATTTTCCATCAGATGGGATATCAGATTTTGCCTGAGTTATAATTTCTTTGGCTTGTTTTTTCAGTGCGTTTTTTTCTTTTGCTTTTTTGCCTTTGAAATTTTTTACAACCGCATCTGTTTCAGTTTCTAACCGTTTCAATAATTCATTTGGGTCTGTAATTTCTGAAAATGGATTGGATGCAGTTGCGGCGGAATCTGCCAACACAGGGTGCAGCCATGAAAATATCAGTAAAGATGCAATCAGTATATGTTTCATTGTTCGTCCGCGGTTTGTGGTGTGGCGTTCTTTATTGATGCCAATTGTGCCTGGAATTGTTCGTATAATGTATCCAATTGTTCTTTGGACGTGTTATATTCGGCGGTTGCGGTTGTGCATCCGTCTGTTTCGTCAAAGAATGCGCCTTTGTCATTGCAATTACATGATTTTAATGTTTTATTCCATTTACCTTTGCCGTCTTTTTCACAAAGTTTTTGTAAATCTGCATTTTTCGCGGCCTTGTCGGTTTTGGTCATTGGAACTTCTGTGATTTCAAATGTTTCGTATTCCAGTTTCCATTCGCGGTCATTATATCCAGGGGCCTGGAATGTGATAACAGTATCTTTGGGGGCGCGGATATCAAATTTACCGTTTTCGTCCGCAGTTATTGTTTCTTTGTTATATTTTATTTTTGCCTTTGGTATTGGGGTAATTGTTTCTTGGTCCATCACAATACCCTGAAACAGCAGATACTCAGATGATTTTGGCGTTAATTTTACTTCTGCGGTTGTATCTGGGGCGGCGTTTTGTATTTCACCAACCAGATAATCATTATGTTCAAATTTGACGGTTGTGCCGGCAATAACATCAATGTTAAACATGCCGTTGCCACCCGTTTTTAGTATGCCGTATTTGATCTTGCCTTCTTTGTCCTTTTTACCTTCGTCATATTTAACAGTGACCCACTTGATTGGTTGTTTGGTGTCAGAATCTATAACTTTGCCGATTATATTAATCAGATTTGTTTTTCTTACACATTTGCCACCTGTTTCAATAAATTCATCTGTTTTTGGACATACACATTTTTCCTGTTGTTGACTGTTGTCTATGACATAGTTGTCATTGCATGTTGTAATGCCACAGTACTGGGTATTCGGTGTTTCAGCATAATAATACAATTTGCCAGATTTCGCGTTTAATTGTTTTAATTGTTCAGGTGTACATTTTTTGTTTGTTTCCTGGCGACCTTGTTTTTCGCATGCGGTTGATGTTGCGTTAAGCCAATATCCCTTGTCGTTATCGCATTTGACATCACTGTATTGCCCACCAACAGAAATTTTACAGTCTGTGGCATTGATTGATTTTTTATCTGTTGCCTTACAATCCCTGATGTGAAAACTGGGGCGGCCGGCAGAGGACTCGACTAATTTGAATTGATTTGTTGTTTCTGGGGAACAATAGTGGCCCAGGTCAGCAGGCGAAAAGGACACATTTTTTTTCTTTTTATAGCATGTAAGGGTAATGGTACTGGACGAGCCACTGCATTGTGCAGAATATGTACCGTATACAGCGCCAGGTAAATCAGCACCGTGCGCACCAGGGGCAAGTGTATAACCCTCGTCATCGCAATATTTTTTAAATGCCGCGGCCAACATGGAATCTTGTTTTGCTTTTTGCGTGTTTTCTTTTTGTTTTTTTGACTGTTTTGCTTGTTCGGCTGACTGGGCAAGTAACGCAGATGCAGATTTGTCGACAGATGGTGTTGTGGCCACATCAACAGGTTCGGGTGTGTCATATTCTGGATTTTCCCAGTCTCGTTTGTCTTGTTGTTGCGCCGCCATAAAATCAGAGTTTCCGTCTGCTGGGTATTCCGCATAGGCGTTTACTTCTTCTTCTGGGCGCAGTTCTGTAGTCTGTGCAGCCATACGAATGCGTCCGTTATTATTTTCTTCGCTTTCTGGTTCTTCAAAATCGTTATCTTCCAATGGGTCATATTCAAATGCGTCACTTTTTTGTTTACAATATGCTTCTACATCAGAACTCATTTTCTGTGCGGTTATACCCGGTTTTAAATGACAACTCCATGTAGATTTTTGAAGATTGTTTACCTGTTTACATTCAAGATAAGACCAACCAGGAACACAATTTACAAATGGTGTGTCCTTTATAAAATCATTGTAGGATTGTTCTAGTTTTGCGAAAGTCTCTGCTGATCTTTCTTTAAGTTCTGCAATTTTGTCGTCAGATCTTTTTCTGAATTGGGCAATTTCTTGTTGGTTTCTGGATTGAAAATCATTGTATTGCTGTTGTTGTCTTGCTTGAAATCCTTGAAATTGTTGTTGTTGTCTGGTTTGAAATTCTTGGAATTTTGCATTGAAATCATTAAGGGCACCAAAACCAGACACGGGCAGGGCACATGTAAATAAAACAGTAAAGATTAAAAATATTTTTTTCACAGTGTTTATATATTATATGTATATTTGTTTTTGTTGTGTTACTTTTTTGCACCTGTCAGGGCATTTACACCAAATCCACCACTGCCACTCATTTTCTTTGGCCCACTTGAAGAACTGGTGCTGCCTGATGAAATTGACTTGCCCGTTGCTGCGTCTACCCTGAAACTTGTGTTTGATCTTGATGAAACAGATTTTGATGAAGACGAATCTGAACCACCAATTTTATAATCTTTGGTTACACTGCTTGTGGCATTGTCCATGGCGCTTTTACTGTAATCATAACCCTTTGTGTTAGTTGTTGATTTAAGAACATCTGATTTAACATCCGTTCCAAAATTTTTGTTTTTGTCAGTGGTCGGCGCACCATCCACAGAGCCGCCGCTATTGTTCGGCGTAGACGCGCTAAGTGCTGGTTCATGGGGGGGGGTACCTTGTAAACCGTTATTGTCACCTGATGGCGCCTCAGGCATTTCTGGTGCGTCGTCGGCGTCCTGGTTCGTGCCTGCTCTTTTCCTGTCTATGCAGCCTTCTTCTTTGTCAAATTTTTGACCTTTTGGGCAATTGCATGATTTAAGGGTTTTACGCCATGTTCCGCCTGTTTTATTGCATAACGCCTCGTGTAATTCGTCGTCGGCTTTCTTGCGGTCAACCGCGCGATCAATTGCCCCAGATGTAACCGCGCCAACACCAATGCCTAAACCAGAACCCAACATCGCAGATGATGCCGCGGTTTGGGCACGTGTGGTACGCTGGGCATTTTCCATAAATGTGGTTATGTCAATGCCAAACCAATTTGGGGTGCATGAAAATGTGGATCCTGCGTACGCCTTTTTAGATGCATAAAGTGTGTTGTCTTCGCCGGCATAGAATTCAATACTGTATACGCAATCCAAGGTGCGATCGTCAAACATGGCGCCCAATCTGGTGCATGTGTCGCGCATCAAATCACGCAGTTCGTATAATCTTTTTTCGTTTTGGGCAACTGTCTTTTCGGCGTCTGTACGTAAACCGCCAAATACCGACATGGCGCGACTGGCCAGGCCGCTGTCTTGTTCTTTGCAGTCTTGGGCAATTGTTTTACATTTTTCAATTGCCGCATCGCCTGATTTCTTGCCCAGACATTTTGCAAATGTCGGACCGCATTGGGTGATAATGCAATTGTTATAACTGTTCCCGCAATTAATGATAGAATTATATAATGACATTTCTGCGTTGCTGTCACGGTCGGCCTTGATTTCGGTCGTAAACAGGCGGTATTCTTCGCCGGTACATGTTGTGTCGCGACGGCACGCGTCCAGTTTGCCCCCCCATGTTGTGTCGGTATCACCAGAACATTTCGTAAAATCGTTACCGCATTTGTTCTGCATGCATGCGCGTAATTTTTTATCGCATTCGTTTGTGTTAGATGATGCCGCAGATTGTGCCGCCGATGCCGCGGCGTTTCGATTGCTTTGCGCGGTAAATGCCGCACGTTGGGCGCGAATGCTTTCCGCCAGGGCGTCGTCGTTGTCTGACCCGGTTACAGAATCCATTTCAGACATAAAGTCGTCAAATTGAGATGTTTTGTTTTCAACAACTATTTCGGGTTCGGGTTTTTTAGCTATGGCAGAACGCGCAGATGTTGTGCCACGTTTCGCCACCGCTGCATCGGCAAAATTTGGAAGTATGCATAACACAGAAATCAGCCCATATACAAATATGTGACCAGGTTTTATGTAAAAATTGTTTTTATTACATAACATATATTTTTATCCCTTAATCAATCGCGTCACATGCCAGACGATGAAATTCGCACAGCGCCATTGCAGATGCTTTTTCTGTTTTTTCATAATCGGTACCGCAATGATTTGGCATGTTGTTTTCGCATACCGTTTGAACGCATTCGTTAAATGCACGATCGTTTTTACAACCTGATTTTATGTTGGCTGCGTTGTTTTCGCGGGTGTTTTGATACATCGTAACGATTTGTGCCAATAATGCGTCTGCGCCGCGTATTGCACTGTCGCGTGATGCCAGTAATTCTGTGCGTATTTCAGATATGTGTTCATCGCATCCGGTAATGGTGGCACTGCACGCAGAAAAGAAATTGTCAAAGTCAGCGTTTTCTTCGCATTGTCTGTAGTCAGATGTGCAACGCTTGCCATCTGTGATACATATGGACAGTTCCGATTCACATGCGGTTTTAGTTTTTGTTTTTCCGATGTTGGCCTGTAATTTATTCATTTGTGCGGATACGCCGGCCGCGGTACATGATTGTTCAATCAATTTATCATATATGTCTGTGACGTCATCAGGGGTACAGCCTGATACCTTGGCAATGCATTGGGTTGTTGCCCATGCATAGCGTTCCCCGGGGTCTGTGGGGGCCTTTTTAAGTTCTTTGTCCGATATATTATACTTTGCAGATGATCCCGCAGATACACTGCGCATTGCACTTTTGGGGGGCGTACCCGCACCAGATGTGCCACAGTACTGACAACGGGCCGCCGGATTAGATGACATGTTTATTGCACATACGGAATCCAAACAGCGGGTTAAATTTGCACGTGAACAACTGGGGGCGGCATAGGACGCACCAGAAAATGCAGCAAATACAAATGCTAAGATCAAAGTTTGTGGTTTCATATTCTCTCTTGTTTTGTCATTATAACACAGTGGTATGCGATGGCGCAATTTATTTTTGAAAAAAAATTTGAATTTATATATTTTTATTGACAAAATAATATTGTTTGTCTAATATTATGCACGATAACAAAGCAAAGGATATAAAATGGCAAGTGCAAAAAGTTGGATGTTACATGTATCGACAGGTGTTATTGCGGTGGCTGCAATCGCTTTTGGTTGTGTGCAATGCAGTGGCAGAAAAAAAGCAGAACAGGAAAAAAACGGGTCAAACCGAAATTATATTTCTGTGGTTGCAGATAATCGCAAGTATGGTTATATGGTGGATAGTCTGCAAAATGAAAATTTAAGAAAAAGTTCCAGAATTTCTGAACTGGCGGATACTGTTCATTATAAAGATGTGGAAATACAAAATTTGCGTGATTCTGTGCGTGTGCTGGGTGGTGATTTAAATAAATGTCGTCAGGGTAAAAAACAGGGCACAAAAAAATCACAATCAAAAGTTCAACCAAAAATACAACCAAAAACACAACCAAAAGATACGTGCAGGTGTGATACGGTTGTAAAACCACAGCCCGAATATCGTAAACCAAAAGGTTATATAAAGGTTACTACTTATTATAATTCAAGATAATGTTTTATGGTTGCATGTTCATTGTTCAGTCTGCTGATTTGCAGACTGTTTTTTTATCTGGACAGATAATTTAATATTGTGCTAAGATTGCCATAACCCGAGAGAATGTATTCATGAAACTGTCAAAAATTTTCATATTGCCAATGTTGTTGTTGCCGTGCGCGGGGTGGTCTGCACAGGGGGATTTTATGATGGCGGCTCAGTTGTTAGCGGCTGCGAAAAATGCAGATGTTCAACAGGTACAAAATTTAGTCAGTCGTGGGGCAAATGTTAATTATATTGACGCAACCGGGGTTTCCATTGTTTGTACCGCACTGATGAACAATGATGTGCGGGCCGCACAAATTTTACAGATGTATGGCGCAGATGCGTCCAGGTGTGATACGCAAATAAAACAATATAATGTCAGAAATAGGTCACAAAATGTTTCTGGGGGTGGCTTTTTTGGCGGTTTGTCTTCGGTGCAAAGTTTGTCGTTGGCCGCGGTTGGGGCCGGTGCCGTTGTTGGTGGATTATTTTTGCTGACCGATGTGTTTGACCCGGGTAATGATAATGATTCGTCTTCGTCATCTGGGGGAACAAGACCGGGTGGCGGCGGTGACAGTGGTGGTGGCAGTGGCCAACCAACGTCTGAATTTATTGTGGCGTATGGGCCGGCGTATTTGTTGCCAGATGGCAAGGTTGACCCAAACCCAGCAACGTATGACGAAAATTTGTTGGGGTGGAATCCGACTGCAGGTGGGGTGCGCCAATGGGATTTTGATTATTTTAGGCCCGCAGAACAATCTGATAATAATTATCAAAAAGACGGTATCGACGTACCATTGCAAAATTATTTGTTGATGATGCACGGATATTCTGCATTCGCAAATGGATATAATGGAAAAACTGTTTTTCGCAGTACATTGGCGTCAGAATCTTATAAACCGGTACCAAATGGAAACAGTGCGGGGGGTGGAAAACCTGTGTTGGTTGCATTGGTGACGGAAAATGGATTAAATCCGGCCGGATCTGCGGACCGTGCCGATGGCATTGATTATACATTGACCGCCGGGGCCAGTGCGGATCCTAAAACAGTGGATAAGTATTTGAATTATAATTCGCCTGTGGCAGGTGCGCTGGGGGGCGAGATAAGCGGGTTTGATTTTTCAGGATCTGGGACCGCAATGAATCCTTTTGCGTCGAATTATGACAGTGCGCTGGGGAAAATCGTCGGTGGATGGGAGGCCGGTGGTCGCAGTTATGGTGATTTATATGGGTTGGTGCCAAATGCGCAATTGGCGATATACAGAACTGGTGGTGGGACAGCATTTGTTAATGTCGCAAATCCAATGCAGGGTGATGCGGTCGGTAATGTTACAGATGGCGCCGATGGCAGATCCGGTGTAATTGATGCGGGTGATGTATTAACATTGAACATAAATGGCGCGAATTTGGAATTTGATATATCTGATGCGTTGACGGATGATACTGAAATTAACAGACCGACAATTACTGTGAATGATACGACCTATTATTTGGCGTCTGATTCAAAAATGCTGAAAGGTGAATGCACCGGAAATAATTGCGCAGGTATTGATAACATCGCGATATACAAAGGTACAGATGGCTATTATTACGTAAATGTCAATGGTGGTAATACGGTTGATAATGTTTATGTATTAGACAATTCAAATGATTTATATGTGCAAAAAACATTAAATACAGATTCTGTATACAGAAATTTTGAGGCCTTGGATTATGCCAGAACATCTGGTGCGTCTGTGTTGGCAAATGCGGATGTTATAGACGCCAGTCGTTCCATAGATTATCTGACAATTGGTGATATGCCGGCATTTTTTGCATTGAATCCGGGAACAGAAATAGAAGATTTTCAATCGCAAATCAATGAAATGTATAATGATGAATCTGTCGGTGGCAAAACCCAGGGGGCATATTTTACTGATTTGCTGACAAATAAAATGATTGGTTCTGGGGTGCCTGTTTTAATAATGCCGGCAGGTGAATTTGAATATGGCCAAGGTAATGGCAAGTCTTTGTCTGTATTAGATGCGACATTTGAAAATTATGCACCGTTATTAGATGATGTATCACTGAATCAAAAATTTATGACAGTTGTTGCAGTTATGCATGCAACAGGTACGTCTGGGGCAGATTCCATTGCGGAATATGGTAATGGTACAAGCAGCACATTTGGGCCATTGACATTGTCAATGTGGCAACAGGGTGTTGGTGATGATGCGGTTTTATATTCTTCGCGTAAATGTGGTGTTGCGGGATCTGGCCAAGGTGATATTGATCCATGGTGTTTCGCATCGGCCGGGGCAACCGCAGAAATGGCAACCGCATCGGCGGCGGGGGCGGTTGCGTCGTTACAGGCCGCGTTTGATTATATGTCAAATGCACAAATTTATCAGTTGTTGGCATTGACGGCTGATGGATATTTGTTGGGAACAGATGCCGAAGGTAATTCGTTTACAACAGATGGTTTGGTAAATTATTTAAAAGGGATGTATTCTTTGCCACCGGAATATTATCAAAATTCTCTTAGCGGTGAAGAATACCTAAAGGCGTTTGCGGATGTATTTGGATATGGGTTGATAAATCTGGAACGCGCAATGAAGCCGGGCAAATCAATTTATTTCTTTGATGGTACCAGGATTGTGTCTGCGAATGGTAATGCGTATTGGCGCATGGCATCAAATACCGCGTTTAAACCATCGGCTGTTTTAAATCTGGGTGGGCAAACAATCAGTGCACCATTCTATGATGTGATTGAAAGTGTGGATGGAACCAGTGCTTTGCCGCGTGTGTGGGAAAATGATTTTTCTTTTGGTGCCAATGACAGACGTGGTTTATATATGGGTGATGTATTGGGTGAACTGAAAACAACCAAGAATGCAATCCAGAAAACAAATATTGGTAATATAGAATTGGCAATGTCTGTATCAGAGCGTTTGTATAATGACAATATGAACGGTTTGGATAATTTGGGACTTAGTTATTCAGATAATAATTGGAAATTCGGTGTTTCTTATCAGCATTATTTAACAGATGGTGCGTCCAGGTTTAATGGAATGGCAAATCCTGTGATGGGGTTGGTGTCAAATGCGTTGGTGTCCGATATAGAATATGATTTGGGTAATTTAAAGTTTGCAACACGCATGTTTTCTGGGGCAATAACGGACGAAGGATTATTAGAAAATGATCCGACAATAGCCGCACAATATATGCCTGCAAAATTGGGCGCAATGTATGGTGCACAGTCTGATATTAAATGGGAAAATGAAAAATTCGACTTTGGTGCGTCTGTTGGTTTGGCGCATGAAACAGATACGTTATTGGGGGCCTATACCGACGGCTTGTTAAATCTGGGCGCCGGTGATACAATATATGTTGATGTTTATTCGGAATACAGATTTGCCAAAGATATATCATTTAATGCACGGGCGACATTTGCGCAAACAAAATCAGATGTGAATGGTAACTTTATTTTGGGAATGTCTGATATACAATCTAATGCGTTTGCATTGGGGGCAAATATTGGCAACTTTGAATTTTCTGTTGCGCAACCGTTGGCGATAACAAATGGTGACTTGCAATATGCGTATGCAAAGTATGATATTGTAAATACTGATAATGGAAAATCTGAAATAAATGTTGTTGATACACATATCGCAGATTTAGATTTGCAACCTGATAATCGTGAATTGCGCTTAATGGGAACATATCGTCATAATTTTGGTGAATTTACAGATGCAGCATTTGGGTTTATATATCGTGTAAATCCAAATCATACCGATGAATTTGGTAACGAGTCTGTGTTTATGATGAAGATTACGCATAAACTGGGTATTTAAGTCTGTGTATTTATTATCTGACAAGTATGCGAATATGTTTATAGAAACACTGTTACATGACAAGAAAAAATAAATATAGGATTGATTCTTATCAAAAATATTTTGATAAAATTCAACAGGAAATGAATCAAAATAAGAAATAAAAAAAACACCATTATGGTGTTTTTTTTATTTTGATTGTTGTGATAATGATACGTCGTACATTACTTCAAAAAACTTATCCGCGTCATTTTGTGTGACGGGGATGTTATCAGGATAACTGCCCCAGTATGCGTTGTTTATAACGATTAAACGTCTGGGTAATAATTCCGTGCCGCATTCAATTGAATATTTTCTGGTGTCATAATATTTGCCAAAGCATGTTCCATTTACAATGCCAACATAATTATTTTTTGCCAGGTCGGTGCATGTTGGTTGGGCGCCGTATGTAACCTCGCCATTTCCAAGGATTTCGTCCGCCTTGCTTAATACGCCATCACACCAAATGTTTATATATTTGCCATTATAATAAACCTGGGTGCCATCATCGCTAAGCCGGCGCATGCCAAAACAATCATCATATGCAGAATACAGATTTATGTCATAATCTGATTTTATTAAATTTTTATTCGTTAAATCACGTTTTCCCATCAATATCGGTTCTTTGCCACCAGATACCAATGCAGCCGGACATATATATTTCATGCCGCGGCATTTGCTGGTCGCGTCCCACATTTCTGTATCAAATCCGGCCCCCATCACAGTATAACATTTCGTTGTATCCATTTTACATACGGTGGGTGGCTGCCACCAATAGGCCGACGCATTTGATGTAAATATCATGCATGTGAAAATCATAAATAAAAATGTTTTATAAGATTTCATTTATCCTTCCTTGGTTTAAAATTTTATCACAATACGTTTTATGTCGCAAGTTTTTATTTTATGGCTTGGCACAATGTCCCCATACTGTATTAGCGGATGTTTCTGTGTAAAATGTTTCAAATAATGTATCCGTTGATTCATACGGCGTGTCAACCCAAATGCCACCCAATCTTTCACATTCCTTGGACAGTTCATTAGACATTGCAGTACGAATTTCATCCATCACAACATTTATATCTTGTAATACGGTGTCGGACAGTGGTTCGTTTGCTTTGCTGGGGCGAATACATACCTGGGATGCGTACTTTACCATTTTCTGATAAAGACTGCCGATGTAGTCTGTGCCGCATTGTAATGGTTTTGGTTTTGATTTTTCTTCTGTGTTACCACCGGGGCAATAATAATTTCGTGGACATTCCAGGCAATCTTCATTTTGTAAATAGTATCCAGGTTTGCAGCTTTTATATCGTTTTTTTGCATAACACATAAAGCGCGGTTTTTCAAAGATTTGTTTTATAATAGTTTCTGCGATTGTTGTTGCGTTGCATTCTGGTTTATTTGCGAACATTTGGTCGCCTGGTGCGTAAACACGACATGCGTATGGGTATGCATGTAATGTGTCGTTGCCAGGTACCGCGCATAACTCTTTGGCGAAATCACGCAATGTTGTCAGGCATTGTTGTGCGATTTGTTGGTCTGTAATTTCTTGCATAATATCAACCAGTTCTTGCATGCCAGATGTGCCGCCACCGTATAAATTACTGCATGCGTCTAATTTTTCCTGGCACATTTTTTCTGACAGTTCCAGACGTGAACCTAATAATAATTTTTCATCAATATTACTAAAGTCTTTTAGTGACTGATTTTGCGTGTCATAGCATTTATTTACAACCTCAAGACATTCGTTTTTTACCAGTCTGATGCGTTCTTGTTGGCCTTGGTAGATTTCTGTGATTGCCTGGCGCATGAATTCGTCCCATACGTCATCAGATAAATCACGACATGTATCCAGACCACGTGATGCGTAATCGCGCATGTCGTTTAATCTTGATACCAACATTTGGTTTGTTTGATTGGTCAATATGTCGCCAGATAATGAAAGTTGCGAATCAAGTTGGAAAAATTCTGGGGAATAAATCGGTTCGCCTGTTTCAATATTAAGATATTTCCCTGTTATGTCCAGACAGTGAACATAATCTGTGCCACATGCGGTATTGGCGGTGATGTCTTGGCGCACCTGGGCAATACAATCGTTTATTGATGTGGCATTATGGGTATTATAATTTTCAAGACGGGCGGTGTTCATTTCACGTTCTGTTGTACGAATTGCGGCGTTGGCGGTGTTTAACTGTTTGTCCAGACCGTCTATTATCAATGAACAATCGTTTTCTATGTACATACCATACGCAGAGGTAACCATTGTTTTGATTGCGGGTGTTTCACATATTTCATTTACCATTTCAGAACATTGGGCATGAACGGCATTATATAATGCGTCACCCGTCAGGTTCGCAATAGATGATCCGCCAGTCAGGCTTGTGGTGTTCCATATTTGATTTATGTCACCGGCAATATCAAGTGAACCCTGGGTCGAAAGGGCCTTGGTTTTTGTGTTGGATAAAACTTCGCTGATGCCAGATAACTGTTTTGCACTGTCAGATTTGTCTTTGGCTTTTTCTTGGGCTGCTTCGCCTTCGCTGGCCGACAGCATTGCGGTGACCTCGGCCGCGGTTTTATCAATAACATTTATGTTTAAATTTTTAAAGTCTTGTAATTGATCAGATGTTTGTGACAGTGCACGTTCGCGTGATTGAATTTCGGTTAATTTAGATGAACAAACACATCTGCGATATGATTCATTGGCCGTTGCGCAAAATTGATCCATACAGGCAAAATATGCATCGCGACATGCATTATAGCCGGTGCCAAATATAGACGACATATTTGCCGGGGCAGATGTTGTGGCACTGCGTGCCGAATTAATTGTGGCGCGTGAATTTTTTGTGTTGGATACAATTGGCGTGCGTGCCGCAGTGGTTGCGCCATAGGTGCGGGGTGACGCTTTGGGTTGTGGGGTGGCGCTGCGTGGCGAAGTTGTTGTGGTCGCAGAACGGACAGATGACGTTGTGCGCGGGTTAAATGTGGTCCGTACGCTTTTTGCGTTGCGTGCGCTGGTCGCGGTGCGTGTTGGCGCAGTATTTACAGACGGGGCCGTGGGGGGGCGTACAGATTGTCTGGGGGATGCTATTTTTTGTGTGGTTGCGGTACGCGTAACAGAATTTTCACCACGTACAGCAGCGTCAGCAGGGCCGACACCAAAAAATAGTGTGACAAAAAGTAATATGATTCCTTTCATTACTGTTATTGTATTTTATCAAAAAATAAGTTAATAAACAAGGGGTTTTAGAATACAGGTGCAAAATTAAAAACCGCGTTTGCGGTTTATTTACTGGGCGTTTTCATTTGTTGGTCTGTTGCGCTCAACAAATGTTATGCGGCCCTTGTCCAAATCGTATGGAGTCATTTCAACGCGTACACGTTCGCCAACGTTTACCCAAATGCGCAGTTTACGCATTTTTCCACACACGGTTGCCAATATTTCGTGGCCATTTTCTAATTTTACACGAAACATTGTGTTGGGCAGTTTGTCTTCGACAGTGCCACTGAAAACAATAACGTCATCTTTTGCCATAAATATATTCCTTAGATTTTTCTGTTTTTTTTCGTGATATATCATATTGCGTGATGATAAAAAAATCAAGTTGTTTTTATCTGCTTGCGCAGGGGTGTTTTTTTTGATAAAATGGTACATAATATGTAGGGTGGATTCCATGAATTTAAAATTACTTGTGTCGTTGTTATGTTTAATGCCGTGTGTTGCGGATGCCGCCACACCACGCAGAGAGAATGCGCGTGTGGGGGTGCAACGTGTTTCTATGGCGGGAACGCGTACGGTTAATGCCGCCGTGTCACAGAATAAAAGTTCCGCAGCGGTTGTCGTTGAAGAAGAACCGGAATATGATTTTGTTGAAGATGATGCGGAATACGATGAATATCTGGCGCCCGAAGATGAATACTATGAAGAAGATGTTGTCACAGAAGAGTATGGTGATGCCACGCCTGTGGCGGGTGGCCAGGATTGCCGTGAATCTTATCGGGCATGTATGGATGAATTTTGTTTGCTGGATGAATCCGAGGGATATCGCTGTGCGTGCTCGTCTAAGATAGAGGCGTCTAAGCCGTTGATTCAAGAAATTCAGAAAATTCAAGAAGAAGCAGATAAATTGTATACCGAGGGTGTAGAACGTGAAAAATTAGGCGCCAAGGCAAAGTTGGTCTTTGGTGAAAGTGATGCGGCCAAGAAAAGTTCACGTGTATCTGGGCTTAGTTTTTCTGAATGGTTAAGCGGTGGGTCTGATGAGGATTCTTTGGATTCAGATGATGGTATTGGTGATAATTTGTATGCGATGGCGGCTGAATATTGCAGCGCAGAATTAGATGCATGTGGCACCAAGGCGGAAATGGAAGAAATGTTGTATATGCGTCAAATAACCGCAGATTGTAAATCTTTTGGGTCTTATTTGGCAGACCAAAAAATTAATGCCCAGGCAAATAAACGTACGGCAGAATCTGCAGTGCGTCAGGCGCGATTGGCGATGCTGGATACAACAAATAAGTATAATCGTGGTGAATGTTTGTTGGCATATCGTGCGTGTATCGCGGACAAGGGTGGCTGCGGGACAAATTTTGAAAACTGTTTGGATGCAGAATTGTTAAGTCGTCGTTCAAATGCATGTGAAAATGTACTGGACCAGTGTATGGCGGTGCGTGATACTGTTTTGCAAGACTGGGAAATGGAATCAGAAAGTATTTTGGCGGATGCCGCAAAATATGCCGATAAATATCGCAGACAAACATGTCTGGCCCAGATTCAGGTGTGTTTGGAAGATGGCTGTTCAACATCGACAAATACAGCGTGTCTGACAGATGTAAATGTCGCCGCAGGTATCTGTCCAATTATTACAGAATGTGATGAAATGATTCCAGGGCTAAGGGCTGTTATAAATGACAAGTTGGGATATTTGCGGACGCAGTTCTGTCAAAATGATATTGATGCGTGTCTGCGTGACAAATGTGGCGAGAATTTTACCGCACCAGAATGTGTTGGTAAAAAACCACAGGATATTGTAAAATTGTGTCCACAGAATATGTTCCCATCATGTAAAAATGAAACGCAATATGATATCATTGTGTCGGCTGCGGTATTGGATTTGGATTATCAGATGATGCAGGGTTGTATAAATTACTTTGCCGAACAATTAGGTAAATCATGTGGCACAGATATGTCTTGCCTGCCGTCTGATGCGGTTGTCGAGTCTTTGAAGAAAGTGCCAACGGATGAAGAAGAAAGTATGGCTTTGCGTGCCAGTGTGCGTGATAATGCCAGGGCCCAGGTTGATGAATTCTTTAAAAAGTTTGAAAAAGATAAAACTGTGGCGGCATGTGTCAGTGCCCAACAGCCAGAATCACGCAGACGTGCGCAAATGGGTGACAGTGTATTTGCATCTGCAAAACTTATTGCGGAAATTAATGCCGAAGCGCGCGCGATGCGTGAATTAGATGCCAAGATTTCAGAACTGGCGCGTAAACTGGAATTGGCCGAGGCTGAGAAAGCATGTTATGCAACATACAAGGTGGAAAAACCTAATAAGGAAGATAAGAATTATACATATATACGCAGTGTGTCGTTTGAACCGTCTTTGCGTAACTGTCATGTTTGCCGTATGCAACAGGTGTGTGAAACAGGCGGTGAAAATAAATGGACCGCGGGCGTCAAAGGGGCCGCAGGTGGTTTGTCGGCCGGCGCATCAATGGGGACAATGGTATCGCCGGGTTGGGGAACTGTAATCGGTGGTGTTGTTGGCGCGGTTGGTACAGGATTGGTCACAGGTATGGGGGCAGAAGAAAAAGAATTCTGTCAACAGATTGAATCTTGTGAAGATATTAATATGTAATATAAATTTTGATGTGGGAGAGAGAAAGCATGTCAGTAAAAAAAGTATCATTATTTTTGTTGGTGTCTGCATTGTTTGCAGGTAACACAATTGTTGCGGACGCAGCCCCCGCCAAGACAACAAAAAAACAGGCTGCAATTCAATCTGGTACAAAAGTGCGTGCCAAGGTTGAAGTGTCAGGACTGTATGACCAGGCATGCTATGATGCGTTTTATGGATGTATGGATCAATTTTGTATCGCGGATAATGAAAGCGGGGGCAGTTGCGCATGCAGTGATTTAAATGCAGGTTATGAAAAAGAATTAGCGAAAATTAAAGATTTAGTGGACCAGGCTGAATATATTAGAACTGTTGAAGTTGAAAAAGTTCAGGCCGGTGCCAATGCGGATATCATTTTTGGCGGAACCAGACGTTATGATGAAGATGGAAATATTTTGGATGTAGATGAACTGAGTGACGACGAAAAGAAAAAGCAAAAACGCGAAAGTCTGATGGCTATGTTTGAAAACAGTTACGACGAAGATGAAGATATCTTTGGTGATGAAGGAATAGATATTTTTAATAAAACGGGTGCTGAACTGCACAAGGCTGCCGAAGAATTGTGTTATCAGCAGATACCAGAAGAGTGTGATGGTGATTTTGCGTTCTTGCGTCAGGTTTATAATCGCCAAATAACATCTGATTGCAAGGGATTTAAAAATAGTATTGATAAAAAACGTGCCGAGGCCGAAGCAGAATTGGCCAGTGCCGAGGCCGCTGTGCGTTCTGCGTTAAAAGATTCTTTGAATGAAGCCAATAAGTATGATTTGGGTACATGTATGGTTGAATTCAAAAAATGCATGTTAACCGAAGATGCATGTGGTAAAGATTGGTCAAATTGCGTATCTACAATCGCAGATGTAAATATGCAAGGTGGCAGTGAATCAGACGTATTTAAATCTGACAATATGAAAAAGTCTGCACAAAAGGCATATGATGGCAGTACATATGGTATCGCGGCTTCGACAATGGAAGGTTTGGATTCAAAACGTATAATTTGTGAACGTGTTTTGAACAGTTGTGTCGCGGTTCGTGACCAGGTTTGGCCGGCTTTCCTGCGCGAGGCCGCCCCAACAATCAAGGTGGCAGAGTTATCTGTCGAATCAAAAATGCGTCAATCTTGTTTGACGGACATTTCAGACTGTATCCAAAAAGCGTGTAAAGATGATATCGCCGGCAAAGGCGTTGCAACAATGGATGCGTGTTTGGCGCGTCCAGATATGGCACGCAGTTTCTGTAAAATCCAGGTCGACAGATGTGAAAAAATGGAACCACAAATTTGGGCCTATGTTACAGATAAATTAAAGGCAATGCGTGTGGATGCATGTACAAATGAGGTCAAAGAATGCTTTACAGCAGAAAATCGTTGCGGGGAAAATTTCAAGAATTGTATCGGTATGGATTATGATTATATCCATGATATTTGCCCGATTGATAGTTTGGTTGTTTGTAAACAGGCCAATCCTAAATTTTCAATGGATGATTTGGATTCTATGTTGATGGGGTTGTATTTGAATATTGATAATGCGGCCATAGATAACTGTCAAGAAGCGGTCGATAGAAAAATGGCCGAGATTTGCGGCAGTACCACAGATTGTAATCGATTTGCGGCCGATGAGGTTATTGGTACAGGCAGCCTGCGTTCACAAAAGGATGGAACAACATATCGTGTAACGGGTATGATTTCATTTGGGTCTATTAAAATGGGTGATGCGGCCGGGACGATTACTGATGGCGAAGGCTATGTTTTGGCGCCTGGAGAAATAGGGGTGCAAGATTACCTGGCAAATGTGAAGCAAAAGAATACAGGTGTCACAAACAGTGATGGTATTATTTCTGCAATAGAAGAAGAATTGAATAATATCGCAGGTACAATTAACAGAACAGTTCAAATGATTGAACAGGATCCTGATATCCAGTTCTGTATAAATGGTCGTGATTTGTCGCAAATTACCGGTGAACAGGGTGCGAAAACAGTTGCACGTTTCCCGAATTTGTTGAATTCAATTAAAATGCAAATTGCAACTGCGGCCCTGCGCCAGGCCCAGGATAATTATAACAAGAAATTTACAGAAGAGGTGGCCAAGGCGACCAAAGATGCATCGGCTGATTTGGCTCAATTTATGTGTCAGAAAATGGCAGAAACAGGTGCGATGACCCTGACCAGCCCAGATGTCAGTTTGGCGCCACCATTTGCAATCGCGTATGAGGTCGGTGCAGGTTTGTCATCTGAAGATTTAACCAAGGGTGGACATGGTGTCACACAGTTAGGTGGTGTAAAGTTCAAAAATGATGGATATTTGGGTAAATCTAATGCGGATTTGGGCGGCAGTACCAAGGAAACAACCGCGGTATTCAGTCGCGAAACACGTATGTGTCATATCTGTACCACGACCGTTACACAAAGTTGTAAGACAACCGGTTCTAAATCGTGGTTCCATAACAACAGAAATATGGAATGCACAACAGCGGAACCAATTGAAAAGTGCGAAGATATACCGATGTAATAAAAAATCGGGTCCGGTTGGACCTGATTTTTTATAGATAATTCCCTATTGACAATACCAGATAAAATTTCTAATATGCCACATATAGTATCAGGCGAGGGGAATTTTATTCATGATGCGGCGTTTTCATATTGCACTGAATCGTATGGCGTTATTCACTGCATTGGTTTTTGCGGGCGTTTTTTATTTTTATGTTGAATTTTTACAGATTGCGTCTGCGAATGTTTTGTTAAACGGTGTTATTATTGGCGTTGCGTTGTTTGGTATTGGTTTGACATTTGTGCATATAATTAAATTGGTGCCAGAATACAGATGGCTATATGCGTATTTGACTGGGCATCCGCGCAAGGCTGAATTGCCACCGTATTTTTTACGTCCTGTGGCGCAAATGTTATTAAACAGGCCACGTCAGATTTCTGCAATGGCGTTGGGTAATTTGTTGGATATGATTCAAATGCGATTTGAAGATTCGCGTGAATCGGTGCGTTATATAACAAATTCGCTGATATTTTTGGGACTGTTGGGAACATTTTGGGGATTGATTCTGACGGTTGGTGGTTTCGCAGAATTAATTGGCCAGTTGGATTTTGCCGATGAAAATGTTTTGTCCGCGTTGCAGGTTGGTATGGCCCGACCCTTGGGTGGTATTACAACCGCATTTACCAGTTCTTTGCTAGGACTGGCGGGCAGTTTGATTGTCGGATTCTTGGGTTTACAGGTCCAGGTCGCCCAGAACGAGATTTTTAATGAGTTAACGAATTATCTGTCTGCGCGGACGCATATACCAAATATCGGTGATATGGTAAAATTGTTGCCCCAGATTAATTCCGCAACTGCTGAAATAACAAAAAGTATTCAGAATTTGGAAAGTAAATTCGTGGATGAATAAAAAAAATAAATAAGAGAGAGAAACAATGCTAAATTTTCGTTATCGTAATCAAGCAAGTGCATGGCCAGGATTTGTAGATTTATTTTCAAATCTGGTTATTATACTTATATTTTTGCTGATTATGTTTGTGTTTTTATGGACAACGACCAGTGTATTTAATAAGTCAACCGGGGCCAAGACGGTTGCTGAATTGAAACAGATTAATGCAGAGCAGGCTGCGACTATCCAGGAAATGGAGGCGTACAAACAAGAAGCGAATCGTTTATTGTTGTTGGCGCGCGATGAATTGTTAAGTTTGGAACAAGATAACACGGAATTGGCAACAGAATTAAATGATATTGATATTGGCATAGAAGATTTAATCGCGGCATATGAAAATAAAATAGGCCAGTTGCAACAACAAATTTCGCAAAACGATGCAGATTTGGCGGGCAAGGCAATGTTGGCGGCGGAAATGCAGGCCCAATTGGCCCAGTTGAATGCGGCATTAAATGCGGCCGAAGAAAAGGCGCGTGCCCAAGAGGTCGAATATGTTGAAATGTCAAACCGATTGAACAAGGCATTGGCGGACAAGGTCGCAGAATTGCAAGATGTCGCACAGTATCAGTCTTATTTTTATAAATCTATAAAGAATGCCCTGGGGGACGAGGTTAGTTTGCAACAATCTGGGGACAGATTTATCGTCAGCAGTGATATTTTATTCCCCAGTGGTTCGTATAAATTATCGGCGGCCGGGAAACAACAGTTGGCACTGATTGCCGATGTAATCAAAGATATGGAGGCAAAAATCCCCACAGATATAAATTGGATAATTCGTGTAGACGGACATACAGATAATAAACAGGTTATCCCGGGGACATGCGATTACAAGGATAATACAGAATTGTCATTGTTGCGTGCGACCGCCGTTGTTGATGAATTGACGCGCGCAGGCGTATCAAAACGCAGATTGGTCCCCAGTGGTTTTGGCGAAATGCATCCTGTTGCCATGGGTGGGGACAAGGCCAGCCTGCAACAGAATAGACGAATTGAATTACAGTTAACAAATCAATAAAAATCGCCCACTGGGCGGTTTTTATTGATGGCGCAAGTGGTTAGTGTAAGTGGCTAGTGGTTAGTGAATGCAGAATGATTTTTTCATTTGTTCGAGATAAAAGCACTTAAAAACCTTGTCATTGCGAGGGGATGCGCGGCAATCCAGTTAATTATTCTACTTTGTCATTGTGAGGGAACGCAGTGACCGTGGCAATCCAGTATATTATTCATATTTGTCATCCTGTGGCTTGACCACAGGACCCAGGTGGATGTGTCGCGCGCAGCGCACCTTATTATAGCAAAGCACAATTCACTGGATTGCCACGGGGGTTGCACCCCTCGCAATGACAAGTTTTTAAGTTTTCATATTACGAACTGAACAAAATACCACGTTGGGTGCAGGTAATAATAAGGCCAAACCTGGGTCCTGGGGTCAAGCCCCAGGATGACAGAGGAGAAAAATTTCATTTTTGTGGGGGGCGAAAAGCCCCAGGATGACAGAGGAGAAAAATTTATATTTTTGCGGGGGCCGAACAAGCCCCAGGATGACAGGAGTGCTTAATTTCTTGTATAACGAACAAAAAAATCCCCCGACACGGGGGATGAAGGGACATGAAAACTGTTTTGTTTACTCGGTTGTTGTGGTGGATTCCACAAGTTTCCAACCGGTAAAGGTATATCCTGGTTTAACTGGGTCGTCTGGCAATGTAATCGGCCCATCGTATGTACACATATTTTGTGTTGGTGCACCACCATTATCCGGATTCCAGTCAATATTGATTGTGTTTGCCTGACAATATGACAGTTTAAGTTCCGGTTCAATCAACGTTAATAAATTTGTTGACGAGTCTAGATTTTGCGTAACCCCAAATATTGTGTATTCCAAAACCCCGCGAACATCAGGTCCATAATTTTCACCGGTACCAATATATACCCATGGCATATTGATGTCTATGATATCTGCTTCTGCTAATATCCATTTAAATAAATTTTCGTTATCTGACATAATTTCTGGTACCTTTTGATAGCCTGTGGGGGTCATATTTTTTTCTAGATATGCCATCATTTCTTCCTGGGTGTCAAAGCTGGAATTCATTGCATTAAATAGAACCTGGGTATCTGGGCTGTAAAGCCCAATCTTGGGTATACGTCCCCACATATATGCGCCGGTAACCCTGGGCGTAAAATTCGCATTTGGCAAATATTTATATTGCGCCGTTGGTTGTTCCTGAAACGAATCTATAACATATTCCTTGGTGACGGTGCCGGGGGTATTATCATCGTACCCATTCATCGTTATTTCAAAAAATATTGCGTAATTTGTACCGGCCAGAACCGCGGTACCCGGGGTTAAAATATTACAGTCGTTAACACCGTTATCAGGCCAAGATATAAAACTGTCGCCGAAGTTTTCCCCCGTCACTGCGTCGTTGCCACCCAGCGAGCAATCCAGTTGAACCAATTGTGAACCTGCGTTCGCCATGCCATCTACCAAGGATACAACTGTCTTACTATACCCCGTGTCGCACTGAAAATCTGCAATGGGACAAACACTTGGGTATGCGTTGCATGTGGCGTCCACATATTGACGGCCGGTGGTTGTAAATGCACTGTGCGTGCAATTTTTTGAATGCGGTGGGCATTCTACGTTTTTACTGCATGCCAATTCACAGCCCGTGTAACATTCAGATTCTGCCGTCGCGGCGGCGTCTGATGTATAATCGGTGGGGCATGCGGTTTTACTGTTATTCGCCTCGACCGTGAACGTGCCACCGGGGCAATATGAACCAGTTGGACATTCGGTGCATAAGAGTGTCGTTTCATCCAGGTATTGTCCCGCCGCGCATTCGTAACTGTTCAGCGACCATGTTGCAATCGTGTTCGCCGTTGCGCCATCCGCCGACACGCCCAGTACGTCCACGGTACATGTACCCGCGCCACCGGTGATTTTTTTATCTGGGGTGGTTGTGTCTTCTGCGAACGCCGGTGCGACCAATCCAGCC
>JAZSAG010000040.1:0-33013 GCA_045601765.1 Candidatus Enterousia sp. | reverse complement strand
TAATGATGTAATACGTGTGTCAACACGTTCCAGTTCCGCCACAGAAAAATCTTGGCGGGCGACCCAATATATCAGGCCGGCGATAAAAACTATTAAAAACCAACTGTCGCGCAGAAAATCAAGTATGCCGAACATGGGGTTTGATTCACTGTTCATTATTCGGCCCCCTGCCCCGCGTGACCAATTGCGTTATTTGGTGCACCAGCGCACGTTGTGCCTCTAGGGTGCGCAATTCTGATTCTGTGGCAGACGCCCCCAAAACACGTTCTATTGTTATTTTGCGCAGGTGTTCCAATACGCGTTGCCCAGGTGCGGTTAAAAATACCTGGGCGTATATTTTTTCAATATCTGTCATAGCGCGCCACCTGATAATGTTTCCATCGCAGTCATTTGCGCAATCGGTGCAATATATTTTAATTCTGCGTCACTGTTTAACTTAATCGGTTCTATCAAACCGCGGGCAGATAAAATTTGCAATCCCCTGTCGCACAAAGGTCTGATAAATTCATGCAACAGACGACCGTATGTCGCGCCCAAGATACGCATCATATCTGCGTTGCGTGCCATGATTTCCGTCGCAGTCATTTCTTTGTCTGATAACAAACCTAGTCTGTCTGCCAGTAATGTGTGACGTATTCTGTCGCGTAAATCTTTTAATATGATTTGCGAAACGTCAAAATCTGCGCCACTGGCCAATGGGGTTAGACCCGATGAACCAACAGCCTTGGGGATAATCGCACCCGGGGTTAAATTGATGTTATTCAGGTTTATAACGCCATCGTCATCGGCCTGCCAGATACCACTGACCGCGATTGTCGCGTTTTTCAAGACCAGTTCTACGACCTTGTTCGCTGTTTTTATATCAGGTAATGCACGCAGCACAGGCCCGCGACCATATAATTCACCACTGACCACAGACCAACGAAAGATAATATACGGATTTGTTTCAAATGTGCCACGGGATACAATATTATTTTCAATATCACCGCCCACATCCAACCACGCAGTAAATTCTGTTCCGACCAGACTTTGGACTAATTTTAATTGTGTTTCTGGGTCACGCTTTATCGTGTCACGCAATGTGGCCGGTGGGGTCCATGTTGGATATTTTTCCATAACTTCGCGGGCAGACATTGACGTTGTGTGAAATACCGCATTTGGCAATATCGCAATGTCTGACATTGGTATGGCGGTAAAAGAAAATGCAGATGATGCACCAATCGGATTTTGCCCCATAAATAAACATGCGGTACCTAGGACGACTAAATCCATATAGCACTGGTGTATCGTGGTATAGAAATTTGAATCATTTAGGTGCGCACGTAAAATATGCGTGGCATAATCTGCATCTGGGGACAGTTCACTTTCTGGGACCAATTGTAACCACATCGATTCCGGTGGTGTCAACAACGTATAAATTGACGCGGCCAGATTATCTGCGGCATCAGACGCGGTGGCATCATACAACGTCGCCGTATCATCATCTGCGGTTGGCATTGTGTATCTGCGCGCGCTGTCCCAACGATTTAGCCAAGGACTGCGCAGGTCCAGGGCACGTTTATATAATATCTGCAAATTTTGTTGCATGGGTAAGACTCCTTTTTTTGTTTTGTTGGTATTTTTTAAATACTGAATTCTGTTTTTGCTGAAAAAGTTTTTGTTATTGCCCCAATTGGACGAACAGGTATTGGTGTCTGGGCAATTGCACCGGCAACCGCGTCCAGGCCATCGTCATGGACATTGTTTACCAGGGGTGACCACCCCAACATTTCTGACATCAATGGCGTTTTCTGGACACGTGTATGCGCATGCAGACGACCGGTTGACAATATTGGTTCAATTGCACCCAATATACGATCTGATTTTGCGCGAGAATTTGAAACCCTGTGAACGTATATATTTGCACCACGACGTATCGCACAATCGCGCATAATTTCTGGCAGTCCACCACCAATACCATTTGTTTCTATGGTTATTTTATTCAGACCACGATTGCGCATAAAATCCAACACCATATCACACTGGCGCGACAACGGGAATTGTTCTTCGTCTGAAACAACCAAATATAAAATATCATGGATAAAAATATGACGCATTTTATCATCACGATACAGTAAAACACAGGCACTGCCGTCTGCACGACGTCTGCCGGATGACGGGTCCCAATACAGCATGTAACCTGTGACAACAAAATTTCCCAACCGTGCATTACGCGGTTCAAATTCATCATCATAGAACTGTATTGCGCCGGGATCTAAACGCGCCCTGTCGGGTGGAATAAATTCCAACATCATCTGGGCGGAAAAATGTCTGGGGCCCACTGTTTGACGCATTTGCTCTATTTTCTCGGGCGGGAACAACTGGGGCCAGGCCGAATTTCCGTCGCCGTCCAGTATCGGAATTTTTAATATTTTATACCCTGATAAAAAAGGCGTTGAAAAAGCATTTTTTTCATATAACATTGAACCAAAGAAGGAATTAGACATGGATTTTACTCCTAAGACATTACCAAAAAATTTAGAGGCCGAACAGGCTGTGCTGGCCGCGGTATTGATGAACAATCGCGCGTTGGAACGTGTGTCTGAATTTTTAAAGCCAGAACACTTTTCACACCCAGCCCACCAAGAAATTTACAAATTGGCAGACAGATTGTTTTCCGCCGGAACACCGTTCGATATTATTACGGCTAAAAATTATCTGGACCAACAAGGCGTTTTGGAATCTGTCGGTGGGGTTGACTATTTATCACAACTGGCCGGTGCGGGTGCAACGGTTGTAAATGTTGAACAATATGGACGCATTGTTTATGAAAATGCACTGCGCCGTGATTTAATCGCACTGGGCCAGGAAATAACAGATAACGCATTTGTCGAAGACCTGGATACGCCTGTTGAACGCCAAATTGAAATCGCCGAACAAAAACTGTTTGATATGGCGACAACTGGGATATCTGAACGTGAAATAACACCCATTTCAATCGCATTAAAGGCCGCATTGGACGAAGCAGAAATCGCATACAAGGCCGATGAACAATTGTCTGGTTTAACAACTGGACTGCGGGCGTTAGATAAATCAATCAGCGGTCTGCACCATTCTGACCTGTTAATTATCGCAGGTCGTCCGGCAATGGGAAAAACAACGTTGGCGATGAATATCGCATTTAATGCCGCAAACGCAATTGCATATGGACGCGCAAATAAAAATTACAAGGGCGCCGTTGTGTTTTTCAGTCTTGAAATGTCGGCGTCACAGTTGGCGGCACGTGTTTTGTCGTCACAATCTAAAATTCCTGCGACCGCGATGCGTGAAGGTTCGGTTTCAGACGAGGATTTTCTGAAAATGTCACAGTATGCCAATGCCATCAGCAAGGTTCCATTATTTATTGATGATACAC
This sequence comes from Candidatus Enterousia sp., assembly GCA_045601765.1. Classification (GTDB taxonomy): domain Bacteria; phylum Pseudomonadota; class Alphaproteobacteria; order Rs-D84; family Rs-D84; genus Enterousia. Next base: position 29,619 of record JAZSAG010000040.1, on the reverse strand, counting down.
CGGGTATGTCTGTGCCAATGATGCGAACACGTGCACGCAGATTGGCACGCAAACATGGGGGATTGGCACTGATTGTTATTGACTATCTGCAATTGATGACGTCGCCAGGTGGCAGACGTAATGATAATCGTGTCCAGGAAATCTCGGAAATTACCCGTGGTCTGAAAATGCTGGCCAAAGAACTGGACGTGCCTGTTATCGCCCTGTCCCAGTTATCACGTAGTGTTGAATCACGTGACGATAAACGACCACAATTGGCAGACCTGCGTGAATCTGGGTCAATCGAACAAGACGCCGACATTGTTATGTTCACATATCGTCATGAATATTATCTGCAAAATCGTGTACCGTCTGAAAGCAAACGCGAAAAACACAAAGAAGAACTGGAAAATTCGCGTGGCAAAGCAGAAATTATTATCGGCAAAAACCGACATGGCCGCCCAGAAACAGTGCATGTGGCATTTAATGGCGATTACAGTTTGTTCGATAATCTGAACGATTTTCAGGCACGCGCAGAAAATGATTTTGCCCAACCCGCACCAACAGTGACGGCGGCGGCACTGGGGCCGGACCCTGATTCCGGGCCAACACCAATTGATATGGACGCCGTGCCAGATTATTTGCCCGCGTAATCAATACGATTTTACTTGCACAATTTCTAAAAATTGACTATTATTTTGTCAAGAAATAAAATTTTAGGAGTTATGCCATGGCCCAAGAAGAGATTATCTTTCCAAACAATATCCGTAACATACGCCTGACCAAGGGTATGAAAATGACAGAATTGGCACGCCAAACCGGGTTGTCTTTGTCCGCTGTGTCCAAGATTGAAAAAGGTGTACGCCGTCTGAATCAAAAGCAATTGTTGAATATTTGTAATATCTTGGGGTGCAAATTGTCTGATATATTTATCAAGGAATCAGACGATGTCGCAGGCCAATGGCAAAATGAAATCAAACGCCGTATGAACGATAACGAAGACAGTGGACTGAAGGTTTTTGGCAGCGGACTTCGTAAAATTCGCCAACAAAAAGGAAAAACCATCGCACAGGCGGCAAAAGATGCCGGTATGACACTGTCTGTGTATCATAAAATAGAAGTCGGACAACGCGAAATATACAAAAACGAAATTGAACCATTGGCAAAATCTTTTGCAATGGGTGCCGAAGACCTGTTCGGCAAAATCGCTGAATTGTATAAATCAGGCGAACTGACAAAACATATTAACAAGGTCAAAGAACGTGTTAAATCTGTTTTAATTCCTGGCAGTCCTGCGGCCGGCATAGATATGCAGGACAGTGTTTATGGCGCAAAATTATATGACAGCGCACGTAAAAAGCTGGTGCCTGTATTCGGTACGCCATCTGGGAAATCAATCACATTTAAAAAATCTGATAAAACTATGATTGTCGCACCAATGACACTGGAGGGACGCAAGGGTATATACGCAGTGGTACCAAACACCAAAAGACTGGGTGGATTTATTCCCGAGAAATCTTATCTGTTTGTCGATTCAACCCAACCGGCCAAGCCAGGTGATATGGCGGTATGTATAGATGCTGATTTTGATAATTTAGATTCTGAAACAACTGTTTCTGCCCAAATTGTCAGTGTGCGCCAAGATTCCAAAGGCAAAATTTACGGTCATATTTCTTCGCCCGAAGAAAAGGTCACAGGCCAGGTAATGCACAAAATTATTATGGTTATAATGGACTGAACCCCCATTCCAACCCCAGGAGAGAGATAACATGAAAGCAAAAATTCGTGCAACAGCGCAAAAATTGTTGAATCTGTATCGCCAAGAACACGTTGTTGTCGGTGGGTGGCCTGTGTTAAACAAAATTTTTGTAAACGAGGCATCCGACAGCGTTATCGAAGAACTGCGCGATATGCCGACCGGGAAAAACCTGGTACAACATATTGAAAACCTGCGCAGTGGTAAAACAGCCATGAATACTATTGAACGCGAACTGTTGCCATACGGCGGTATGATGACAGAAACGTTAACAACAGTCAGACTGCCCGATCAACAATGGAACGAATTAAAGACCGCAATTAACAACTTTGTCCCATCACAGGTCGGATTAAACAACTTTTTATCAACTGGCGTGGTGCGTATGTTCGGCGACCAATGGCAAACAGCGATAAAATCTGCGTTGATTTCGTACCCAGATTTGATGGAAAAGTGGTCTGTGATAATGCAAACCTTTAATGCGTACAGATTATGGGATACGGCGCATGAAATTCTTAGCAAACCTATTTCAGACCGTACGCGCGCAGACGTCCAGGCAGACATGCCAGAATACGAAACGTATCTGCCAATGTTCGGGGATTCGGGCACCGAATTACTTAACAGACTGCGCACATTTATCAGCAGTATGAATTAATCATCGCCGGTGTTATATATCGTGTCATGCGCATGGGGCGTGCCGATGTAAATCATAGTTCCGGTGGGCGACAAGATAAAATCTAGTTCACGCAATCTTTCACGCAGATTTTCACGCTTGGTCACTGTGTTTGCCGTGTTTGGAACTTCTACGTCATCACATATTATAAGATCTGCGCGCATACCCGTGATATTACCATGAATACCCTGGCATATGACCGATGGTTCACGAATCCCCACAGGTCGATTAACAGTAATACGACCCGTGGCCCACTCTTTTTTGTTTTTCGGTATCATATCTGTGCACCATGGATGATTTTCTAAAATATGCCTGATGTGCGCCACCATACGTGATGACAAAGATGTTTCCGCAGATAATATCAATATTCTGGTTTCAGGCCGCATATATAATACACACGCAGCAAAAATACCAACAACCGTAGATTTTCCAGAATGACGAAATGCCATCAGCAAACCACGCCTGGGGGAACATGTCCATGTATCAAATAAAAAACGCATTATTTGACGATGGTGTGCCGGCGTTTCAAACCCCAATAATTTATTCCACGCATCTAAAAAATTATAAAATTCCGTAATCATCACGCGTTTCATTCGGGGCAATTTCTGTCACAGAACCATAATCGTTTATCAATTTTGGTAATGCATTTTCCAACACGCCCAATAAATTGCGATACAGCCCCATAACCGCGCCACCTGATAATTTATCTTCTATGACACGCAATGTATAATCTATCAAAGACTTTATATTATCATGCGTATTTTGCCATTCTGATAAATCAACATCTATATCATTTAAGTCTTGGAATGCGGATAGTAAAAAATTAAAATCTGCATTCAAGTCTTCGGGATATATTTTCTTGGTCGGCTGATAGTCAATTATGCGCGACAAAGATATTTTTCTGAAAATATCTATTTTGTCATCGGCGTTCGGCGCCATATCAAAAATAATTCTGCCACCAGAAAAATCTTCGTTTGGAATAACCGTGTAATTCAAACCTGATGCGCATTCATTTATCGCGACGTGAACGTCTGCGACCTGGAAAAACGGGAAAGAAAAATCAAATTCCGTTGTTGCACCATCTGCAACATAAGAGATTTTATACATTTTGCTTCACCTTGGGCTATTTACATCAATTCTTCAAATTTAGACAACAAAGATTCCAATAAATTTGGTTTCTGGGTTTTGATTTTTTTGATTTTTTTCAAATTTTCTTGGTATTTGTCGTTGTATGGCTTTTCAGTTTCATCTTTGATGCGTTTTAAAACCGCACCCTGGGTGACACCACCCGCGTTCATGCCAGATGCACCGTATTTAGCACGCTGGGATGCCAGAACTTTTTTAACCAGATTTGTTTTTTCTTGGTTTTGTGCCGCCATTTGACTTAAAATTTCTTTGCGTTGCGATTTTGCAGTTTTCTTGTTTTCTTTGTAATCCAAGATATCTTTTACATCAGATACAACTTGTCCCATTTTTTTCTCCTTTTGTTATTTTTTATACGGCATACCAACCATGTATTGTCACAGATAATACTGTTGCAGAATAAGGCTGGGCGCCGTGTATTGTCCAAATTGGCTGAATACAGTCATGTATTGTTCCCAATAAATTTATTGATACATCGCCGTCATAGCCGTCCGATTGATCCGTATAAATATCGTCTGGTAATGAAATACGATGCCGGTTTATATAAATGGATTTCGTGTTTATTACACGTGCAACAATTTTACGTAATTTAACACGACTTACATTATGATGCGATATGCGCAATGGTAAACTGGACGCAGTAAACGAATAATTATACCGGACATTATCAATTGTCGTATACGCATCAAAATATTCCAAAAACACACCGTTTTCACGTCTGACAACAACGTACGTTTTTTCATTGCATACCACGACCGATAAAAAATTACCCTGGGTCTTATATGTTGCCCATGCAGAAATCCCCAATGCGTTATTTTGATTTAATACCGCCATAATGCCATCTTGGCGCACCACAAATAACTGACGCGTGGTTGGGTTATATGCAATATCTGTGGGCGAATGCATTAAATGTTTAGACAACGCGCACAGGTCTGTTGCATTATATTTTTCGCCCAGTTCATCTAAACTTAGTTCGCGAATATCACGACCATTGTTTGACACAAAAATTGTTGCGCCTTCTATTTTCTGGGGCGACAAATGACGTGCGCTGTATGAACCAACGGATGTGTGTTGTTTAATATCCACAGATGATGGGGTTAATGGTTTACTGGATATTGCCCATTCGCCAACATTTGTTAAAATTTGCAGGTTATCACTGCTGACCACGGTGCAGATTTGTTGCCGCTGTTGTGACAGCAGCGATATAAATATTGCCTCGTCGTCCAATCCGGTGCCCGTATCAAAATTTGTATGATTTCCGACACGTGACATCCATATACCACCCGGCCAACTGCGCGATCCACCAAATATCAATCTGTCTTGGTGGAATGTTATACTGCATGGCCAACCACGTCGTTTACTGAATGCGGCCTCTTGCCAATCTGTGACGGGTTCGGTTGGTGTGGTATAGGTTCCATTTACATATGCGATTACTTCGGTGGGGCTGGTATATTCCACAATTCGCCATTGCTTTCCAATTAATTGCAGGCGCCCACCAACAGCATCCGGCGTCCAAAAATCGCGATTGGTCGTAAAAACCGCGTAATTATTCCCCAGTGAACTGGTTGTTACTGTGATATAAATATCTTCGCTGTCATCAAATCTGACAAAGGGTAAGAACACGTCCAAATTCGCATCGTTTTGCGCAAATAAAAACATAGATAAATTGAAAAATTCATCTGTTTTGCTGAATATACGTGGGCTGTGGTTTGGGTGAACAAATATCATTGTTCCAAAACGCTGGGCGTATTGGATATCTGGGATATCTGATTCAGGCCATGGTGTTTCCACTTCTGTCAGTTTTTTATTTCCATTAAAAACAAATATCCTTTGGTCAGATAATGCCAGAATATATTCTTGGCCATCTGATGCACTGAATGAAATCAGGCGACTGTTATCTGGGACAGAACCGATACTGGTTAAACCTGGGCGACGCGACAGACCGCCACCCGCCAACACGTCCATATTTTCCAGTTTTGACAATCCATTTATATTATCGTGTGCATAAAATTCTGGGGCGACTTCGCCATTTGAAAAAGAATTTTGTGTTTTTATAAATTCTGCCATATTTTATGAACCTCCTGTTAAAAAATATTAAAAGCGTGCGCTGATTAATGAAAAGTCTGATATTGTTTCACCAACAGATGTTGTACTGTCAATAAATTTAGCCGTTTGCAATTCTGTTTCATACATTGCAACCAACATACGAAATACTGTCTGGTCGCCCAACAGTGGAATACAAAATTCCATCGCCAAACGTGACGCAGCCAATGATATAAAATAACTGGGGAACTTTTCAGGGCTGGTGCGCACAACAGATATAATAGATACAGAATCTGAATCAGATACAATTTTATCACCAACAATTTTACCATTTGTTTTCAATACGCGTAAAACATTTGTCGGAATTACAAATTCACCATCTGTATTTTTATTTAATTTAATTTCTTGGGTGGCAAAACGCCATGGATGAATTGACAGCAAGGCATCTATTACCGGGTCAAATAATGTACGCGCCAGTTTTGCCGATGCGGTATCGTCAATTAATGACTGGATTGGACTTTCACCCAATTTCAGCAACGCCATTGAACATAAATCTATTTTTGTAAGCATATTTTGTCCTTTGTAAAATATGAATTATAAAAAAATTAGACCGGCAATTTTGCCGGTCTAAGATAGAACATATCACTGTAAATTATGCCAATGCAACTGTTGTCACATTTAATTCTGTGATATTGATTTTTTTGATTGCTGTATTATCAGATGCATTAATGATAATAATATCACCAATGTTCATCAGTGTTTTAACATTGTTAAAATATCCATTAGCCGTAATTGTCGCCAATGTTTCATCTGCGCAATAATGCCACAATGTAAATCCGTTTGCATATGCAATAACAGACAAATTTTTATTCTGAAATGCCATGTATTTTTCCTTTTGTTTTATTTAGGTTGAATACTAGATTGTGATTTATGCAGATGGTGCATCCGAACATTTAACGCGTACAATACCGTCCGCATCAATTAATACCGCACCTTGGGACATGCTGTTGCTGATAAAGTGCGCAGCACGTTCACCATGCCAAGAAATATCTGTTTTAACTTCTTGACCACATGCATGACCAATGCTGGACGCATGATAGATAAAGCAATCACGGTTTGTTGTGCTGACTGGCAGACCATTATACAATACCCATGTTATGCCCAACCATTTGCGTGCTTCGAATCCGTTTACCAATGGTGTTTCACCGCCAACATAATCGGCAGATACAAATTCATCCATTGACAACAGTTCGTTCCATTGATGCACACCAACAACTGCAAAACGACGACCGTCATCTGGGACATCGTTTGTATTCAGAATTTCAACCGCAGATAAAATCAAATCTTTGGTCAGACCTGTTGAATAATCACCAACATTTGCAGTGGCTGTATTCATTGCAGATACAATCAATTCATCTGTTTTGCGTCCCAATGCGTATGCACCCGCAGATGCAACAACACGACGTTCATCAATATTTATCTTTAATTCATCCAATGCATCAACCCAATCACCTGCATAATAATCTTGCAGCAAGCATTCAACAGGTTCATGATTTAAATTCATCACAGGAACAATACCGTGACGTGATTTTGTGCTGGCGATGCCACGACCAACCTTTTGAAAGGTTGTAGTTGCACCAACAACACCTGATTTACTGCGAACTGTACCGCGCAGTTTTGTGCCCATTTGCTGATAAGCCAAATGAACATCTGCCTCGAATTGTTTTACGAAGACATTATCTATGGAAACAGACATATAAAAAATCCTTTGTTAAAATATTTAATTTAAATACGCATGTGTATGCGTATGTCTGATTTTGTGTTTTGGTTATGCAAAAAAATTGCGCCAAAAAACAAAATATTTTTTGGGTCCAAAAATCTGGATTATCCATAAATAAAAAAATCAGTCAGACTGTGCACAATCATCCGACTGATAATTTTAATATAAATGTGGTCTGTGACAAATCACAGACCACAAAATAATAACCCTATTAAAAAACAGGGACTATATTATTTTTTCTTTGCACATGCTTTTTTAGCACATGGTTTCTTTGCAACTGCTTTTTTAACTGCTACTTTTTTTGCGGCTGGTTTTGCAACTGCCTTTTTCGCAACAGGTTTTTTTGCTGCTACTTTTTTCGCGGCTGGTTTTGCAACTGCTTTTTTCGCAACAGGTTTTTTTGCTGCTACTTTTTTTGCAGCTGGTTTTGCAACTGCTTTTTTCGCAACAGGTTTTTTTGCTGCTACTTTTTTCGCGGCTGGTTTTGCAACTGCCTTTTTCGCAACAGGTTTTTTTGCTGCTACTTTTTTTGCAGCTGGTTTTGCAGCAACCGGTTTAGCTGCTGTTTTTTTAGCGGCTGATTTTTTAAAAAAGAATGCCATTCTTCTCTCCTTTTATGTTTTGGACAGAACAAACTTTTTTTGTTCTTGTTTTATATTTTATACTAAACATAAATTTTAGTAAAGAAGAAAGTGCAAAAAAAATTATTTTGAATATAATTTTTTAAAACCGTTTTCTATTTTTCTGATGTATTCAGCATCATTATCGCGCCAATATTTTGGATCACACATCATGCGACGCAAATCACTATCCGTTAAATTTTGTGTTTCATTTTTATCTGTTTGAATATCTGGTTCCATTGATTGCATCATCTTGTAAATGCTTTGGATTCCCTGGGGTGTGGCGCATAATTCTTGGAATGCATCATGTGGTAAAAACTTTTCACCAAACGTTTTTATTGCACGCAATGCATCGTTCATTTTTTCTGTGCCGCCAAAAAAATTTTTTAATTCATTAACCGCACTGGTTTCATTTTGCAATGAATATAAATCAGATATTAATGGTGATAAAAATTCATTCGCAATGTTATAAATTTTTTCAACCTGAGATGAAGTCAAACCTATTTCAAAAAATTTTTCACGTAAATTTTCATCATCATATAAATCATGTTTCGGATATTCAGACGCATTTTCTGGAACACCAATTGCGCGATTAAATTTTTTACGCGTATCTTCATCTGCGTCTGATGATGGAACAGATACCATTGTTCCAATCTTTTTTTCCAATTCTGTATATGATTTTATCAACGCATCAGAATTTAATGTACCATCTGTATTTTGAAATTTTTCTGGAATGTTATTCATTATTTTTCCCCTTGGTTTCATTTGATTTGCGCAGAAAATAAATTCCGCCCAATGTAAATATTGATTGCAATGTTATAAATAAATCTGTATCGCCGACCAGGTATGCCGCAATCGCAGATACTATGCCGGCCCCAGAAATTATGTATGTGCGATATCCCGACAGATATCCACCTTTGATTATTCTTTTCATTTTATAAATTCCGTCTAGATGTAAAACAACATGCCATCAATGTCTGCGATATATCCACGCGCCAACGACCATTGTGGCAATGTATCTGCGCTGTGAAATTTTGTTGCACCAAATGTTGAATCAATCAGTCCCCCACCCAACATACGTGACGCAACACGCACACACATTTGAAACGCATGATTATTTGCAGGCACATTCATACGATAATGCTGAGGTGAATTTTCATCCAGCACATCAAAAATTTCTGTATCAGAAATAATATTTTCTATACTGCGACCCGATTTTTCTGACAGATTTTTTATCATTGATGTCAGGGCTTCGACCCCCGGCAAAGATGCCGCCCCAGTTTGAGCATATACAACACGTGCAATTTTATACGCCAATGTTGCAGACATATCTGTATTTTTTATCAGTGTCATTTGCATAGCATTTTTTCCTTGGTAAATAAAAACCCCACGCAATGCATGGGGAATAAAAAAATCCACAACTATGTTGTGGCTACTATTTGTCCTGTTATGCGTTATATACTACCATATTTTTAAATAAATGTCAAGTACATATTATCAAACCCGCAGAAAACCGGTATTTTTTTTACTCACCTATTTCATCACCATATACCAATAAATATTTAGTTCCCTGTCTTAGCACCAATGCACCATTTTCATTTATCCCGATTAATTGGGCCACCTCACCACGATATTTTACAGGTCTGTTTATGCATGCCGCCAATTCAGTCCATCTATTACGTACACTGCGGAAATCAGCCCGCCGCCATCGATCTATGTTACGCATCAGTCGGTTCAGCAATTCATTCATTGGAATTTCAGAATAGTTATCTAACTTGGTCGTTTTATACCTGTCTACGGTCGGATTTGAATTCACATTTATACCAATTCCCACAATAACGAATCGGCCCGCATATTCAATCAATATACCTGCGACCTTTTTCCCATCAACCAAGATATCATTTGGCCACTTGATTGTCGGATGAATACCAAACGATGCGACCGTTTCAGCAACCGCAACCGCAATCGCATAAGACAGACGTGCATCACGTTCCGGGGAATTAAAAATAAAACTGATATACAAATTTCCATGGTGTGACACCCATGTGCGGCGATATCTGCCACGGCCCGCAGATTGTGCGGCCGCCAATATTGCGGTGCAATCTGTTGCATGACCAGATGAAATCATTTCATGTGCATAATCTTGGGTACTGGGGATTTTATCAAAAGAAAGTAATTTATAATTCGCCAATTTTATACACCCCGCCATCATTTTTTATAAACCTGCGTCCATAAATTTTGCGCAGTTGATATATCGCAGTATCAACCGTATGTGTTACCGCATCAGGTGCATAGCCCAATGCGCACTTTAATTCCATGGCCGTCATCCCGCCTGATTTATACAGTGACGCGATTATCATTTTCTGCAGTCGGGTTAATTTAGCATCCACGCCCAGTAATTTATGAATAATATCGTCATTATCAGTCGTCCCCAATAATAAAACCTTTAATTCCGGGGCGGCCACAGGCACAGCAATATCTAATTTATCAAAATTTATATCCGTATGTCCGGGTGCGTCCGTGACAGTCGCCCCCAAATCACCCAGTATTTGGCGCCAGTAATTATCTGATGTATATATGCGCATACCTGATAACATACGTACAGTATGCCCGATATGGCACATATTGTCCAACAAAAAAAACCACCGTGACATAATCACAGTGGTTTTGGGGTGTCGAAACCATTGCACACATTATTCATGCCCGCAATCGGGGGTATCAATAAACTTGGTAAAGTCTTGAATTTTTGCCCCGGTTGAAGACAGAAGCTTGGAAATACTGTTCGTTGATGGCCATCTGGGCTGTCCTTCTTTGGACCATCTTTTGCTTTTATTAAATGTTGTTGGGTCCAGACCACTGCATTTTGCCAGGCCGGAACAAGACATACCATGTTCTGTTGCGAATCGTTCTATGGCACGCCAGACGTCATCATGAGTCATTTTTTTCTCCCTTTATTTTACACACTAGAATCTTTTATTTTTTTCTAGCCTGCATTGATTTTATTCCAGAAAACTGGGCATTACAACAAGTACCATTTCCTAGGACAATATGTATAAAAATACCCTAAAAAACATATACGAAAATTTTTTTTGACAAAATACTTGACAAATTGATTTTTATGTATTACATTTCGAATCGTCAAAGGAATCAAACCCGATGACCAGATGCAAAAACATCTGTGGGGACCAGAGGTTCAGACTCCCTCCTACATTCTCTCTCCTCTGGACTCTGGCCCCCAGAACATAAGTTTAGAGTGTCCAATTTCTTTTTCTCCTTTCCTTCCTTTCGGGACACTCGGAAATACCGCCGGAAACGGCGGTGTTTTTTTTACTTGTCGCGAACACTGATTTTTAGTAGAATAAGGATTGATATCAAAGGCATTTGATATCATGGGGACTAGAAAACCCAGAAATCCGGCGTTCAGTGTTTTGAACGATAATACATTCTCCAACCGTGGGTTGGAGGGCGGTGAATATATTGAATAAGCCCGCTATACCGGATTATAGTTTTCTAGCCTCCAACCACCATGCAAATCGGTGGTTTTGTTTTTGCAAAACCACACAAACAGCAAGAAAGGGGCGGAGATATGAAAAAGATTTTGTTTTTATCCAGTGCACTGATTATGACCGTGTGCAGTGCGTTCGCAGAAGACGTTGCCACCACAGACAAAAAAATTACGGGTGGCGCGGGAACATGTACGGTGGACATACTGGGCGTATCGGCGGATGGCGCGACGGCCAACACAATCGCTACATGGTCGTTGAACAGTTACGAATGCGCGGCGGGTCAATACCTGGATGAAACGACACTGAATTGCACCGAATGTCCCGTTGGTTCATATTGCCCCGGCGGCACATTCACGGTCGAGGCAAACAACAGTAAAAATGCCTGCCCCGCCGATTACACATCAGACGCCGCCGCCACGGCAGAATCCGAATGTTACATGGGCTGTGAATTGGCATGCAGCGTAAACGCGGAATGCCCACCGCATTCAAAAAATTGTGTACACAGCGCATTTACAACCACAGGCCGTCAATACGTTGACACCACATGTAACGCATACCCAAGTGTCTGCCCCATTGCAGACTTCGGGTGCGATATTGGCTATCATAAATCAACAATGAATTTATATGAAATTATGCCAAAATTTGGACCAACAGCTGAAAATGTTATACTAGATTGCACGATAGGTGGATTTGATTTAACAAATGGTAAAAATTTGCCAGAGAATGATATTAATGATTGCGAAATTATTCCGGCTGGGACTTCTTTATTACAGGTAGACAATTATGTGATTACCGCAGAATCGACCATAAATACCTATGGGCCGGATACACCCGGTGTGATTTTTCAAGAATACCAAGGAATGGCGAACATGACCGACCATTTTATATATTTACCTGATGCAAATTTTACACCGGGGATACATGCCGATAAAGAAAGTGCTATTTTGTGGGTAACTATTTCCAAAATCGGTATACCAACAATTGCTACGCGCGTTTTAACGGATGCATTTAGCGAGTTTCAATCCACCGGTTCATTGTCAAATGATACATTAAATGCATTACAGACAAATTTACCCCAGGACGCATGGTTACAGCTACAGACACTGTTGGAACAAATACAATCTGGTACAAATTCATCCGAAGCACAAATGACGGAGTTTATGTCTGTATATATTAAAACCTTGGAACAGATTTCGACGAATATGCCATGGGCCAACCCTGATGAGGCTAGTGGCGAACTCGCACTTGCTGTTGGCATTGGAGCTCCAATCAGCACCATTTTATCTATGGTAGCATTTTTTGACATGGATGACGCTGATGGTGATACATTGCTGCAATATATAGACGCAGAAGTTCCGTATTGTGCGAACAATATAATCAATATTGATTGGAATCCGGATAATGGTGACGCGTCAACACAAAATATGTGTATATACGATGGACCGGTTACATTGCCATCCGACCCAGTGCGCCCAGGGTACACATTTATGGGTTGGAAGTTGGTGGAGTAAAATAAATTATAATAATTCATCTGCCCGCGTTGCCGGTAACTCATGTAACATTTGTACACTACGTTGCCGGCACCACGTGCATCTAAATCATTCTAATTCATTTTTTTTGCTAATCGTGAATTTTGTGAATATGAATATAATCAGTTTCCCGTCCCTAAAATCCCCCAAGTGGTTTTTTTTAAGTCGTTATTTACATAAAATTCATTGGGTTGACGTCTATTTTGACACGTATGTTCACGGGCTGTTTAATTCGCGACAGCCACCGCATCACAATCGGTTGCAGGGACGCATTGCGACCGCCGGCAACCAAAAAGCGCATACGATACCAATTACGCACCTGATATATTTGCGCCGTAATCGGGCCCATAATGCGACCACCAATAATATTCGGTGCCGCCGCCGCCAAATCTGCGCAATATTTTTGCAGTGTGGATTCCTTGCTGCCTTCTATGATTATCGCAATCAGTTGGCCATACGGGGGCATTTGTGCCAAACGGCGCCCATTCATGTCCATTTCCATGAATTCATCACGATTACCATTACATATTGCCGTTATAACCGGATGTTCAGGTTGATATGTTTGTAATAAAACACGCCCCGGTGCATCACCACGACCGGCACGGCCGGCAACCTGGAATAATTGCTGAAAAGTATGTTCGGCGGCACGAAAATCTGTGCCAAACAATCCCATATCACTGTCGACCACACCAACCAAGGTCAGGTTTGGAAAATGATGACCCTTGGCCAGAATTTGCGTTCCGATTATTATGTCTGTTTTGCCGGCCTCCATATCATTAACAATACGTTCCAAGGACTGGCGCGATGTGATTGTATCACTGGATACCAGGGCCGTATTCGCAGATGGAAAACGTGAGTGGATCTCTTGTTCTATTTTTTCCAAACCCACCCCGCGCATTGCGACATCATGACCACAATCTGGGCATTTGGTCGTCATGGGTGACGTGCGACCACACATGTGGCACAACAATTTACCAATTCGGCGGTGATATGTCATGCCAACACTGCAATCTGGGCATGACGCAACCCATCCACATTTATTACACTGGACAATAGGTGCAAAACCACGTCGGTTTATAAACAACATTACCTGATGGCCCGCAGACAATGTTTCATCAATCGCATCACACAGTGGCGCCGATAAAAAACCAGATTCTTCGGTGCCGTCGTGCATATACGGTTCGGGTTTATGTGCACGCAAATCAACAGCGGAAATTGTCGGTAACTGGGCACCACCATAGCGCGACGTCAACACCAGGCGTTTATATTTGCCTAAATTTACATTTTCTAATGTTTCCGCAGATGGGGTGGCACTGGCCAAAACCACGGGGATTTTTGCAATACTGGCGCGCAAAATCGCCATGTCGCGCGCGTGATAATTGCCCATATCTTCTTGTTTATAAGATGTGTCGTGCTCTTCGTCAATCACAATCAGTCCTAAATCGGTCCATGGCAAAAACAGTGCACTGCGCGTACCGACAACCATTTTTATCTTGCCAGACAATACCCCGTGCCAAATTGCACGACGACGCGACGCGGTTAAATTACTGTGCCAGACCACAGGTGGTGCGCCAAAACGCGATTTAAACCGCGACATAAACTGGGCCGTTAATGCAATTTCAGGCATCATCAATAATACACTTTTGCCGGCACTGTACGCGCGCCACGCAGAATCAAAATATACCTGGGTTTTACCACTGCCGGTGATACCGTCCAATAAATGCACAGAAAAACCACCGTTCGATATTGCGTATGAAATAGACGCGGCGGCGGCAGACTGGGCCGAATTTAGCGTTATATTGCCCGCATCATGATATTTATATACAAATTCATCTTGGCGTTTGGGAATTTGCGCCACGGGTATTAATGTGCCGTTCTTGACCAATGTGCGAACAACAGATGAACTGACCCGCGCAATGTTTTGAACATCAAACGCGGTCATCGGTTCATTATCATTGGACGAAAACGCGTCCATTACCGCCAATCGGTTTTGGGTCATGCGCACGTTGGCATCAAAATCAAATGCATATAACTGTTCCATTGGTGGCGGCGAAAATGCGTCTGGGATATTTATGATTAAGCGCAACACCATCCCCAATGGTATCAGGGTCCAATCTGACATTTTTTTAATCCACTGCATATCCGCCACAGACATCTTAGCGTCATGAACCATGGATATATCTTTTATCTTGGCCGTGTCCAGATTGCTGTCGCCCGGCCCCCAGATAATACCGTTGCACAACCTGTTCATAACACGCACACTGACAAACGTGCCAATGTCTGCATCACACGTCAGGCGATAGTCATACCCAGAATTTGGAATATTCGCAATTAAAACTTTTACAATTGTGCCAGATGTAAACATACCCATAAAGTACTTGTTTTTTTCTAAATTTTCAATACCATTTATATATATTTTAACAAAGGTATGGGTTACTATGTGGCGACTGTTTTTCGAAGTATGTGATTTTCTGGTTGGATTTATACCAAATAAAAATGTCCGTCAACGTATCAGACGCGAAAAACTGTATGATTATCGCAAAAAATTTAATGCCCTGCGCCGGGTTATCCCAAAATCAGAATTTAAACATATTCGCGTTATCAAAGGCGGTTGGAATATAGGATTTATAGTAAACAAAAAATACGTGTGCAAAATTCGCAAATTCTTTGACGCAAACGTACAAAATGACAAAATCATACGCGAAAAACGTATAACCGATGCATTTGAAAATATTGTCCCTGTTAAAATACCAAAAATTGATATACTGGAATCTGATGGGATGACTTTTTACAGGTATAACTTTATACGCGGGACAAACCTGAACAGAATGTCACAACGCAAAATTACGAATAATCAACAAAAAATCGCCGGACAATTGGCACGCTTTATATACATAATGCATAACAGCAACGTCCCAGAAATAAACGATTTAAAAACTGATGATGGCGATGGTTGGAATCATCACGATATATGCAACAATATGCTGATTGATAAAAAAAATATGAATATTGTCGGCATAATTGACTGGGAATACGCTGGCTGGGGGCCTCTTAGCACGGAAATCAAAAACTGTACCGCTTTTTCAAGAAAAATGCGCCAAACACAGATTGATTCTATAATCTGGGCAGAATATAAAAAATTAAAAAGTAAGAAAATATCATAAACCTTGACAAACCGTGTTTTTGTGTTATATTATCATAAGTAATAAATATAAAAAACGGGGGACCAATGCCAAACATAGTAAAGCGTACACATAAACCGCGCGCAAAACAAATGGATTTTGCGGGGTTTGCGCTGACAATCAGCATAAAGGCAATTGAAAAATATGGGACTTCATATATGACGTACAATGAAGTCAAAAATGCGTGGCGTACAGAAATTCCATACTCTATCACGGCAGAAGACGATTTGATACTGTGGACAAAAACATATATTCGCGGGATACAAAATACAAGCCTTAGTTATTTATTCCCGATGATAAGTGAGATGGCTGATTATTTAGCAAAATTTACCGCCAGAAAATACACCGCCCAGGGAAAAAAAGGTCGCCCTGTACGTAAATATGAATTTTCAAGATTAAAAAACGTTTTGTGGGACGAAAACCCTTATATAAAAAATTTGATGGCCGCACACGAAAAAAGACAAGCCTTGCAAGACAAACCTGGCGCACTTAAAAAAGAACGCGATAAAAGAAAACGTCAAAGAAAAGCCGAACAAGAAAAGCACGATGCAGATATTAGTAACCAAGTGCGTGGCATATTCGCAGAAGCCGCCACGTATAAACAAGACAGATAAAATAAAAAACGTATCATTTTGATACGTTTTTTATTTTAGAATTTCGTAGAATATCCAACCCTAACCGAATTTGTATCCGCTGCAACAGAAACACCACTTGGTAAATACTCATCAACCAATATCCATGTAAATAATGCAGAAACTGCCGCACCAGCCAAAACATCATGCCAATAATGTGCCTGGGCATGAACACGACTCCACCCCGTTACCAAACCCATCGCATATGGAATCAATGCAGGTTTCCATCCATATCGTTTATGAACAAACATCGCACCTGAAAACACACCTGCGGAATGTCCACTGGGAAAAGATTTTTTATCACTGCCATTGGGACGTTCTTCCAGTTCCAAAGATTTTATGCCTTCACTGACGACCTGGGATATTGCGACAGATTCCGCCAACTGCAAACTGCCGGCCCAATCATTTGCCATAACAGTCATTCCAAATGCGTATGCAGGACTCATAACCATCATTAAATCGCCCAATTTTTGTTTACTGCTGAAAGGACCCGCATGAACAGATGTACATAACAAACAAAGAAATAACCCGACATTAGATATTCTTGTGATTTTTAACATAACTTCCCTCTTGTTTTTTTGTTATAAAAAAAGACACCACTGGTTAGTAGTGTCGGGAAGTTAATCAGTCCGTTATTACAAAGACCTCGTTGCTTTCCCTATAAAATAGGTATTATATGACAACGACTTCCCGACAAAAATGTCGGGACCTTGTTAGGGCCAGTAATGCATCTGCATCAGTAACAACGGGGTGATTAAGCCCCTTCTTTACTAACAGTGTCTGCCAAATCTTGCGACCTGGCAACAGGATTATTATCTTATTTCAATTTTTTTTCAAGATTATTATGCAACTATATCAAAACACGATGTTTACATCCGCATCAGACCCCACCGTGTCCACTATGACATCCGGTGTAAATTGAGTGCGAAACCATGTGCGTTGACGTTTTGCATACTGATTCGTTTTATTTATCCAATCAGATACACATTCGTCATATGTTTTTTCACCACGCAGATATGAACATAATTGCATGGCACCAATTGCACGTTCTGGATTCCAACCCTGGGCAATTATATTTTTCGCCTCATCCAATGCCCCAGATGACACCATTTGCGGTATACGCGATGCAATACGTTCACGCAAAACATCTGTGGGTGGGCAAATTAAAATACGCTTTGCATTTGGGACAACCGCACCAACGCGCGGTGCAGATTGAAATTCTGATAAATGATGTCCTGTTTCAAAAAAGACCTCCAGTGCCCTGGCAACACGTTGTGGGTCCATGGCGGTAAAATCATCAGGCAATAATTTTCGGGCCGCAACAATATCACGCGCCACCAATTCACGGGCACGAGCACGATTTTCATCACTAATATCCGGCATTGGCGAAATACCATTTATCAGTGCATTTATATAATAACCCGTTCCACCTACAAATATCGAGGGCCGTCCAGACCGCGTCGCATTATCATATTCAGTCTGCGCCATGCGCAAGTAATCTGCGACACTGATTTGTTCAGACAATGGCAACACAGAAAATAATTTATACGGCACACCATCAATACTGTCCGACAATGCCCGATTTGCAAATGGACTGGCCGAAATGTTTTCAATATCACGGTAAATTTGCACACTGTCACAGTTTATAATCACACCGTTGACGGCCTGTGTCAATCTGTGGGCAAAATCAGATTTGCCTGACGCGGTGGGGCCTGTGATAATGTATGCGGTGTCTTTCATTGTGACATGATTATAAACCAAGACCGACATTTGTAAATAAAATATTGTATTTTTATAAAATTCAGTGATATTATAAACCTGTCCAATTTATAACAGAAAGGAAAAATATATGTCAAAAATAAAAGTTGCAATTAACGGTTTCGGTCGTATTGGTCGCCTGGTATTACGCGCGGCACTGGAATCCGGACGTGATGATATTGAATTTGTTGCGGTGAACGATTTGGCACCTGCCGAACAAAACGCATATCTGTTAAAGTACGATTCAGTTCATGGTAATTTGCCGATGGATGTCAAACTGGATGGCGATTACATAGTCGTTGGGAATCAACGTATTAAATGCCTGGCGGAACGCGATCCTGTGAATTTGCCATGGGGCGAAATGGGTATTGATGTCGTTATGGAATGCACAGGTATATTTACCGCTGCAGACAAGGCACGTGTTCATCTGGACGCCGGGGCGAAACGTGTGTTGGTATCTGCACCATCTGCGGGGGCAGACAAAACAATTGTATATGGCGTAAACCAAGATACATTGACCCCAAATGATTTAATCGTTTCTAATGCATCCTGTACAACGAATTGCCTGGCACCGGTGGTCAAGGTATTAAATGATAAATTTGGTATTATATCAGGATGGATGACAACGGTGCATGCATACACAGGCGACCAACAATTATTGGATAAAAACCACAAAGACTTTCGTCGTGCACGTGCGGCAAATCTGTCTATGATTCCAACCAGTACCGGTGCCGCCAAGGCAATCGGATTGGTATTACCAGAATTGGCGGGAAAACTGGACGGGATGGCGATACGCGTTCCAACACCAGATGTATCCGTGGTTGAATTGGTTGCAAATCTGGCAAACGCCACAACGGTCGAAGAAGTCAACAACGCAATGCACGATGCCCAGTCTGCAACATTTGGATATAACGATGCGCCATTGGTATCAATTGACTTTACACATGACGCGCACAGTTCTGTCTTTGATGCCGGCCAGACCAAGGTACTGGGCGACAAATTGGTACATGTGACTGCGTGGTATGATAACGAATGGGGCTTTTCAAACCGCATGTGTGATACAGCCGTCGCAATGGGTAAACTGATATAAAGACCATATCCCCCATTTGGGGGATTTTTTTTAGTTGTTATTTTTTGCGAAATGTTTTAAATTTTTACTGCTATGGTTAAAGAAATTATCGAAAATATTGATTCACAACAGTTATCAGATGCATTATCTGAACGTTATTTGTCTTACGCGGTCAGTACGATTGTATCACGTGCCCTGCCCGATGTGCGCGACGGGTTAAAGCCTGTACATCGCAGAATTTTATATTCCATGTTACGACAAAAATTGTCGCCAAATGCCGCATTTCGTAAATGCGCAACCGTTGTTGGGGACGTATTGGGTCACTATCACCCGCACGGGGATTCGTCTGTGTATGACGCGATGGTTCGTCTGGCCCAGGATTTTTCCGTTCGTTATACGTTAATTGATGGCCAGGGAAATTTTGGTAATATTCACGGCGACCCCCAGGCGGCATACCGTTATACAGAATCAAAAATGACCGAGGCCGCCATGCTGATTATGGAGGGTCTGGACGAAAACAGTGTTGATATGATGCCAAACTTTGACGGCACGACAATGGAACCTGTGGTCATGCCGGGCGCATTTCCAAATTTGTTAGCCAATGGGGGAATGGGTATCGCGGTGGGTATGGCAACAAACATCCCAACACACAATGTGGCCGAGGTTTGTGACGCATTAAACCTGGTGGTGGATAAACCAGACGCAACAACCGCACAAATTATAAAGAAAATGGTTGGGCCTGATTTTCCAACCGGCGGTATTTTAATTGACAGTTTTGAAACAATTGTAAAGAACTATGAAACAGGTCGCGGTGCATTTCGTATTCGCGCACGTTGGGAAATTGAAAACCTGGAACGCGGTGGATGGCAGGTGGTGATTTCCGAGATACCATACGGAATTATCAAATCAAAGTTGGTCGAACAAATTGCAACGTTGATTGATGCAAAAAAATTACCATTGGTTGACGATATTATTGATGAATCAACAACGGATGTGCGCATTGTTATAACACCAAAATCACGCAATATACCTGCGGACAAAATGATGGCGCACCTGTTTGCGATGACAGATTTAGAATATCGGTTTAACATGAACTTTAACGTCATTGATTCCAAGGGCGCACCACGTGTAATGCCGATTGGTGACGTGTTACGTGAATTTATCGCGCACCAAAAATCTGTGCTGTGTCGTCGGACAAATTGGCGATTGGCAAACATCGCACGCAGATTGGAAATCTTGGGCGGGTTGTTGGTTGTGTATTTAAATCTGGATCGGGTTATTGAAATAATCAGAAATGAAGACGATGCAAAATCTGTCTTGATGGGCGAATTTAACCTGACAGAAATTCAGGTAGAGGCAATATTGAACACACGCCTGCGTTCACTGCGCAAACTGGAAGAAATGGAAATCAAACGCGAAGATGCGGCACTGCGCGCGGAACAGGAACAATTACAGGCACTGTTGGCCAGTGAAGATGCACAAAACGACCAATTAAAGGCCTGGTTCAGCGATATTAAAAAGACATTTGATAAAAAGACAACATTGGGTCGCCGCAGAACAACATGGGCGGAACAAACAGAAGAAATTGTTGTAAACGCAGACGAGTTTATTGAAAAAGAACCACTGACAATCATACTGTCAAATATGGGTTGGATTCGCGCGGCCAAAGGTCACCTGGATTTAGGTGCGTTGGATGTAAAATTCAAAGAAGGCGACGAATTACATTATGCATTCCATGCCATGTCCACAGACAAAATTAATCTGTTTGGGGCGTCTGGGAAAATGTTTACGTTGGCGGCAAATGAATTACCGTCTGCACGCGGTTTTGGTGAATCTGTGCGTATGATGGCAGATATCGGCGCAGACGAAGATATCGTACATGCATTTGTATTGGATATGAACGCAAAGTATTTATTGGTATCACGTCATGGAAATGGATTTATTATATCTGGGGAATGTTGCTTGGCCCAAACCAAGAACGGCAAACAGGTAATGAATGTTGATGCAAAAAATCCGGCACACATGTGTATCAAGGTTACAGGCGACACAATCGCAATGTCTGGGTCAAATGATAAGTTGCTGATATTCGCGACATCTGAAATTCCGGAAATGTCACGTGGCAAAGGCGTAATTTTGCAGAAATACAATGCGGAAAGAACATATGTTTTGGATATAATGTTCTTTGATGCAGAAAACGGTTTTGGTTGGACCACAGGGCGCGGGACAACAAAAATGGAAGATTGGTCACCATGGCGCGCAAAACGCGCATCCCAGGGCCGCACAGTGCCGGTTGGATTTCCACGCAGTGGTAAATTTGGCAAATAATAAACGATTATTTTTCACCCGCGCAGGCGGGGGGCATTCTGCTTTTTGATAATAGTGATTAGTGTTAGTGTTAGTGGTTAGTGAATGCAGGATGATTTTTTTCCTTGTCATTGCGAGGGGGTGCACCCCCTCGCAATGACAAGGTTTTAAGTTTTCATATTACGAACCGAACAAAATACCACGTTGGGTGCAAGTAATACTAAGGCCAAACCTGGGTCCTGGGGTCAAGCCCCAGGATGACAAAGGAAAGAAAATTTCATTTTTGCGGGGCCCGAACAAGCCCCAGGATGACAGGAGTGTTTAATTTCTTTTATAACGAACAAAAAAAATCCCCCGACACGGGGGATGAAGGGACATGAAAACTGTTTTCTTTACTCGGTTGTGGTACCGTCCACCAACTTCCATCCCATAAATGTATAGCCTGGGCGCACTGGGTCAGATGGTAATGTAACCGCACCGTCATAATAACACATATTCTGGGTATGTTCACCACCATTATCCGGATTCCAGTCAATATTGATTGTATTCGCCGCGCATCCTGAAACAATGGCATCTGGGGCTACTTCATTCCATCTCATTTGGAATGCCTGTGTGATAGCTATAAGCCCTGCCATTGGAATTTGTTTTATATCTGTATTTTCTATTCCTTCTATTGATACCCAGGGTAAGTTTGTTTCTATTTTATCCATGGTTGAAAACATCGCTGCATAAAATGCGTCCTTTAACTGATCTTGGGTCACGTAATTCGCATTTTGTAATAAATTCTGTAAAAGCAGCATAGACTTGTCAGATAAATTTTGTTGCAATATGGCCTGGGTTGCCGATGATAAAGTTCCACTGGCATAATATTCCGCCAGGGCTTTGTTCAATATTTCTGATTTGTAATTATTTACAATTGCATCGTATTTTAACGTTGCCCATACATAATCGCCGTCAGTACCGGGCGTAAAATTAGCATTTTCTAAATATTTTTCTGTTAACATTATGCAACCTTCATGATCACAACCGGATTCTTCTGGGTATGTAACACTTTTTACCCCAGAAACAGTATCGGGGTTATAATTATTTATGGTGACCTGATATACCAATGCGCCATCTGCGGAAATCATCGCAACTTGCCCAGGGGCCAAAAAATCACAATCATTGACAAAATTGTCTGGAATAATACTATCATTTATATAATGCGTACCATCTGTTTCATCTGTATTATTTAACATACAAGAAAGCGCGGTTCCTTCAATGTCTGACCCTATAAATGTTCTTGTAAACTTATATATATCCAATGAAGACTTTGTAATTTTCGTATACCCCGTGTCGCACTGCAAATCTGCGATGGGACAAACACTTGGGTATGCGTTGCATGTGGCGTCTACGTATTGCCGGCCGGAGGTTTTAAATTCACTGTGTGTACAATTATTGGAATGCGGTGGGCATGCGGCGTTTGTGCCACACACCAATTCACACCCCATATAGCATTCGGATTCAGCGGTGGCGGCGGCGACCGATGTATAATCGGTGGGACATGCGGTTTTACTGTTATTTGCCTCGACCGTAAAGGTTCCGCCGGGGCAATATGACCCGGTTGGGCATTCGATGCAGTTCAGTGTCGTTTCATCCAGGTATTGACCAGGGCTGCATTCATAACTGTTCAGCGACCATGTCGCAATTGTGTTTGCCGTCGCGTTATTATCGGACACGCCCAGGACGTCAACCGTACACGTGCCCGCCCCACCGGTGATTTTTTTATCTGGGGTTGGTGCCACGTCTTCTGCGAACGCGCCACATACCGTCATTATCAGCGCACTGGATAAAAACAAAATCTTTTTCATGGATTCCCCCTTTTCTTTCCATTTGTGGTTTTGTAAAAACAAAACCACCGATTAAAACAGTGGTCAGGAGGTTGACTACAATCCATAGAATTGTGTGCTTATTCAATATATTCGCAGCCCTCCTGACCATTTTTGGGTCAGGAGTTTTTCGCCATTATGAATAAAAAACGGCACAACGTGTGCGCCAAATTTCATCATTTCTGACGCTATGGAACGGGTAGTCACACCCCATCACCGGATGTTCCCAGTGACATTCACATTATATCTGATTTTAGGATTTATCGCAAGATATTTTTAGAACAAAAAAATCCCCCAATCGGGGGAATTTTTATTTTGCTTCTGTGTCTGCTGGGACAACGGAAACTGTTCTTCTGTCGCCATTGCCTTTTTTGAATTTAACAATACCAGCAATTTTAGCAAAGATTGTATGATCTTTACCCATACCAACATTCAAGCCAGGATGTACCGTTGTACCACGTTGGCGAATGATGATGTTGCCTGGGATAACACGACTGCCACCAGACTTTTTTATACCCAGTCTGCGTCCTTCTGAGTCGCGTCCGTTCGTTGATGCCGAACCAGCTTTCTTATGTGCCATAGTTCTGCCCCCTTATGCTTTGATTTCTGTGATTTTCAAAACAGTAATATACTGACGATGACCGGCTGTGCGGCGGTAATTTTGGCGGCGTTTTTTCTTGAACACCAAAATTTTATCAGCACGTTTCTGTTCAACAACTTCTGCGACAACCTTGGCACCGTCAATAAATGGTGTACCAACCTTGTCACCAACCATTAAAACCTGGTCAAATTCAACCGTACCTTCGGCATTCAGTTTTTCAACCTTGATAATATCACCTGTTGCCACGCGATATTGTTTGCCACCGGTTTGAAAGATTGCATAATCGCTCATTTTCTTTCTCTTGTGTTTTGTGTTTATTGTTTACTGTTTTCACCATTTGGCGAAAAGTTTATGCAAATTATATGTATTTACACACCAAAGTCAAGCGTTTTGCATAATTTTTTATACAAAACCGCATATTTTTACAAAAAAAACACACGTTTATGCACAAAAAATTCCCCAAACGGGGAATTTTTTGAATCCAAATATTACCAAAAGTGCAATTTTAGTGTGACACTTTCGCTTCTGTAAATATAACATGCTTGCGCAATTTTTTGTCGTATTTACGGAACTTCATTTTACCCGCTGTATTTTCAGACTTGGTATTTTTAGTTGTGATATAAAATTCACCTGTTTCGTTGTTTCTTAATTGCACAACTTCTTTACTGCCTTTTTTAGATGCCATTTTATTGCCTCTTATATTATTCTGCTTATTATTCTGCGTCCGATTTTAGGTTAAATTTTACTGGAAATCAAGTATTTTTTATAATAAAATACAAAAAGTTGTAAAAAATGGGCATATGGCGAAATTGGTAGACGCGCTGGATTTAGGTTCCAGTGGGGAAACCCATCAGAGTTCGAGTCTCTGTATGCCCACCATTTCCATACTTTTTGCGCGGATAACAATTTTGACATATGGCGTCTGCGAAGCGGCACAACACGCATGTGTTGGGCAAATTGGTAGACGCGCTGGATTTAGGCGCCACGGGGAAACCCAT
The DNA here is from genome assembly GCA_045601765.1 of Candidatus Enterousia sp. Classification (GTDB taxonomy): domain Bacteria; phylum Pseudomonadota; class Alphaproteobacteria; order Rs-D84; family Rs-D84; genus Enterousia. The sequence goes on along the minus strand of JAZSAG010000040.1, from coordinate 4,181 downwards.
CAGAGGGCGCCGTCCTGTATGCCCACCATTTCCATACTTTTTGCGCGGATAACAATTTTGACATATGGCGTCTGCGAACGAAATAAAAAACCGACAAATGTCGGTCTTTATTTAGATTCAATTACAACCATTGCGGCGCAATAATCATCTTGGTCGGTAATCGACAACAAGACATTTGCGTTGGCGCCGGCACGTTCTTTCAAGGCAACCTTGGCACCACCAGTAATCAATAATTCCGGCCTGCCCGCATCATCATGCGTCACAGAAACATCAGAAAATGCAATATCTTCGCCAAAGCCCGTACCAACGGCCTTTAAAAAAGCCTCGCGCGCGGCCCAGAAATTCGCCAAGTGCTTTTCAGAATTCGCATTATCGTTTTCTGCATATTCTAATTCTTTTTTGGTAAAAATACGCTGTTTTTTAAATGCAGACCAATCTAAGAAACGGCCACATTCAACTAAATCTATTCCAATCCCTGTAATCACGGCAAGCCCCCTGTTGTGGTAAAAGTTGATATGGAATACTAGTAATATTTATACGATTCGTGCAAGCATAAAATGCATAAAAATATAAAATATTTATAACAAAATTTAATATATCGGATAATCGCGCGGAAAACTGCCGTCTGGGCGAACCAATTCAGACTTAACACCACATCCCGAAACCAATAATATGGCGCACAACATTAAAAATGATATTAACTTTTTCATGCCCGTATTATACATTTGCCCACCGCCACATGTCAAATTAAATAGCATGTTTTATCGTTCCAGTTTTTTTCTGTAATGCAACATGTCTACAATTCTGCGGTTGCGATCAGATATCGGAACGTTATACTTTATATCTGTAATTTCATACTGATTGCGTTCTAACATTTTTTTTGATCGTTCATTATCACGTACAACACATGCATACAAAGAATTTAAATTCAGTGCCGTTGATGAATGCTCTTCAATCTGTTTTAGTGCATTTGTGGCAATACCATGTCCCTCGTCATTACTGGACAACCAATACCATACCTCGGCATCATGCAAAAAATGGTCTATTTTATCCAGACCTATCATGCCCGCGACTTTGTTTTGGTTTAAAACGATAAAATACTCGTGATACGGCGTGGCATAAATTTTATGTTGGATATATTTAATCTTGGACTGAAATAAACTGATAAGCAAAAACGCAAGACTTTGCGCAAAATCCGGCGTAGTCCGCTTAGACGCCCAGAAAAAATAAGGTATTAGACGATCGCGATTAGCGTCCAACACGCGATAAAAATCAGACGCATAACGGATAACAGTTGCAAAATTCAATCTTTGTAATTCTGTAGACATCACACCGAACACTGTAAACAAACACACTATTTTGTCAAGTATTTTTAAATTACATTCATATTGTTTGTATTATTCGCTTGAAATTTGTGATAACGTGATTATATATCACATACAAGAATAAATAAAAAAAGGATTCAGATATGCCACAGCCCGAACGCGTCAGACAACACAGAATTGTATACCCAGATGGTTCCACTTTTCCGCGTGATAAAAATAAACTGTTGTTTAAATCAGAAACTGTTTTCCAGGTTATCAGGGCATATGCCAACAACCATACATACGCAGAAATAAAAAATATATTCGGTGGTGTGCGTGACAATGACGCAACGGGTCGCGGATACCAGAACGATTGCATTATGATACTGGACCAGGTTCCCCAGGAACTGGGCATACGTTTTAATATGGACCGCCCTATTACATCATCAGATGACATAAAATTTGTTGTAAATACGAACTGGGGCAACCCAATGCCGGGCGATCGTGATTGCTGGGGCGCGTTCCAAGATGCCGCCAAGGCCGCCGGATATATCATTGAAACAATTTAGTGCTTTTTGCCGTTTCGCATTTCTAACAGTTTGGGATAATAAAATTCAGTCCGCCGAACCTGGAACCCGCCCACCATGAATTGAAAAATCATCACAATCTGTGTGTAATATTATTGACTATCAACATATATCTAAATAATATTTCCAGTATGAATAAGTTATTGTTTATTTCTTATATGCTTGCTGTGTTGCCACATGCCGCTTTCGCGACCTTTGATTATATTGCGATGAAAAAAATTGCGACACAGAATACGAAAATGCCAGCAAACGCGCCAATACAACCATAGAACGCATACAGTCTGCTATAAGACAGTTGTATTAGAAATAATAACAACAAAATATAGACAAAACCATGAAAGCATGCGGGATAATTTTATCCAATACATAGATAGTGCCGCAGATGCAACTTCATGTATTCAACGTCCAGATTCTTGCCACCCACAGTGTGGCTCAATCATCGGGATAAATGCGACGACATCAATTGCATTTGTACAACCTAATTTTTCATAATTGACACCCATCAGACATAGCAATATAATACATATAGATGATTAGAAATGTGCGCTTTTTTATATACATTTTATGTTCTTGTATGCTGATTCATCAGTCGGCAAGATGTGAAGATACAAACCAAAAGTGGGCTGGAAAGTGGCAACTAAATGCCCAAGATGCCGTTTTAGGTGGCATGATGGAAATTTTTAACTGTGATGATATATCATGCAATTTTAAGTTGCAATCTTGGTACGATTTACACATTTGCGATGTCGAAGGAAAGATTGAAATAACAGGCAATAATGCGGAATATAAAGGCAAAAAATATCAATATGACAGAGACACAGATACAGAATATTTTATTTCTGTTGGTATATTGTTTCAAATGGACTCAGAAGATAAAATGAGTCTGCATTATGTTAATGCAGACTCATTTAGTGCTTTTTGTGGTATGCAGGCAACACTTGAAGGTATTTGGATTAGACAATAATTAGTATTTATTGGTCCTTTTCAACCAACCGTTTTTTGCCGTTTCCCAGTTTGGAGTCCCCTTTAAGTAATCTATTCTTTCTGATTTTAGTGCGATCATAAATTCGTTGACTGCACTATCAGGAATTGCGTTTATAGATTTAATTGTTTCACTGCCTATAGCCCCATCAACAACTAAATTTGCGCCCAAGAAAGAATTTAATGCACACTGAACAACTTTTCCTGCTCCACCCATCACATTCATATCAAAAACCGCATCACGTATTCTGTCGTTTTTGATTTCTGGAATTCTTGTATTATCCCAATACTCTGATTTATATATTTCTTTAACTTGTGCTTCACTTAAATTTTTAACATCAGACGGCAAATATTTTTCTGGGTACTTGGCAGAATATCTGTCCAATGTACTTTGTTTGATTCCCATATTTGTAGGTTCGTCTTTTTTTTGATTTTTACCGTCGGTATATCCGCCTTCGCGCTCTTTTAGTTTGTTATACGCCTGTTCAAATTTCACGTCTTTACCCCCATGTTCCAAATTTTCGGATTTGTTTTCTCTTGTTTCTTGTGTTGGTTTATATGGTTTTATATTTATTGTTTTGCTGCGAAAAAATCCCCGTGCGGGGATAATTAAAAAAGACGACAAAAAGTCGCCCATTGAATGTAAATTTATTATACCACAAAAACGATAAAAATTCAAGAAAAACCGCCCATATGTATTGCTTTCTTTTGATGGTTCCTGCCATATGCACAAGATAAGTGTCTTATCTTTGTATTAAAGTAAGAGAGTAAATTTAGCACAATTTCCATAACAACTGGTATGGAAAGCAAAATACAAGATTGAATATATTTATGCCTTGCTCCCTTATATATTCCAATAAACACGATAACTGTATAAGCAAATATATTAACAACAAGACAACATAATAAATTGTGCGTATTTCCACCCCCCCTATAAATTCAATAAACTTACAGCATTCTCCGTACAACATATATGGATATGGAGCCATAGTAAAAACATATCGTAATTCGGAAATTGGAACCAGTATTGCTATAAAAGATAAACATAATAGCAATACCCATCCCAAAATACATAAAATTGATTTAGCTAATTTCATCAATGATGCTCTACCTTTATAATCATGCACAATATATTTGAACACCATTTAAATAGACTAAAATTTTGCATAATGATACAGCAAAGTTCCAAGCAAAGAATCAATTAAAGATATTATAATTGGGCTTAACGCAAGCATAAAAGACGCTGTATAATTCTTCTTGTGTAAACAGTACAATGATATCGGAATAAAAAACAACAATATTGCACAAG
>JAZSAG010000039.1:0-3862 GCA_045601765.1 Candidatus Enterousia sp. | reverse complement strand
GTAAAGATAAACGGCTTTGAATTTCACGAGCATCCATTTCACCGTCTATATACAATACTTTACATGGTGCAGGCACTTTAAAATTCAGAAAATCAAATCCAGAAGCCGCAGCACAAGCCAAAGATAGTGCCATAAAGGTTTTGCCTGCACCACGTTCAGCATAAAGCAAACTGACCCCGCATTCAGGCACCAATGGGTCAATTAAATAAACCAATGGCTTTAATTTCGTTTCCATAAATTTGCTCATTGTGTAAATTTTAAACCCAGAATCTATGATTTGTGGCACATTGTTTGAAGTATTTACAATATCTGTCATAAAACATCTCCTTTCTTGAATTGGTTTACTATTTCGTTTGGACCGTATTGACATGAAATATCATTCCAGTCACTCATCCCTGTTTTTAGGTTTTGTGGCACGATTGCACGTATGTGATAATCCATAGCCACCTTTTTTGCGGTTTCATATCCGGTGTTGCGCTGGCTTTCCCAGTCATTATCCGCACCGATAATGATTTCTTTTGTCGGATATTTGAAAATCAGGTCATGTACAACATGATAAATATTTCCTGCATCAAACGCCGCAATCGTGGGTATTCCGATAGCCTCAAATATAGAGGCGGCCGTGGCAAAACCCTCGCATACAATCAATTTACCTGCGCTGGCAATATCGCCAAATGGATACAGACAACCCTTTTTTCGAGCGCCAGGCATAAAGCGTTTTGTGCCGTCACTAAAAATTGTTTGAACACTCCATATTTTGCCATGTGCATCGTACATAGGTATTAACAAAGCATTTAGTCTATGGTCGTATGTCACGTCAGCAGGACAAGATATTTGTTTTTTTATTAAATACGGATGTTCCACAGGCGTATCGCCATGTCCGACACACAACTTTGTAGCAAGTTCACTCAGTTTTTGCTTGCGTTCTTGAACAAGTTGCCGTTCTTTTTCATGTTGTTCGCGCAATTTTTGCATAATAGCACGACGTTCGGGCCACGATAGGTTGGTTGATTTTCCGTCAAATACACAGTGGTAATCTTTGGGTATTGTCCAGTCACCAAACGCATATCCGTTATCGTTCAATTCTATTGCCCAATAGCGATTGTTTTTACCCCAACGAATAAAACCGGTATTGGATGCTATTGTATTTGGATTTGGGATACCATGTTTGGACAAGGCATTGTATAACAAGCTGATATCAGACATTGTTGCCCCCTTTGTCTAAACTGTTGGATTTTTCTGGGGATAATCGACTGGCAAGCCATTCATCCACAGCCTCACGCGTATAGCGAACCATACGACCAAATTTATGGTATTTTGGGCCACCACCACGGGTAATCAAGGTACGCAGGCTGCTTGCCGTTGTATGCAACCCCACAATCTGACTGGCATAGTCTGCAACTTCATGCACCGTCCAGTATGTTTTGTTTGTATCAAAAGGCATTCTTACTCCTTATAGTTAATTAAATTTTGACATTTCATGTTTAACGGAACACAAACCGATGAATTCATGTCTAAATTTATTATCTAAAAGCGCCCAAAACTCTATATATGCACGCTCAAAATAAAAAACCGCGGTTCTTTGCGCGGTTTATAGTCAATTCCCGAAAAATCCGAATCAAGCAAAATTAATCATCAATATTCAAAATGGAACGACTGGGTTTGTAAGTTTCTAGACTTTTCTTTATTGAATTACGCGAAATGGTTTTGTTTTCTTTTGCTACAAGCAAATAAATTACATTGATTATATCTTTTATTGGTGTACCTGTTTTTATCTCGCCAGACTCATATAACTCTTTATAAATGTCTATTATTGTTTGTTTTGTTATCATGTATTCGCGATTTGTTTTGCTGGCAGCACATTGCTGTGGTCGCAGGCTTTTCTTAGAAATAGGTATTTTATATTTTGCTTCAATACATCCGATGCTATATGCATATTCTGGCAAATTTCGTATACTTTTTAATTCCTCCATATCTACACGCACGTCTCTATATCTCACATATTTATCTTCATACCCTATATCAAATACCTTGGGATTATATCCACACATATCAACATCAATATTATTGTCTCTTGGATAAACTATAACCCTATCGCATACAATATCAAAAAATACATTGTCTTTGGGCAGCTTTGTGGGTCCAATTGGCTCATAGTGCTCTCTATCTTTATATTTACCCCGTACTTTCTTTAATAGACCATCTCGTATCATATGTAAAAATATGTTGTTTAGAAAATACCCCCTATCTGAGGTATTAGAATGGGGGGAAAATATGATATGAGATGACAACCACTCAAACGCATCTGATAAGCATGGTAATTTGTCTATTTCATGTCTGCGTGTCATTTTTACACCTGTCATTTAATGCTTTTAATATCTCTAATGATATACTATCGGCGGCATCACGCAAGGATTTATCTACCGTATGTATATAACGGCCTGTCACGCCAATGCGACCACTGCTATGCCCCAACAGGCCACCAACTATCAAAGGACTAATCCCCAGATATTCACCAATGCTGGCAAAGGTATGTCGTAGCGAATGGATAGCGAGCCCTGGCTTAGAAAATATAAGCTGATTATTTTTATCGCGCGTTTGCATTATTACACCAAACATTTTATAAACCGCTGTTATATAGCCGTCTTTTGATTCACGTGTCGCAGGGAATACAAACGGACTGGCCGGGTCACGATGTTGATATAAATCTTGCAGCAGTAATAATGCACCACGACCAAAAACACGCTTTTGTGCCCCGGTTTTAGTATCTGGAAAATCAAAATACTGCTCTTCAAAGTTTATGTATTCCCATTTTAGGCTTAATATTTCTGTCTTTCTGCAACCGGTTAAAAGCAACAACTTTATCGCATTAACCCATATTTGGTACACTGCGACCACGTGTTCGTTTGATAGTAAAGCACCAAAATTGGGCAATTCATCGTGACTAATAAAAATATCACGATTATTGTCTTTGGGCTTTTTTACGCCCTGCGCTGGGTTTTTATCCAGTCTGTCATGACGTATCGCAAAGTCAAACATGGCACTAAGTAGCTCTATTGCTTTTTTGCCGGCATACGTACCACCACGAACAACACTTACACCACGTGGTTTTGCACTCTTTGTTTTAGACTTAGTTTTCTGTCCCTCACTTATATCCGCAAGTAAATCTTCTAGCATACCGCAATTAACAGATGTGATTGGGCGATTGCCTATCAGGGGTTTTATGTGATTTTTTATAGTACTGGCGTTATCTTGTATTGTTTTTGGCTTTTTGTGTCCAGTACCTTTGTCCATGTACCAATCACATAACTCTGCAATGGTCATTGTGTGTCTTTTGTTTGTCCGTTCCTGCGCAGGGTCCTGATTTAAGCAAACGCCAGCAAGTTTTTCTTTGGCCAGACGTCTGGCCTCATCTACCGTTAAAACACCAACCCGACCCAAAGAATAATAGCGTTGGGCATTGTTTTCATTACGATATTTTATAAAAAACGAGAGACATTTCTTTTGAACACGTATACCAAATCCTTTTATTTCGCTATCCCATATACGGTCACTCTGGCCGGTATACTGTAATGACTTGATAGTTGTATTTGTTATCTTGCATATCATGTTTATATCCTTTTGTAAAAAAAGTCACCAAATAGTCACCACATGAAATTAAATTCATGCAAACAATTTCAAAACACGACATAAGCAAAAAACTCTGTAGGTCAAGCAGACTGCATAACACAGCAAATCTAATCAATAACTTTCAAAACAAATCAACATAACAGTTTTAGTCCTGTCACGCAGAAGGTCGCGGGTTCGAGCCCCGTCAATCCCGCCAGTATTCACACCGTTCCCCCGAACGATGTTTTCTTAT
>JAZSAG010000038.1:0-6467 GCA_045601765.1 Candidatus Enterousia sp. | reverse complement strand
TCTTCCTAAGACCGCTTGGCCTCCGACTTGTTATAATAGATTAAAACAGGGATAAAAAAATAAAGATGAGAGTGAATAACCCCAGTATTTTAACGGCACTACTTGGATATATGGTATATATGTCTGTCGCATTGGCGGCGGGTCCACAACCTTTTTCACAGTACGGTGTTATCCAGGGTGTTACAAATTATTCAACGAACCCGGTGTATAATCCAAATTCGCCATACAACATGCGCATGCCCACACCTGTTTACGCAAAGGGCCCCCAGGTTGATACCCAGCAATGTCAGACAATTGTTTACAATTTAATCATATCCAAATGCGCATTATTAAATAATTGTGCCAGTACGACATTATCTGAAATCAGACCTGATATAATGTTATCGTTATCACGCATGCCGGGCGGTAATTATGCGGCATCTTGTTCTGGATATCTGGACAGTGCATTTGCAGACTATCGCGCTGCGAACACCACATCTGGGCCGGTTGGCGTTACGGCTTTTCCGGATGCCACCGCACCGAACGTCAACGCGTACGATTCGGAACTGGAATTTTACAATCCATTTGACGCAAAAAAGCCCGACTGGGCCATTGAAATGCAAGAGCGTAAAATGGAATTAGAAAACCTGCAATCACAAAACGGCGCGAACAATGTTGGCCTGGAACGTGCCAGTTTTCCAACCACATATGCAGACCTGTCATTTGCCGAACGCATTGCAAACGAGGCCCAGGGTTATGAACCATATAAAGACAACCGCGCATTTACGGAAATAGAAATAGAATCCCAAGAAGACTATTTGACCCGTCAGCAAAATATAATGCGTATGAAAGATTCCATGAATATGACACATTCAGATTTTTGTAAAAAATGGCCTGATGACGCCCGTTGCAAACAAACTGCGGGTGGCGGTAATGGCGGTGGCAGCACCCCAAAATTATCAGACGAAAAGAAACAAGCGTTAATTGACAGGATAATTGCGGCATTTCCAAAATGATAAAAATCGCATATAAATTTCTATGTACCATATTCATCGTTTGTATAACGACATTTTCTGCACAGGCAAATTCTGAAAAGTGCCTGCGCGCATTGGCCACAGATTTGGTTGATAATATTGAACAAAATATAGACCCTGAAAACGATGTTGTGATAATATCATCCGACGGTCTGGTTGAGTTTTTCACAAAAAATATTGATGTATGCCGTGATTATTTGCTAGACAGGGTCAGTCCAGATGAAGATATTTCAGTTAGTGAACCCGATTTATTTATAGAGATTAATTGGGATTATCTGACAACAGAGGTTGCCGCCGCCCTGACCACAACAGGTAATCAAAGACAACTTTTCGTCTGCGAAAACCATCGATCATTGCAGGCCGGCATTGATGCAACATTATGGGCTGTAACAATTGTTGCTGCTGTGTTTTCTGGTGGCACTGGCGGTGTCGCGGTTCAAGGTGCAAAAACCGCAATTGTACAGGGCGTCAAAGGACTGACCAAGGTCGGTGTCAAAAAGGGAATTAAAACAGCTGTTATTGATGCAACTGCCTCAAAGCTAGGTGTTGATATTGCCGGAAAGGCTGCCGCCAAGGCCGCCGCAGAAGCGGCAGTAAAAGAGGCCGGAAAAACAACAGCAAAAGCAATCGCCCGAAACGAAGCCGTTGCAGCAGCCAAAGCCGCCACACAGAAAGCCGCGAATGACGCACTTATAATCACAACTAAAGAATCATTAAAAAAGACGGGAAAAAAACGTGTCACAGATGCAATGATACGAAAAGAAATAGAAAAAGGTATTGCTTCTGGCACCATCAAGGGTGACGCTGGAACCGCGGCACTAAATTTATTAGACGACAAAGCCGCCAAAAACGCCGCAAAAAAAGCCGCCCAGAAAGCCGTACAGGCAGAAGTCGCCTCGGCCAATGCAGAACTGGCAACAGCAACAGCAAACTTAACTGCAGAACAGGCATTGGCCAGCACAGCCTTAAAATCCGCATTAACAAAATTTGCAATATCAACACCACTCGCACTTGCTGGTGGCGCCGGTATTATTTACAGCTTTGTAGAATCTGGTTTTAACCCCCAGGTTATGAATTGCACAAATACAGACGGTGGCGAAGGTTGCTATACATCATGCACCAAGGATTCACTAAACGCCCCAACAGACGATTTAAACACAAAGGTTTTCAAACCTATATTTGGAAAAACACTGTGCATAGACGAAGAAAATAATTATGTCCTGCGCGAAATTCAAAAATCGGGTCTGCCTGTGGCTGGTGATGTGTTTATGGCCACAAATGACAAATGGGAACAGGCCAAACAAAAAATTCAATCCGAAGTTGCAGATAAAGGTAAATGTGATTGGAACGAAGATGATATAGACATGTACATTGGTGCACCATTATATGACCCATCAACATTGATGCCCAGCGATAACGGTGCAACGGGTCTGTTAATAGATGGCATTCGTATCGATGATTAAGAAAATCTTGCCTTTTTTACTACTGTTCCCATGTATTGCACATGCCCAAGAACCGGCAACACCATGCGCATCACAGACCCTGGCAAATGCGTTGGCACAAACAGCCGATACGGTTACCGAACAAGACGAACCTGATATTATCAAGGGCTGGATATACAAGACCTTTTATGACCATAACGTATTGTCCAACGTATTAAAATGTCCAGAAGTATCATCTGTGGCGGAAACAGAAACAATTAAATTCACACCAATAAAATACACTTTCCCAGGTGGTCGTGAAATTATCATAAACTATGAAACACAGCCAAAAATTTTAAAGCAACGCGTTATGTTGGGCACAAAACGTGACACACCATCAAACGATCCAAACCCCAGAATAGGGGGATACGACGATGATTCTGTTTGGACAAATACAGATCCCGCATGGTACGGAATTATTGTGGTTGAATCTGGGACACTGAATGAATTTGTTGGTCCTGATAAAAACAATACAATTTCTGTAAAATATATAAATGATAATTTTGATAAATTCTATCCACGTGGCCTGCGTTGCACCAGTGAAACCGCATGGACCGGCGACAATGATGCCGTTAATCGTGCCATGCATCAAACAGTGGATATTCCCGATGACACAAACGATTATTACGTTGCCGGCAACAAGAATCTTGAATGGGTTGGATATGCAGAAATTGCACTGGACGTGGTGATTACCGTTGCCACAATGGGCACAGGCACTGTCGTCTTGGGCGCCACAAAAAGTGCACGCGCCGCCCGTGCATTAAAGGGTCTGCGCACAACATTAAAACAACTGCGCCAGATTGACGCCGTCCAAGACTGGATAAAGGCCAGCAGCCATGCCGCAAAATTGGCCGACGAAATCAAATCATTGGACCGGGTCAAAGACGCAACAAAAATCGCAGATAAACAACGCGAACTGGATAAAATAAACGACACACTAAAAACACTGGAAAAAAATGCAGACGTAAAGAAATACAAAGACGCCAGCAAAACATATTCAGATCTAAATCAATACCGTCACGCATTACGTGGGGTAAATCCATTGGCAAAAATGGCGAAACGCGGCAACGTTATAACACGCGCCACCCGCGTGACCAAGGGCGTCAAGGCCGCATTCAGTGGAAATAAATTGATAAATCATGGTGCCAAACTGGGACGCAGTGGCAAATTATCAGGACAAATTCGTGATTGGCTGTTCCATTCAACATTGCAAAATGCGGGGCGTCTTGCCGCAATGGAAACCGCCGGTGGCGCAATATTTGGTGCATTGGGCACAATCGGCGGTCTGTTTTATGACTTCACAGAAACCAGTACAGGTGAATTTACCAGTGGGGTTGATTTCAAGCCATTATTATTACTGTCTGCGGACGACATCGCCGGCCAAGAAGACAAAATAAATTACGGCATGTGGATAATGTGGTTGGGTGATTCTTTAAGTTCCACAGACGATGACGCCGCATACCTGCAGGCAATGGATTTTGCCGCTAAATTTTACGAAGATTTGTACGAACTGCAAGACGAAACCAACAAGCCATGCAATGTTGATATTTTTGTTGTACGTCCTGTACTGCGCAATCCGGGCACAAACAATACAGAACTGTACTATTTAGTTATGAATGACGAACCATGGTCAACCAATAAATAATCAATAAAATCCCATTGTATTTTGGTTAAGTTTTCTTTATAATGACCATGAAGATAAAGCAGGGGGTAATACATGAAAAAAATATTACTGACATTAATTATGATTACTACAACGATATTCGGCGCAGACGCATATCAGGTTTTGTCATCCAAAGAATTGGGCAAAAATGATGCAAAAAATCAAAACGTTGTTGTAAAATGCACAACAGACACCGGTAAAATATCGAATCAAACATGTTCATTACGCCGCTATGCCAAATGCTCTGGTACGGGCGGCAATAAACGTTGCAGTGGCTGGCAACCATGGCGCGATCTGCGCAATCCAACCAAAGAATATTCAGATTGGCGTTCGGCGGCATCGGGATGCTGTCGCGCCAAAGGTCTGCGATAAAAAAGAAAAAAGTCTGTTTTGATACAGACTTTTTTATATAAATTTATTATATCTTATTATTCTTCCACCCAAACTAAAACCCGGTCATTGGCAACGGTTATATCAGGGCGCCCAACAGACAAGGTATCAAACCGACTGTCATCACCGCCCGCCACGGTATCACCCGCCGCCATATTAGATTTTACAGTATCTTCTTTGCCGTATACATTCAAATGTTCTGTATCCAGTTTACCATATTCTATGTTTTCTGCATGTTTTGTTTGCTCGTGCAATTTATCAACATAATCGCGACTGGTCAATTTTAACACATCAACCATATCGGGTGTCGGTGTTTCTTCAACAACAGTAGCAGTATCTACCACCGGCACATCATCAGCCACTGCTACATTAAATCCCCCAATGCACATAACCGCAATCAACAGAAATCTTATTTGTCTTGTCATCTCTCGGTTCCCTGTTTATCACACCACTCTATCTTGTACACGTATTATATCACCAAACACCACCACATTCCAGTATTATTTGCACATAAAAATTTATGAAATAAAAAATATTTCATAGTAAACATTGACAAAAACACTTGTTGGTATTATATTATTTGTCAACAAAGGATACAAAAATGACAAAAAAACAAATACTGCGCAATTGGATTTCCATTTCAGAAATCGCAACAACATTTAAAATGCAAAGCAATACAATTCGCACAAAATTGCTTAAATTGCGGCATTTGTTACCACCTGATGCAATCAGTTATATGACAATAACTGGCAAACCCAGCACTAAATCAATTTATCTGCGGCGCAAATATCTAAATACATTTTGTGAATTGGGGGGAATACGTATATATCCACACACAACCCCGGACTATTTATGCGCAACTGACATCGCGAACATTTTGCACACCCAACGCCAAAATATATTCCAATTATTGAAACAATACCAATCTTTGATGCCCACCGGCGCCATAGAAAAACAACGATCCAAAACATCTATAACACTGTTTCTGCACAAAGATTATCTGAATATGTTTTGCGAAATGGCAGGTTTACTGTATACAAAACCGAAAACATCCGAATGGTTAAACAGTCGTGAAATCGCAAAGACCTTGCACATCAAACATAATAACATACACAATTTGTTACAGCAAATGCACCAAGGACATATATTGCCAGAATCCGCCCTGCAAAAAAGATTAAATGGAAAATCTATCGTGTTATGCCTGCACCAAGATTACTTGCCGGTATTCATAGAAAAATCTGGTTTAACAATTGTGCCACAAAAAGATAACACATGGCTGTCCCCAGAAGACATCAGACAAAAATTCGGTCAGAAATTAGATAACATGCCAACCGTTCTGCGCACAATTCGCGACCAAATGCCCACTGGCGCCATTGAATTCAGAAAATCAGGTCCAAAAACATTTTTATGCCTGAACCAAGATTATATTGATGAATTCAGCGCACTAACAGGTATACGAAAATACGAAATCAAGGATGATGAACATTGGATTGGCGCGCGCGAACTTGAAGCATTATTGCACATTGACGCCCCACAAATACCAACATTATTCAAAGAAATGCAATCAAAAATGCCATCTGGCGCAATAGAATACAAGAAACGTGGCCCCAGAATCACATTATATTTACACCGTGATTTTATCGCAGAATTTATCGTAAAAAGCGGCCTGTGCGATATACGGCCTGTATTAAAAAAATTACCAATTATGCAAAAAACAATATAAAAAAATGCCCGAATGGGCATTTTTATATTTTGGTGGATGTGAACGGACTCGAACCGTTGACCCCTTCGATGTGAACGAAGTACTCTAACCAACTGAGCTACACATCCCAATAAAAAATCGCCCTTTGTCTGGCGAATTTGACTATGCCATACTAAACCTTGGCAAAGCATGGTGGGGATAGTGGGACTCGAACCCAC
>JAZSAG010000037.1:0-9646 GCA_045601765.1 Candidatus Enterousia sp. | reverse complement strand
TTGGTGGGTTAGGTAGGACTTGAACCCACGACCAAAGCGTTATGAGCGCTCCGCTCTAACCAACTGAGCTACTAACCCACGGCGTTCATTATACATGTTTTATAAATTCATGCAAGTCAAAAATTATTTATTTTTACTTTTTATATATTTATGTCATTATATATGGCATGAACAACCTGCAAACAATCTTGAATCAAACGCAAATAGATGCATTTAATGCCATAGAACATACGAATTCCAATGTATTAATATTGGGGCCCGCGGGTACGGGCAAATCTACATTTATAAACTTTTTAAAGGGCGCATCAAAGAAAAGAATTATATGCGCATGCCCAACGGCCGTGTCCGCATTGAATGTCGGCGGCCAAACAATACATTCGCTGTTTCAAATTCAACCACGTGATTTCATTTTGCCCGAGTTTTTGAAACTAAAGGCAAAACCCAGAAATATATTAAATGCCACAGATGTTTTAATCATAGATGAAATATCAATGGTGGCACCAGATTTGTTGGATGCAATTGATATTTTAGCGCGCCAGGCACGCAGAAATAACGCGCCTTTTGGCGGAATTCAGGTTGTCGGAATCGGCGATGTGTTCCAGTTGCCACCTGTAATTACGCGCGATGCAATGGAAATTTACTCAAATGAATATGGTTTTGCTAATTCTTACTTCTTTGACAGTCATGTTTTCAGACGCGCAGACTTTATAAAATTTGATTTTGACATGGTGTATCGTCAAAATGATACAGAGTTATTAGACAATTTAATTAAGTTGCGAAATAATCAGTGTGACGCACTGGAATTTTTTAATAAATGTCAAATTTCTGACAGTGAAAAACGTGAAAATGCGGTTGTCATAACGCCTTTTCGTGCGGTTGCGGACCGTATAAACCAATTTAGATTGGCGCAAATCCCAGAACCAGAAGTAATATATACTGGGGTAATTTCGGGTAATTTTTCTGAAAAAGATGTGCCGGCCCCCATGGAATTAAAATTAAAAGTCGGTGCATTGGTTGTTTTTGTAAAGAACAGCGACAAATGGCACAATGGCGCAATGGGGATTATTCGTGATTTATCGACACGTGAAATAATCGTGCAGTTATTATCAGGAAAACGCGAAACCGTCACTGTAAAACCAGATAAATGGGCGAAGATAGAATACAGTCGCGATGCAGACGATAAATTAATAGAACAAGAAATCGGATCATACAAACAATTTCCGCTGATGTTGGGATATGCAATGACCATTCACAAGGCCCAGGGCAAGACATTAGACGCAGTTGTTTTGGACATATCGCGCGGCGCATTCGCCCATGGCCAGGTGTATGTTGCATTATCACGCACCAGAAACAAAGAAGATATGCATATCGCATCGCCATTAAGAACGCGCGATATAATTTTTGACAAACGTGTCATAGATTTTGTGAATAATTCATAAATCTTTTTTCATCGTTATGGCATCAATGCCGTCGTAATACTTTGGACGTACACCAATCTGAACATATCCATTATGTTCATATAATTTGCGGGCAGGGTGGTTGTTTTCTGCAACCTCTAAAAAAATAGATTTTACACCCGCTTTACGTAATTCGCCCTCAACAATCCCCAGCATTGCAGATGCGATTCCCGTCTGACGTGCGTCTGGGTGAACGCCAATTGTTATAATTTCTGCCTCGTCCAGTATTTTGCGATATACAACAAAGCCGTTTTGACTGGCAATAATCTCGCACCCAGATTTTTTCAAATCTGCAAAATCAGTCGCATTCCACGGTTTGTCGGGAAAACATGCCGCGTGCAAATTTGCAATAGCGTTGAACATTTTTTTTAGCGTTCTCTTTGTGATGCGATATACAACGGTGGCACGGTGGGTCTAAGCATTTTTAAATCATTTTTTCTGCGTTTCCCGGCCTTGTCCAGATGTTTTGTGTATATTTCACGTGCTTTGTTATAAAATGTGCCGGCGACATCGCCAACATATTCGCTTTTTTGACCATTTTTTGTAATGCAAAGTCTATATTTTGCGGCCTGAATACGTTTCGCATCTACCAGTAAATAGACAAGAACATCTGTGTCACCATTGGTAATGGTATAAAAATGCGCGACCATACCCGGCACAGATATTGGATTTAAATTATATTTAATTTTCTCGTTGTGTTTGTATAAAAGTCTGTACGCACAGTTTATCATATTATCTTGTTGCATTATTTAATCCTTTTTATTTTGTTCTGCGTAACTGGGGCGCAAATACATTGGAACCACAGGTTCTATATTTCCAGATTGAATCTGTCTTTCAACCAAATGTGTACCCATTGTTAAATCAAACGGTCTGTGACCAACAGTGCGCGCCCATTGCATTTGTTTTACTTCCACCTTGTCAATATCCATTGTTTGTGGTGCCAAACCATCTGCGGCAACAAAAAAGTCACCACGTCCAGAATCTATTGCCACAAATGCATCAGGATATTGTGCCAAATATAAATCAAAGGCGCTTATGCCAACCAATGGGATATTAAGCCCCATTGCAATGCCCTTGGCGTATGCAATTCCCAAGCGAATTCCGGTAAAACTGCCGGGCCCAGTCACAATACCAATCGCCGTAACATCTGCCCAGGTTGCCCCAGATTCGGTGATGAATTTTTCTGTTTCTGCCGGCAAAGCAGTGGATTGTTTTTCCACCGCAACAGATTTGTATTTACCGTCTAATACAAATTCCAGGTTGTTACCAGAAGTGTTTATAATCAATATCATTTTTGATATTCCTGATATTTATACGTATGCGCTATTTTTGCATACAATTGTCTTGCCAATAATCCGTCTAAAAGTACTCGTTTATTCTCCAGTGTATGCCCAGGTTGATGGAATGTGGCATCAAATCGATAATCTTTTTCTTTTTTTGGATATGTTGGTATATATTCACCAACACTCATAATTATATCAGCGTCATTTACAGAATATAAAATATCACCATTATTTTTTACATTTCTCATTATGCTTTTTTTATTTTTGTCAGTGTATTTTAGTACATATATACATGCCAAAAATTTTTCAAATGCATTCATTTCATTTCCCTTTGTTTTTGATTATTTTACGCATTTAAACCAAAGCCGATTTTCTTGGTAAATCCGGCAGATTTGCGAGCGGATAACAGGTTGTCAATCTTGTCAATTGTAAATTCGGTTTTGATATCCATGCAATCATTTTCTAACAGTTCACGACGCAAAATCGCGGTCAGTTCACGTTGCACTTCGCGTACACCTTGTTCAGATGTGTATTTTTGAATGATATGGCGCAACGCATCATCAGAAATGACCACGTTGTCTGTCATCCACCCCGTGTCATGTGCGGCGCGTTCAATTAAATGCTCGCGCGCGATTTTGATTTTTTCATCCATTGAATAACCCGGAATTTCGATAATTTCCATACGGTCTTTCAACGCATTTGACAGATTTAAACTGTTTGCGGTTGCAATAAACAAAACATTAGATAAATCAAAGTCAACTTCCAGATAATGATCACGAAATGTTTTGTTTTGTTCTGGGTCTAATATTTCCAACAGTGCAGATTCCGGATCGCCGCGCCAATCACGTCCCATCTTGTCTATTTCGTCCAAAACAATAACAGGGTTATTTGTTTTGCATCTTTTCAGTGCATCCATAATACGCCCGGTTTGCGCCCCGATATACGTTTTACGATGACCACGGAAATGTGCCTCGTCAGATATTCCCCCTAATGAAATTCTTTGATATTTACGTCCCAATGCCTGTGCAATAGATTTCCCCAGCGATGTCTTGCCCACGCCCGGCGCACCAACAAAGCACAAAATACTGCCCTGATTAGATTTAGTCTTCTTCATTACCGCAATATGTTCCAAAATACGTTCTTTGACGGCGTCCATACCGGAATGCTGAGAATTCAGTACTTCACGTGCCTTGGCCAAATCAATTGGCGCAATATCTGACTTTTCCCATGGCATCGCCAACAATTCATCCAGATAAGTTTTTAATAAACCGCCTTCGTTTGACATTGGCGACATAGAACGCATGCGCTTCCATTCAGACAGGGCTTTTTCTTTTGCATCACTGGACATCGCAGAGCGCAATATTTTTTTACGAATGTTTTGCGTATCAACTTCGCCATCATCTTCGCCCAGTTCATGTTGTAATGCACGCATTTTTTCTTGCAAGATTGCCTCACGACGTCCTGATTCCATCTGTTGATGAATGCGTTTATTAATACTTTCTTCTATCTTGGCAGATTCTTGCATTAATTTGACAGATTCCAACAGTATCATCAGTTTTTCTTGCCAACTGGTCGCAGATAAAACCTTGATTGCTGTATCCGTATCAACACCTGCGGTTTGCACAACCGCATCAACAAATGCGGGCAGGGGGTAATTAGCAATCACATTGCGCAATTTATCCATTTTAAATTTTCTGGTCGCATTGGCAAGTGTCTGCATGTTTTCTACCAGAATATCACGCAACAGCAATGTTTGCTCATTATTCATATCATCTTGGATAACAATTGGTTCTGCATTACCGGTAAAAATACCATCGTTTATTTCAATGTCTTGCAAGGTTACCGCGTCTGTTGTGCGTACCAAGATATGCATTGCGCCCTCAGGCATTGTTAAAACCTGAACGACATCACCGATTGTGCCGACCTTGTAAATATCATTTGCAGAACTGGGGTACGCCCACGTATTTTGTGGCACCAGAACAATTTTTTGTCCCCCAGCAGATGTTACGGCCTTGACACAATTTACTGACAATGGGTTTTCAACCAAAACAGGTACCGTCAAACCTGGCGATACAACAAAATCACGAAAAGGTAATATATAATTTTTCATAGTAACTTTAAATATAATACATTTTCGTGACATTTCAAGAAATATGACATATAAAAATTAAACCGCCGATTGGCGGTTTAATCTTTAACGACGACGGAAATTATTTTTCTGTGCCGTACTGCTGGAACGCTTTGATAAATAGCGTGCCGCAATCAATATCATCCATTCTAATGTCAACGCAGCCAAAGCAACCATTTTATTTTCAACACCGGACACCCAGCCCAGCACATAAACCAACTGCGCAACAAAAGATACATACAAGATACCGAATATACCTGTAAAAAATACTTTTTTAATTTTTCCAAACATTTTATTTTTCCTTTCTTACATATGAGTATTTTTATTTAAGTGTCGGGTTTCTGGTGCCAGGTACCCGACGGACCCCGCAATAACTAAAATGAATACAACCAACGATTGCCGGCCATATTCCACGCCATCTTAGGCAGCCATTGCAAGGCGAATGTTGTCATTCGCAGCGATTCTATCGCCATTCAGTTTTTATTTGGTATTTTACGACACCACGTCGGATTCAGCCAGTTTGTCTTTCATCATCTGTCGAAACTATGTCAGCCCCATAACTAAATATGACCACAATCATATTGAATCATGGTGGAGCTGTGGGGTACCGCCCCCCAGTCCAAAATGACTATTTCACAACGGATTCAGAATCATCACTGCTGTGCAGCCCATGTATTATACTCTTTTAGACTGGAAATTGCAAGTTTTTAAGTTATAATACGTACAAAAGGTAAAAATATGAAATTCTTAGATCGTGCAAAAATTTCTATCAAGGCAGGTGACGGCGGAAATGGTTCGGCCAGTTTTCGTCGCGAGAAATATATTGAATTTGGCGGACCAAACGGCGGTGATGGTGGTCGTGGCGGTGACGTTGTATTTGTCGCCGTGCCAAATGTTAATACATTGATTGATTATCGCTATAAAACAAAATTTGTTGCCCAACGTGGTGAAAATGGTATGGGCAAAATGCGCACAGGCGCATCTGGTGAAACATTGGTGTTGCCTGTCCCAACTGGTACGGTGATTTTATCAGAAAACGAAGAAATTGAATACGCAGACTTAAATGTTGATGGCATGGAATACCGTGCCGCGCGTGGTGGCAATGGCGGGTGGGGAAATTTGCATTTCAAAAGTCCGACAAATCGTGCCCCTAAACAGGCAAATGACGGTTTGCCCGGCGAAGAAAGAACCGTTGTTTTGCGTCTAAAATTGATTGCGGATATCGGGTTGGTTGGGTTTCCAAATGCGGGGAAATCAACGTTGCTGTCTGCGGTGACGGCTGCGCGCCCAAAGATTGCAAACTATCCGTTTACGACCCTGAACCCCCAGTTGGGTGTTATGTATGCACATGATCGCGAATTTGTATTGGTGGATTTACCCGGCTTAATTGAAGGTGCACACACAGGTGTTGGCCTGGGGGACAGATTCTTGGGACATGCCGAACGCACCAAAATGATTTTGCATGTGATTGATGGTACTGAATCCGATTGGGCGGCCAGATATGCGGCAATACGCCATGAAATGGATTCTTATGGTGGCGATTTAACAAACAAACCAGAAATTGTCGTTATAAACAAAACAGACGCAATCGAACCAGACGTTTTAACAGAAAAACTTGGCGAATTTAAAAAATCATTTGGCCGCAAGAAAAAGCCGCAGATTGTAACAATCAGTGCGGCCGGTCGTTTGGGTATTTCTGAATTAATTTTAACAATTGAAAAGAAATTTCTGGAAATAAATCCGACTGGAAAATAATTTTTTGCAATTTGCGGTTTTCTTTGCTAGAATTTCACCAGAAACAAACAACAAAGGAGAACATCACATGGTATCATTAAAAGGTACACAAACAGAAAAAAATTTGTTAATTGCATTTGCTGGCGAATCCCAGGCACGTAACCGCTATACATTTTATGCGTCTGCGGCCAAGAAAGAGGGCTTTCAGGCAATTTCTAAAATATTCCTTGAAACAGCAGAACAAGAAAAAGAACATGCATCACGTTTGTTTAAATTCCTAGAAGGTGGCGATTTAGAAATCACCGCTGCATTCCCTGCGGGTAAAATTGGTACAACATTGGAAAATTTACAGGCGGCGGCATACGGCGAACACGAAGAAAATACAGATATGTATCCAAAATTTGCACAAATTGCGGCCCAAGAAGGTTTCCCTGCAATCGCTGAAATTTTGAAAAACATCGGTTATGCCGAACGCTATCACGAAGCGCGCTTTCGCGCCTTGGCCGAAGCGATAGAGGCCGGCACGCTGTTTAAACAAGATAAAATTGTAATGTGGCGTTGCACAAATTGTGGTATGTGGCACATTGGCACCGAGGCGCCTAACGTATGTCCCGCATGTCTGCATGACCAGGGTTACTTTATCAGCGAAGGCATCACTGCCCGCTGTGACACAAACGAAGGATTCTGTGAATACAGCGCAATCGAAGAATAAAAACAAATCCCCAATTTGGGGATTTTTTGTTTCAGTAACAACAAACATCACGGCAAAGAATTTACTGATTTAACGAACATGATGTTTTTATGTCTGTTGAACAAGTTTCTGTATCAACACATTTTACGCACTCTTTAAAGTCTTCATTATTATTACACATAAAACATTTTGCCATTGTTTGACGGCCTACTTGGTTCATATCTTTTTTATCTATGCATTTATCATTTTGTTTGTCAAAAAATTGATTGTCTTGGTCGCATTTCAGACAATAAGAAGTTTGTTCCGTATTTACTGAACCTTGGTACATTGTCGTTGAACATTCAACGCATTTGTTTGATGTCAGGCTTTCCCAATCCAACCCATCTGAACACGGTTCAACGCATACACCATTTCGCAAGACGTATCCGTCTGTACAGTTCGTTGGTTCGGTGCACGGGCTTGTTATTTCCCTGCCACAACCATCAATTTTTGCACTGTATGTGCACTTTCCGCCACCTGGTAAATTTACAACAACCGTTTTGGTGTAATATGCAATATTTCCATCACGGAAATTTTTCCATGTTATACCCATCGTGCTATCATTTTTTATTTCTTTAAATACGCCTGGGCTGGACTCTGTTGCATTGCAACAAACGTAATTTTTTTTCGGGTCACCAAATGAATGCGCCTGTCCATTAGAGTAGTATGTTCGGTTATCGTTTTTGTTCATTTTATTTTTGGCGCAACTTGTTTGTCCGCCCCCGCAATACCAATACGAATTATTTCCCTTTGTGTCCAAGAAACATTCCATATCAGTTCCATATCGCAGTTTAGATAATGCTGGGTATGGCAGTATTATAAAGATTAACATAAATAAAATTTTGAACATTTTTCGTCCTCCTGGTTATGTGTTAAAAGACCGCCGTTGAATTGGCGGTCGGGGAGTTCGAAAATCATAGAGCTAGTGACTCTGTTGGTTTTTCGAAATTCATACGAAAATCGTGTTGTATGTACCAACAGCTCCCCGACATTTTATCAGTCAAGGGGAACAAAGACGATGCAAAAGCACCGAAAATATTCAATAACGATGCTTTCGCACCGAGCTCTATACAAGGCTTTCGACAGCCCCGAACTCAATTCACACCGAGTCCTTGGTGTAAATAATACACATAAACATAAATCTTTGCAACCCATAAAAACAAATCCCCAAATTGGGGATTTTTATTTTCGTTCTATTTCATCTAATATTTTGTCTAACTTTCTGATTGAACTGTTCACACATCCGTAGCCAAACCAAGACATAATTTCTTCGCCAGATTTCTGATCTGCGATTGTCATATCAAAACGTAACCACCAGAACCCATTCAGTGCGCACCATATTGGTGCAAATTTCTCTTTGCGTTCTTTGACGCGAACAGAATACCGCGCATCATCGGGGACCGAGTGTAAACTCAGATCAACGTCATCGTCTGCAGAATCTGCGATATTATCCGCCAATGCCTTGCCGGTAACAACCTTGTAACCACGTTCACGCAATTCGTCTTTGACAATATGACGCATTGCAAAGCCTGTGTGCCCGACAAAAATCACACTGTTGGGTACAACAGATTCGGGTTTTACATAAACACTGTTACACGCAGATAAAACAAATGCTGGCAAAAACAATTTTACAAAGTGGCGCATAAATCTTCCCTTAACACCCGCCAGTCTAGACAATTATTCCCAAACTATCAAGGGGATTTTAAAAGTTGAAAAATTTAAAATAATGATATACTATTTGATATGAATTCCAGGGATGGAATTCACGGGACGTAAGACCTCCCTTATAAGCACGGCGCGTATTGCGTCGTAATCCGATCTTAGGTTGATATGCATATATCAACATTCTCGATGTATTTGAATATATATGTCGGGAAGTCGCTGGCCATAAAACAGGCATTGTCCGAAAGCCAGCGGGGTCATTTGCTTATATGATTGTCTTAACTTCCCGACTGCTTGATTTTCAGCAGTCGTTTCTTTTTATTTTGCCATCCGGAACACCGCGAACTAATATATAAAAAGCGCTTTGACGACGGCAGACGTGAAATATATCTAATGGGGAAAAAGATATTCTGTTACAGAAAAAAGAAATAAACACCAAGTGGCGTGCCCAGCGGGATTCGAACCCACAATCTTCACCTTCGGAGGGTGACGCATTATCCAGTTCTGCTATGGGCACACACAACAATTATATATTTTTTATGCAAAATTGCAAGTGTGCAGACGACTTATCTTGTTTTGATATGTCGCAATAATTTATAATATATTTTTTTGCCACCACTTAACAAATGTGCATGTCTTAAAACAGTGTTTT
>JAZSAG010000036.1:0-3684 GCA_045601765.1 Candidatus Enterousia sp. | reverse complement strand
ATATTTTCTTATGAAAGATTTATCCAAAGATTTATTTAATCCACTGTCTGGCGAAGATTTTGTTCAGATGTTTGATGCGAATTATGGTTCCCAAGAAACATTACAAGGCTATGCAACCAAGGGTACTGTCAAAGATATCCGTGGTGATTTTGCAATGGTTGATGTTGGCTTGAAATCCGAAGGTCGCGTTCCATTAAAAGAATTTGGCGCATCTGTGCCATCTGTTGGCGATATTATTGACGTTTTTGTTGAACGTTATGAATCCCGCGAAGGTACAGCCGTTCTGTCTTATGCCAAGGCTCGTGCAGAAAAAGCATGGAAAGAATTGGAAAAGACGGTTGCCGAAGGTATTGACCCCGAAGGTACAATTATCGATGTTGTACGTGGTGGGTTTACTGTTGATATCAACGGCGTATTTGCATTTATGCCATCTTCCCAGGTTGACCATAAACCAATCCGCGATGCAAAATCATTGATTGGTTTGAAAGACAAATTCCGCGTATTGAAAATGGATGCATTGCGTACAAACGCAATTGTATCACGTCGCGCGATTCAGTCTGACACAATCGCCGCCGCACAACAAGAGGCTATGAAGAACATTTCATTGGGCGCTGTTGTCGAAGGTACAGTTAAGAATATCACTGATTACGGTGTGTTCATTGACTTGGGCGGTATTGACGGCTTGTTGCACGTTACAGATTTGTCTTGGAAACGTGTTAACCACCCACGTGAATTGGTACATGTTGGTGAAAAAATCAAGGTCAAGGTTATACAATTTGATCCAGAATCACATCGTATTTCCTTGGGTGCAAAACAATTAGAAGAAGATCCATGGGAAACAGCATCACGTGCGTTCAACGTTGGCGATACTGTAACCGGTAAAGTATCTTCCTTGACAGATTATGGTGCATTCATCGATTTAGGTAATAATATCGAAGGTTTGGTACACATGTCTGAATTGTCTTGGACAAACAAAAACATTCACCCAAGCAAAGTTTTGCAAAATGGCCAAGAAATCAATATCGTTGTTTTGGATATTGACCAAGACAAACGCCGCATTTCATTGGGTTACAAACAACTGCAACCAAATCCATGGAAACAGTTTGCTGAAACACACAATGTTGGCGACGTTATCACAGGTCCAATCAAGAACACAACTGAATTTGGTTTGTTCGTTGCATTGACACCTGATCTGGACGGTATGGTTCATATCTCTGATTTGTCTTGGAACAAATTGGACGAAGAAGAATTAAAGAAATTCGTTCGTGGCCAAGAAGTGACTGCAAAAATTTTGGACATCAATCCAGAAAAAGAACGCGTCACATTGGGTATCAAACAATTGACAGCCGGTGCAGAAAACAATGCTGTATCTATCAAAAAAGGCGCAGTTGTTTGTGGAACTGTTTCCGAAATTACACCTGATGAATTGATTTTGGCTTTGCCAGGCGACGCACGCGGTATTATCCGTCGTACAGACCTGTCACGCGAAAAATCAGAACAGGATACAGGCAAATTTAATATTGGCGATTCAGTAGAGGCATCTGTTGTTTCTGTTGAAGATAACACTGTTAAATTGTCTATCCGTGCATTACAGGTAACATTGGAAAAGCAGGCAGTCAAAGAATTCGCAAACGAAGCCGACAGCGGTTCCGTATTGGGCGATATCTTGGGCGCTGCAATTGAAAACAGCAAAAAATAATTTGCGAATTCGCAAATCGTTTCACCGTCTGCTTTGCAGGCGGGGTTTTTTTATGGTATAATATCTCCGTTCGGGCAAGGTAGAATTATGCAAACAAAAAAACATTTGATTTTAATGATGGGTGGCCAGGGCGTCGGCAAAGGTTCTTTGTCAAAAATGCTGATGGATCTTCATCCGTTTAAATACATTGAAACGGGCGCGATTTTGCGTTCTATGCCCCCTGATTCAGAAATTGGCCGGATTGTTGCCCAGGGACATTTGGTCACAGATGATATTTTATTTGATATCATGAATGATAAATTATCGGGCGACCAAGATATTATACTGGATGGTTTTCCGCGTAAAATATCCCAGGCAAAATGGCTGATTGAAAATTATGCAGACATTTATAATATTCACGTTTTGTATTTGTCTGCCCCGGAAAGTGTTTTAATTGCCCGTATAAACAAACGTATTGGTGACGGTGGCGGACGTGCCGATGATGCATGCACAGACATTATTCGCAGACGTCTGGATAACTATTTGAATATGACAATTCCCGCGATTGATTGGTTGCGCACTGTGCCAAACATAAAATTTTCACAGATAGACGCGTGCGGCACCAAAGATGAAAATATGCAAGAAATAATGAAAGTTTTAGTTTTATAAAGAAAAGCCCCATACGGGGCTTTGTCTAAGAAGGGAACTGTGATTAATCTGCGATTTTCAGGTTTGGGCGGGATGCGCGCAGATTTTGTAATGATTTTTCCTGGACTGCGCGAAATGCGTCAGGATTCCAGATTTGAAAACTGTTTCCACGCCCGACGAATATAGCCTTGTCTGTGATGCCGGCGTGCTTTAATAATTCTGTTGGGATAATGATACGACCTGTGACGTCAAAACTAAGTGGTCTGGCGTCTGCGAACAGCATTGCGGACAAATCGTCTAATTCGCTGTCAAAAACGCCCATTTTGTCGGTTGCGGCGGCCATTTGTTCCATGCGTGACATGGACAGGCCCTCGATACAATTATTTGTAAAAGAACGATATAATACCACGCCCAAGAAACTTTCATTTTCCACTGCAGAACGGAAAGACGCAGGCACAGATATGCGCCCCTTGGTATCCAAACGATTTTCATAAGATGAGAGAAACAATGACATTTTATGATTCTTTTTGTTGGGTTTGATGCCTTTTGTCTTTCCGTTCTTACCCCAAACGTAGCACGGTATTGTATGGTTGTCAATGACAAATTATAATTATTTTATGGGATTTTATGGTTTTTGGCGGAAAATCAAGTAAAATTGAAAAAAATGCAAATAAAATTAAAATATTTGAATTTTATGCTTGACCTGCGATTCGTTTTTGTTCTAAGATGTTTGTATAGACAAGGGAAAAAGAAACATAAACCCCAGAAAACCGCAGAAAAAGCCGGTTTTTTGGAAAAAACAAAAAAATAACAAAACCTTTTTCTGTTGTTTTTGTAAATACGTTGGTATGTACAGAAAAAACAGTAAAAGCAAACCAAAACGCCCGAAAGGAGGGGACCGCGCATGCAAACAAACATCAAAGAAATAATGATTGCCTTGAATCAAATCCTGACAACAACGGTATGGGTAAATGGTGATCGTCACATCGTATCATTGGCCGACGAATTAAAAATTGGTCACAACAACGCGCCACGTTCAATCGAGGATTTATCACGTCAGTCATTGGTTGGTGCGTATGTATCTTTGCAGATTCGCACAGATAATTTTGAAATTGCTGCTGAAAGCATGGACACAAAAACATTGGCATTGCGTGTCAAAGAAATGGTCTTTGCCGAGGCTAAAAAGGCACTGGACGCCGCAGACAGTTCTGTTTCATCTGCCGAAGAAGTTGCCAAGGCCGCCTAAGATAAAACAATTTCTTGGGTGTCATGCGCAATTAATTCAAGGCACAACAAGTTTCCGGTTATCCGGAAGGAAGGGAGTCCCACCGTCAAGTAATTGTCGGTGGACTTTTTTT
>JAZSAG010000035.1:0-34601 GCA_045601765.1 Candidatus Enterousia sp. | reverse complement strand
TGTACCTGTTGTCGCGCCAGCGGCACCGCAGGGTAGCTATGTTCGGAACAGATAACCGCTGAAAGCATCTAAGCGGGAAGCTGGTCACAAGATAAGATATCCCCATGAGTTCAGTTCTAGACTAGGACATTGATAGGCTGTATGTGTAAGCCCTGTGAGGGGTTTAGCTTAACAGTACTAATCGAACCATTGACTTTTTATCTTATCGTCTTGACTTTTATAAGTCTTGACGGTATGCTTGAAGAGAACGTTAAGTATGATTCAATATTGAATTATGATGTTCGCTGGATTTATTCTGGTGATTATTGAGCGGGAGTCACCCTCTGTTCCATCCCGAACCAGACAGGGAAACCCCGTATCGCCGATGGTACTTTGGCTTAAGCCACGGAAGAGTAGGTCGTCGCCAGAATAAATCCAGTTCTTGATATAAAAACCGAATTTAAAACCGCCATCCCCCGGCGGTTTTTTAATTGCCAAGGAACATAAAATGAAACAATCTGAACCGGATTATACAAAAGAAACTTTTTCTGAAAAATTAAGACGACATACAATGGATATTATAATGATATCAATGATGGCATGTATGTTTGCTTATTTTATAACAAATCATCAATCTATGAAAAAATCGGTACCAGATATTAAACATGCAAAATCAGTAAACATTGCAGACACAATTAAAACCAAAACACGTTAAATTAACGGAATATAAATGCCTAAATCCAGAAACAGAAAAATAAAAAAGAAAAACAAAGTAAGAATTTATTACAAAGTTCCAACAGAATTGGCAGCGCTTACTCGTCCAATAAAGGGCGAAATTGCAATAAATATAATAATGATTGCGATGATGGCCGCAATGGTTGGAACAGTCATTCATATGTATATTCAATCTGAAAAACAACAAGATAAAACATCAGAAATAAAGTTTAATATAACCGAAGAGCAAAATGCGAAGATTGCGAAATTCATAGATTTCCTGAATCAAAGACGAAAATAATTGCTTGACAAATATTAAGAATAGTGTATAGTTCGGCTTATAACAGTTACAAAAGGATTTTAATATGTCAGAAAAGAACAGTCATAAATTCAATGAAGATGAATTGCGGAGGGCTGTTTGGGCCACTATGACTATATTTTGTTCTATGTTGGCTACGGCAGGTGGCATGAAATTCGCAAAAAACGTGAGACAAAAACAAGAAAAACGTATTGAACAGAGAGTCCAGCAAGCAATTCAAGAATATGACGCCCAAAAAGCAAAAACAGTGAATTTTACAGACAGTATAAAAACGAAATAAATTCCCCCGCCGAATGGCGGGTTTTTATTGAAAAAAAATAAAAGACTGATAATCTATGCCGTATAGTAAACAAGGAATAAAATATGATTTCAAGTCTAAGACAAAGGGCGAATGCCGTAAAATCTGGCAGATGTAAAAATCTTATCGCTGTTCTAGAAGAGCCAAGCGACCCAAAAAATATTGGTGCGGTTATCAGAAATATTAATGCATTGGGTGTAGAAAAATTATACATAGTTGACCCTAATAATATTATTCCCAAAGATTGGCAAGAGATGCGTACACGTAAAACTTTGTTAAAAACGTCTGTGTCCGCAGTAAAATGGACTTTTGTAAAAAAATTTAAAACCACCCAGGAATGTATCGAACATCTGGCCAAGAATAAATATGTGTCTGTTGTTACGTCACCGCATATCAAAGGTAAAACAAATGTCGTTTTACAGCATGGCGATTTTACGCAAAAGCGTTTGGCGGTATGGTTCGGAAACGAGGCACGTGGAATCAGTGATTTAGCAGTTGAAAATGCCATTGCATGCGTCAATATTGAAATGTATGGTATTATTGAAAGTTTTAACTTGGCGGTATCTACGGGGATTGTTTTATATGAAGTGACCAAGCAACGTCGCGAATATCAAAAATCACATACACGTGGTCGCAAAAAAGATCCATCAGTTTGTCACGAATGAAAAAAATCTGCCCATAGGGCAGTGAAATAAAAGGAAGGTGTTATGTTTTACAATATGTTGTGTTCATATGAAGAAGTTATGGATCGTAATCCACGTGTCATCAGAACATATAAACAACCAGAAAGGGGTTGTGTGTATTTAACAAAGAACAGTGAATTTTATGGTGTAACTGTTATAGAATATGTATGTGGTAATGACGAAATGGTGCGAACACGTGGCTGTATGAATGTAAACGCAGCAGAAGAATTTTTTAATGTTGCACAACGTTTTATTCGTGGTGAAATAGCGTGGCGTGAACCTGTTCGTGAATTTACGTGCACATATCGCAAATGTAATCCGAATATATGCAATCCAGACAATTGCCCATCTGCATTGGGTGGTGCGGCATACCATCAAATATTTTCAAAAAGTTGTTTATTCAACAGTGGTAATTGCAGATAATTCCCCGAATTTTTGCAGTTTTATACTGTGATAGTGCAAGGACATTTGATTATGGAATATACACATAGAAATATTTTTAATGCATTTTTAAATACATATTCATTAAAAAAAAATAGTGTCGGGCAAAGCATATATTAACGAAAATAGACTTCATGTATTTGGATTAATGTTATTACCTGTGCCCAAAAAAGACACAACTGCACACGAAATGTATAAAAAAGCATTGTATAATTTTTGGTCTGGTTGTGGCGCTGACCAAGACTATAAATTTGTATTGGCTGCACATAAAAAATTAATTGCCGGCAATATCAGATAATTTTTTAAATTCCCAATATATGTTTTGCGATATCGCCAATTACAAATGCGATAATTGAAACACCCGTGCATATTGTCAGCATTTCAAAAAATCTGTGCCACATACCGCGTTCACTGTGTCGGCCCATACAGTAATTGAACAAAAAAATAATAATTACCGCGATTGTAAACGATGATAATATTGCCGGGTGCACGTCGTCTGTGATAAAAAAAGGAATCAGTAACAGTGCACTGGTCCCCAGATATGCAATGCCTGTATAAATCCCCGCAATAACAGAGTTTCTAAGTGTTGTGCGTTCCCTTTCCGCCAGATAATTTGATGCCATCATAGACAGTCCATCTGATACCGCCGATATTACCCCGGTCATAATTATTAAATTGTTATCAGCCAATGCAAACGCCAGTCCTGTAATAATCCCTGTCTGAGATACCAACGCGTCATGCATTCCTAAAACAATCGCCGCAGATGAGTTATATTTTTGTTCCATATCAAAAATTTATCACGCACCCCCAAATTCGTCCATAGGAACAAAAATCATAAATATATTAACTTAGACTTTTTTTAGATTGTTTTTTGTGATATAATTAATCCCAAGAGAATGAAAAAACTGTTAACGTGTTTTTTTGCAATTGCGCTTTTTACGCCGGTGGCCCATGCCGCGGACGGCGCTGTTTCACGTGTTATGCCGTCTGGGGGTGGTGATGCGAAACCTGTCACCAGTGCGCGAAATTCTGGTGTGTCGCGTTCGACTGTTCGTGCGCCCCAAACAAAAAACAAAGATGTTTCATCTGTTGCACCAAATGTTCGTGGAACTGTTTCGCGTGTCTTTACAGGCGCCGCGCCCAAGGTTACTGGCGCTGTTGCGCCGCGCAGCAATGTTGTTTCGCGTTCTGTTGTAACAACGCGTGGTGATGCAATTGGAAATGTTCGTGGTGAACGTTCTGTGACCGCGACGCCAAGCACGTCTGGACGTCGTGCGGGCGTTGGTGTTCGTCCAACAACCACGGCGGTTGGGGGACGTGCAGAAATCGGCGACAGTGGTATTCAAACAGGTTCAAATATTGACGCGTCTATCAGAAATGTTCGTGGTCGTGCGGCAACCGTGACGGCAGAAAGTATAGAAGAAGCAAAACAGGTATTGGAACAGACCGCGTCACTTAATAAATCATGCCAGGAACAGTATAACGAATGCATGGACCAATTCTGTGCGGTTATTGATGCAAATCAGAAACGTTGTTCTTGTTCGTCAAATATCGCCCAATACGCCAAGGTTGAAAGCGCGGTCAAAGACGCCAATAATCAATTGAACGAGGTTGCGCAACGTATTCGCTATGTTGGCCTGTCCGCCGATGAAATACGTGCCATTATGAACGAGACCGAGGCCGAAGAAGCCCTGTCCGGTTCAACCGATACATCTGAAACACGTTCCATGCTAGAGGAAATAGAAGACCTGATACGCGATCCGCAAACCGCTACAGCGTCTTATTCCGAAGGCGCGTCGTTTGGTCTGGATTTGAACCTGGATTTTTCATCTGATGGTGCAGATATGTTTAATCTGGATTTCTTGAATACAGATAATACCAGTTTTTCAAATCTGCGTGGTGCTGATTTATACAACGCGGCAAAAAAACGTTGTTCAACCGTGTTAACCCAGTGCAAAGATGCAGGCGCAACAACAACACAAATTACCGGGAATTATGATTTGGCAATTGATAAAGATTGTGTTGCGTATGAACAAGGTCTGAACAAAATGAATGACACATTGCGTTCAAATGTGCGCAGTGCAAATCTGATGTTGCAAAAGGCGCGTTTGGCGGTTCTGCAAAATAAAAATCAATACGATGCCAAGGGTTGTATTGCGGCACTGAATACATGCATGACAGATGATATGGTTTGTGGGTCTGATTACTTTAAATGCGTCGACCCAACAAAACGCTATATCGATGAAAATGGCGAAGTTGTATTGGGCCAGGATATTTCAAATATAACCGCATTTATGGAAGATTATAATAATGCCAGCATTGACAGAACGTTTTTAGAAAATGCCCAGAACACCAATATAACAGAGGGTGATTGTAACGCGGTCGCGGCCAATGATGGCAAGTGTGTTGCCAAGTACTTGTTGTCTAAGATTGGAACCGGGGCCAAGGTAACAGATGGTGGTCTGTGTCGCGCAGTCTTGGATAAATGCCAGGCATACACATACCAAAATGGAACATATGATAAATATAACGATGTTGTTATAAATTATGTCCAGCGCGCAATGGTTAATATTCGTGCCGCGCAACAACAAATTATTTCAGACTATGCATCCAGTTGTATGACCGATATTGCCGCATGCTATAACCAACAGGTCAGCCAGTTAAACACTTGGTCATCTGGCAGCAGTCTGAATGGAATTTATAACGTAATGCGCGGTGCGTGCAGAAATGTTGCATTGACATGCGCGTTCGCAATCTTTGACCAAGATAGCGATTACCCTGCAGATACGTCAGACGATAAATATATCACGGGTGTTTCTGAAATGTTCTATAACTCGTTATTATGCGAAGATGG
The DNA here is from genome assembly GCA_045601765.1 of Candidatus Enterousia sp. Classification (GTDB taxonomy): domain Bacteria; phylum Pseudomonadota; class Alphaproteobacteria; order Rs-D84; family Rs-D84; genus Enterousia. The sequence goes on along the minus strand of JAZSAG010000035.1, from coordinate 29,313 downwards.
CGAAATATATAAGAATGGCAAGTGTGTAAATGAAAAGAACCGTGTAATATGGAACTATAATAATATGGCAACAGGTTATACAGGTGAAAATTTTGACGAATATTTTACGAAAAATAACGCCTATAACCTGCCGATATACAGTGACCTGTCGGATTTTGCGCCAGACGCTATGTGTTTCTTGCATCATCGTGCATGGTGTTACAGGGTTTCTGATAAACAGTTAAATTGCGTCCCATTTGGTACGTTTACAAATAATTCTAACGGATCATGTGGATCGGATGGTAACAGGTATGACGCGTTTCCGTATTCAAAGATATCAATACCGGCCGCCGATGTAAATACGATAATTTCACGCGGTGATACAAATGTATATTTATCTGTTGCGTCTAATAATGATTGGTGCACAGCCAAGTCATGGACATTGTTAGATGAAAATGGTTGTACATGTATGTCTGGCGCAATGGAGAACGATGGAATATCTTGTACACGACCAGCAGGTTGGACAGAAACCAGTTCATGCCCGGCGGGATATACCAAAAAAGAGGAGAATCCAGGAAGTTGTTACAAACCAAATATAACCTTAAGGGAAATTAAATAAAAATCCCCAAAACGGGGATTTTTTTATTTATTAATTATTTCCATAAATTTATTATGGTTTTCCAATTCTTCTGCCGTCGGTTCGAATTTTCTGTACGGAAAATCAGTGCCAATCTTTGGATGTTTTTGCATTGCGGCATGTTGCTTGGCAATAATTTCTGATATATCTGGTGCGGGTTCTGTGTTTTCCAGTTCGATATAAACCTTGGCCAAAATTTCCGCGTCAATCAGCGCTCCGTGTGCATCTGCACGCGCGGTCAGTGATATCCCATACCATTTTGCCAGTGCATCCAGCGTATAACTTTTCGGACCAAACACACGGTTACGTGCAATAACCAAAGAATCCATCTGTTGATTACGTGGAATCGGGTTCATTTTCAGCAGCCCTAATTCGTGATTTATAAACGGAAAGTCAAAGTCAAATCCATTATGTGCAACAATTGGGCTGTCGCCGATAAATTCCAAGAACCTTGGTGCGATTTCTGCCATTTTTGGTTTGTCTTCCAAAAATGCATTTGAAATTTTATGAACCATATATGAATCAGGTGGAATAATCTTGCCATCAGGGTTTATATATTCATGAAAAGAATTATCTGTTATTTTACCGTCTATTACCTCTACGGCGCCAATTTCAATACATCTGTCGCCGCGCTGATATTCCAACCCAGTTGTTTCAATGTCAAAACAAATAACGCGTTTCATGATAATTCCTGTTTCTTGATAAATTAATTTTGTGGTATTATAATGGAACTATGAATTTAATTCCAGAAAATCTTAATCCAAAACAGCAAGAGGCGGTTTGCACCACGGATGGCGCCGTTCTGGTAATTGCGGGTGCCGGGACCGGTAAAACACACGTTCTGACATCACGAATTGCATATATATTAAATCGTGGGGACGCGCAACCATGGCAAATATTGGCATTAACCTTTACGAACAAGGCCGCCAATGAAATGAAAAATCGTCTGGCGGGTCTGTCAAATGGCGCATGGTATTCTGGGGACATTTGGTGCGGGACATTTCATTCGATATGCCTGCGCATTTTACGCAGGAATGCGAACCGTATCGGCCTGCGCAGTGATTTTCTGATATTCGGTGAAGACGACCAAAAATCTGTAATAAAGTCCTTGATAACGCCTGGCACAAAAACACCTGGGGATTATGTCGAAGAATTTTCTTTGATAAAAGACCGCGGGACATCTGCATTTTCCAATCGCGATAAAATATTTTGTGCATATAACGCGGAACTGGCGCGCCTGAATGCGCTGGATTTTGGTGATATTATATTAAAGACAATTGAATTATTTGATAAAAATCCAGATGTTTTGGCGCACTATCAGCGTCAGTTTAAATATATCCTGGTGGATGAATTCCAAGATACAAACACCGCACAAATGGAGTTGTTGTTAAAGTTGACCCAGGGCATAGAACGTCCAAATATTTGTTGCGTTGGCGATGATGATCAATCTATATATTCATGGCGCGGGGCCGAAATAAAACATATTTTGAATTTTAACAAGAATTTCCCAGACCCGAAACTAATCCGTCTTGAAACAAATTATCGCAGTACTGGGAATATTTTGGGTGCGGCAAATTCGTTAATTGCGCATAATACGGGACGTCTGGGCAAAGAATTAACACCGTTTGATAATAATATGGGCGAACCAGTGTATGTCTTGACGGTTCCGACCGATCGTGACGAGGCGCACGTTATCGCAGATGCCATTGAACGTGATCCGTCGCGTGATTATTCTAAATATACCATTTTAATTCGCGCAGGCAGCCTGTCCCGAATCCTTGAAGAAGAATTTGGCAGCCGTCAAATCCCGTATCGTGTTATCGGCGCGACCAAGTTTTATGACCGTATGGAAATTCGCGATGTTATTGCATACCTGCGCCTGTTGGTATATCCGTTTGACGATATTTCTTTTTTGCGCGTTATTGCCAAACCTCGTCGCGGTTTTGGTCCCAAGGCAATTGAAAATCTGCGTGCCTTTGGTCCGGATTTAATGTCGGGTCTGCGTTCGGCAAAGTTGTCACCTAAATTGCGCGCCGCGGCAGATGAATTTTTATCTGCGTTTGATTTTGATTGGACCGCCATCCCACCGGCAGACGCGGCCAAGCGCCTGTTGAACGATGTTGGTTATATGAAAATGTGGTCAGATTCCAAGGAGCCAGACGCCCCGGACAGATTGATAAATATTCGCGAATTGTTGACATCTGTTATATCTGGGTTTGCGACATTACCAGAATTTTTGGAAAGTGCCGCCCTGATGACAACAGATGACAATGACTCAAACGATTCAGACAGACAAGATTGTGTTCGTATTATGACCGTGCATGCGGCCAAGGGTCTGGAATTTGACACGGTCTTTTTACCTGCCTGGGAAGAGGGCATTTTCCCCAACGAAAAATCTATTAACGAAGGCGGTATCGAAGAAGAACGCAGATTGGCATACGTCGCGATTACCCGCGCCCGCAGACGTTGTGTTATTTCAAACGCCATGTCGCGTGTTGTCTTTGGCACGCGTCAGTATAATTGCCCCAGTCGCTTTATCACAGAAATGGATAATAAATACCTGGATTTTCAGGGGGGGGCGGTCAAGACCTATGGCGCGCCGCATATTGAAACATCGTATGCGCCACCACCAAAGCCGAAAAGACAGACCACGCAAACATTTGTGGGTAAATTGGTCACACATTCTGAAATGGGCGCCGGGGTTGTAATAGAAGACAATGGTGATATTTTAACGGTTGCCTTTAAAAAATGCGGTATAAAAAAAGTCGCCCGCAATTATGTGACCGCATGGGGTGTGGATAAATAATATATCTTTGTAACACTTTCCACTTACACTTGCGTCGGCGCCACCAACCATTTTTTTAAACTTTTCCCTTTTCAAAGATATGCTTTTATGTTAAAATGTAATAATAAAATATGGAGTAAGGGGATGACATTTCTCAAAAATACTATAAGTTTATTGGCTGTATTCAGCATAATTCCTGGCGCATTTGCGGCGACGGCACGTCCCGGTATAATGAACACGGCGAATGTTATGGCCGCGTCTGGGCGTCGTATGCCGACTGTTTCTATGAACGTTGCGGCGACGAATAGTGGTGCGGCGGTTACGTCATCTGCCACCACATCCAGTTTGTTAGATAATGTTGAATGTATTGATGCGTACACAGAATGTATTACGTCTGATGATGCCTGTGGTTCTGATTTTTCAGAATGTACAACAAATGTTTTGTTCCATGCCCAAATGCCCGATTGCCTCAGCACATTGGCCCAGTGTTCATCCGATGGTATAAACAGTTTGTTTGGAACGTCATCCACAACCGCGCTGTCGAACGTTGCGACCCAAAACGAAGATGGCGAGGTTACACGCTATACCTATCCAACAGATGGCAGTGTTTTGGGACAAAAAATTACTGCTGCGGCAATTGAAAATAAATATGACACACAAACATGTGTAAAAAATTACCTAAGATGTTTGCACAAAGACGATGTATGTGGCGAAGAATTTGAATTGTGTACATCTGACAAAGATTTCAAAAAGCAGGCATTGTTCTGTGATTCAACCCTGGCGCGTTGCCAGGCCGCAGGCGTCAAAGAATTATTTGGTGTTTCTGCGTGGAAACCATCGTCCAAGGCGGGTATTGGTGCCGGGCGCGTTGCCACAGAAATCCAGGCCGGCGCAGATTTGGCCGCATTAAATGCCGTATCTACATGTTATAAAACGGTTGATAATTGTTTCCTGAACGCGTGCAAGGCAAATCCGTTGCGTTGTATCGAGGGTACATCGGTCACGGCACTTCAGGCGGCCCAGGGCGTTGTCGGTGATGCAGGTTTGAAAATCGATACAGTTGGCGAAGCAGATGTATTATCCAAGAGTCAGGTTAACCGTTACCTGCGTTCTGCATGTGCCGATACAATTGGTTCGAATAAATATTGTCACATGACATTCTTGGAACGTACACCGTCCAAGAAAGACTTGGCCGATCCTGATTATATTGACGAAGTATTTTCATCTGCCCATAACGACAGAAAATCTATCCTGGAATCTAAAATTCAGGGCATGATGCAGGAATTTGACAAAGACGCCAAAGATAAATGTAACGAAGTTATCGCATCTTGCGTAATGCGTACATGCGGTGGCGGTTCGGGGGCGGCATGCTATACCCAGGTATTTGGCAGCGGTTCCACTGAAAAAAGTATAAATGGCGCCAACACATACGAAGATATTAAAACAGGTTGTGCGGCCATTGTAAATACAGATCCAAATTGCCTGTACGCATATGAAACAACCAAAAACGATGGGTATTCATATTCGTACACTGCATCTGATGCGTTTACAACATTGGTTCCTGCGTTCAGTGCAACTGCGGGTGATCCGATTGGTGCGGTTGCGTCATTGAATTCACGCCTGTCAACCAGTTATAATGATGCCGCAATTGCAGATATGCGTCGTCAGTGTCAAAACATGGCAACCAGTTGTGTCAGAAGCATGTGCGGCACAGACTTTGTAAATTGCTATCGCAATCGTACAGATATTTATTCTGATTTGACGAAAACTACGGGCACTGGTTCAGATGCATTCAATAAATCTATGAACAAGGTTGGTGGTGTTCTGGATTATACAATTGTATTGGGATTGTGTGTTGACACAGTTAAAAATGCACCGGTGTGCGAAGAACATTTGGCGATTGAACGCGCCAGATATAAACAGTCAGATAACACAACCGCCAGTTGGGGCAGTGCAGATTCCACGCGTTCTGGCTGGTATGATGCCGGTTCTACCAATTCAATGGTCGGCCAAGATGAAATTCATAAAAAGGACGAAGATGGCAACCCAATTTGCACAAATAATTTGGGTATCGAAGGAATTTGCAACACAATGGACAAGGGTGGGGCGATATACGATACACCTGTTGTAATTGGGTATGAAACATATGTTCAATCCCAGGCAGCCAGTTCGTTATTCAAAGATTTGATATACGATTTGGAAAAAGAGGTCCAGGCAACATATAATGCAAAATTGACCAAACAACAAAATATGTGTCTGTCATCTAATACCACGGGTGGCGTTATGGGTGCCCGTGACACCGGGTCAACATATATGTGGGTAAAATTAAAGAATAATAAGGTTCCAACAGATTACCCAACGATGGGATTGAAACCAAGCCAGTTTACGGCCAGTAATGAATTATATGGTTCGTTCTGCCGTATCCGTGTAACGTTGCAGTCTGATGATGCAAATATTATGGCCGCAATCAACGGTACATTGGCTGTGCGTGATGAAAAAGACCACAGCAAAATAGAGACCGCATCATTATCCGGTAAACAAGATTGGGCAACTGCATACTTTGCCGCCGGTGACGCATTTACATGCGGATCATGGATACCACAGTCTGCATTGATGGAAATTGCAAATGTGGTTGGTGACAATGCCCGTGCAGACAAATCTGCATCGCAACCAAAAATCGCAGGTTGGATGGGTGCATTGGGTGCATTGGGTCTGGGAACCGGTGGTGCATTCTTAGGCGACGCAATCCAAGACGACAATGCATTTGGCGGTTTAACAGGCAAGTCTAAGAAAATGACCCCTGAACAACAAGCCAAAAAGTGCAAAACCATTTTGGCCCAGGTTGATAACACGTTAGACAATCTGAGTGCGACAGGTGCTTCTGGTAATTGCAGCATTAAAAATGGTAATAAAACGTCTATGAATAATCGTATAGATTCCGCATGTGACTTGCTAAAGGAATACAAAAACATAGATGCTGATACTTACTGTACAGATGCCAAAAACGCCATCAAAGCCATCAATGCCAAAGATAGCGGAGGTAACTGCGAATTAGAAAAAGTTACAGATGCCATAGACGCCATTTCTGACTTAAAGACAAAATGTGATGAAATAACAGGTTTGGATGAAGAAGACAAAACTTACTGGAAAAGATCTGGTGGCGCGTTGGTTGGTTCAATTGTTGGTGCCGGCGCCGGGTTCGGTTTGGGTTATGGTATAACCAAGGCCGTACAAGACGCCGAACTGGACAAGGCTGAACAAGAAGCCATCCAAGAATTTATGGACAACGTTGGTTCAAAAATCCATTGCTATATCGGTGGCGAGCCGGCCGGAACATTCGGTGACGTAATCACCACCAGCATGGAATAACAAATTCCCTAACCTTTCGAATCCCCCGCGTCGGGGGATTTTTTTGCACCGGCACCAGTAATTAGTGGGCAAGTGTAACTGATTAGTGGTGCCGGCGCCAGTGGTTAGTGTAAGTGTTTAGTGATTAGTGAATGCAGGATGATTTTTTCCTTTGTTCAATTAAAAAACTTGTCATTGCGAGGGAACGATAGTGACCGTGGCAATCCAGTGAATTATTCTACTCTGTCATCCTGTGGCTTGACCCCAGGACCCAGGTTTGGCCTTATTATTACTTGCACCCAAGGTGGTATTTTGTTCGGTTCGTAATTTGAAAACTTAAAACTTTGTCATTGCGAGCGTACGCGCGGCAATCCAGTATATTATTCATATTTGTCATCCTGGGGTCAAGCCCCAGGATGACAAATATGAATAATATACTGGATTGCCACGGGGGTTGCACCCCCTCGCAATGACAAAAGAAAAATCATCCCACCACCACTAACCACTAATTACTAACCACTTCCCACTTGCCCGCCATAAAAAAACCGCCATTGGCGGTTGTTTTTATAATTCTATTTTACCATTTGTTGCGACCAATTCAGACGTCATTTCTATATGGCCACCTGCCTCGCGCAATATCAGTTCGCCTGCGGCGATTTCCGCATAATCTAATGGGTCAGATACAAACGCGTCAAATTTGCCCGCCGCAACCCACGCCAGGTCCATTGCCGGGCATCCTGTGCGACGAACGTCGCCAACTGTTTTGCATGATTCTGTATTATATGCAATTGTCGCGTGTTTAATTTCTGTTATATTAGAAACCTTGATACGGGCAGAATGATACGCCGAAAACATATATGCCCCACGACCAGATTCCGCATAATATAAACGTTCATCAATTGGGGAATATACCAATGCGATTTTTGTTTCATCGTTGGAACGCAACGCCAAAGATATCGCAAAATGTGGATTTGCACGCACAAAATTTGCCGCCCCCGACAGTGCCAGTACAAATTCATCACGTCCGTCACCATCACGTGAAACGTTCGGGGTCAATAAACCCGCCGCCGGACGAACCAGCAACAGGTCAGACAATATGCTTTCTTCTATACGGGTTGCGGCCTTTTGCACGAAATCGCGTGCGCCACGCAGTGACTGTTGCAGGCTTTCCACTTCGCCAAAATCACGGCGCAAACCAGATGCAGTACGTTGCAACGCCATAAACATCTTGTTTAATTCGGTTGAACCCTTGATCAGTATTTCCATATCTGCGCCCCCCGTGAACAAATCTTAGAAGTTAAATCCAGCAAATTTGCTTTTGAATTCTGCCGCGCGTTGACCTTTTTCACCTGCATTAGAACGTTGACCTGTCCATGCAGAATGATTCAAGTTATCTGTTGATAAAACCAGGTCTTTTTTAACAGATGAATACATTTTTACAGTCTTGCCATCAGTCATTGTGACATTGATTTCGTGGTATTCTGGATGAATTCCTTGTTTCATAGTATTGTCCTTTGTTTATTAGTATAGCCTGCAAATTATACAAATGTTTTTACAGAAATCAAGCAATAATAGTATTTTAATATCGGCCAATACAGCCCAAATAAGAATTTCCTGTGGATTCCAATATATTTATAAACTGACTTTGGTTTTTTCCAGAAAACAGTGCCAATATTGTTCCTGCATCTGTTGCCAGCATATCCGCCACGGTCGCAATAGATGAATTCATTTTCTTGAAAAATCCACTGGTTGGGTAAATTTCCGCCGCCAACAGTTGATTTTTTCCGTCTTTTTTCGCGTTTTTCTGGGTTTCTATCACCATTAACTGGCATTCTGGGGATATAATTAGTTTATCAGACACAAACGCGTCCCCCCCCAGCAATTCGCCCCACCAACCGGTTGAACCGCAAAATACAGGGTAATAAATCACCGCGTTTGGATTTTGCTTTAACATATCTGCGATATCAACATCATCTGTGCAGACATCTGGCATAACGCCCATTGAATTATTTATTACCTTGCGTGCCAACTGGTAATCTGCATTACCAGTCATCTTGCGTGGCCAATAAAGAATCGGAAACTTTGTCATTGCTATGAATTATATCAGATTCGGCGCATACAAAAAAGGGGGGTATGTAAAATAAAGGACTTGATTTTTTATTTTTTTACTGATTCGTACCATTTCTTAAGGTTTTCCCACATTTTTTCTAAATCTTTTTTTGCCGATTCGTAATATTCAGACGATATTTGTATGTTAAATATTGTTTTTGCCAGGGCTGGAATCATATTCATAAACATTGTGATAAAGATACCCATCATAATTATTGTAATCAGACTGTCATTACGCATCATCAGTGCATCCATCAATATTTTTGCGCCATCCGATTCGCTGGCACTGAATGCAGTGGCCAGTGTTGATGCGCCTGCCCAATCGCCAAATATCGCATTTAAAAACATAATTGCAAACGATATAAATACGGCGGTTATCGCAATCCCCAGCGTTGCCGATATAACGTCATCAATAATTTTGCGAATCGATTTACCGGCACCCTGGATTGAAATTGCCCAGCCTTTGAACAGCCACGCCAGCAACATTAATGGCAACATAACTAAATCCAAAGATAGTTTCACAAATACTTCCAGAAAATACAGCGGAATTGGCAACAGCGCACTGAAAAACAGTACCCATACTAATAAACCACAAAAGAATATCGGCACATTCGGGAATATTGGCATGTCCCACATTATTTTATGCATATATTCTGAATTAAACGCCATATTCAGCATTGTCCATCCCACGGTCATCCCCAATCCTGTCATTTGATGGACGCCCGCCAATTCGCACGCCAGATTATGCCGCAACTTTGGAGAAAATACACCATTGTTTGCGGCGTTCACATCTATGGATACAGGGTCCGCAATCGCAGTCGCAACAACACATGCGTCAAATTTATCATCATGCACAGCGATTCGATTCAGTGACAATCCAACATTAAATATAGGCTCAATTGCCCCACTTGTGATTATTCGGGGTAATGGTGCCACCAACAGCGCCGAAACAAAGGCCAATTTTAAAATATGTGTGCCAAATGTTCCCGCCATATCCCATGGTTTTTCAATATTTGAATTAAAAAATCCAGATAATAACCTCCACACAAACCAAACAACGGTCAATGCAATTGCAACAGGCACAATTGCGTGCCCAACCGCACTGTATATCCGCGGCAACAGCCCCGACATAGTTGCCATAATGTCAGAAAACATCTGGCATGACCAGCAACTGGAAAAGAATTTATACGCATCTGCCATATTGACGGGTGCCATGGTTCGGTATATAGAAAAACCCGCAATCGCAGTCGCCCCCGCAATAGCCCCCACGACCAGTGGCGCAACCGCCCCTGCACCAAATGGCAGAAACGATAAAAATACAATCCAAAATTTTTTTAACCTGTTCATTGTTTTTAAGTATATCATATTTTGTATTAAATGTGATATAATTGAAAGGACAATAATTCAGAGAGAATGATTTTTTTGAAAAAAATCTTTGTGGGTTTGGTGTTTTGCGCGATGTTTTTATCGCCTTCGTTGGCGCATGCCGATAATATTATTGATGCATTAAACCTGGCGCCGTTTGTGCCGTTGGTATTAGATTCTATGATGATGGTCGCCACAGGAATGTACGAATTTTTTGTGGGTAATGGTGATGGTATTATTTATATTTTGATATGGGGCTTTTTGGCAATAACGATAATTTTATATCTGGTAAAAATGTATTTGCCCCAGGCCTGGGTGTCGTTTTTTGGGTTTCCTGGTGGCGGTGAAATGGCCAAAGGTGTGGGTGGTATCAAAATATTTGAAAATATTTTAAAGCCTGGTCTGCGTGCCGTTATTGCAATTGTCGCGCTGTTACAGTTAAAACCTGTATATCTAACCGGGTGGTTAATTAATCCATTTCTGGAATTTGGGTCTGTTTATACGTCGTACATTGTTACAACAATAAATGAACCTGGAATCAAATCACCGGATGTTTCATGTCCCCCAGATATTTTGGCCAAGAAATGGATATCCCCAGAATCGTGCGAATTTTTGACTCAGCCTGTTGCAGATTTATCTTATGCAAACAATACCGTTATTAAACGTGGTTTTGATTTTTTAATGAACGGATTGCGTGGTTTGATTACATTGGTCCCGCACGGTGGCGAAGATTTATTAAATGTAATAACAGGCTTGGTATTGATTGCGACGTTCTTTTCATGTAATTTATTTATGGCATTATTGGTAATCCAGGGCATATTTAATTTTGGCATCCAGGTGATTTTATATCCTTTTTACGTATTAACCTATGTTGCCAAGCCAAATGATAAATGGTTTGATGTATGGCCTGCATTCAGTGGTATAACCAAGGCCCTGCAACAGTTAATTGTGACAATGATTGCATGCGCGTTTATTTTATGCATCAATGTCGCAGTTATCAAAGCACTGTTTCAGTGGAATTCGTCGGTATTTGTTGTTGCCGCAGGCGGTTCGGCCAGTACGAATTTACCAACCGCCGCGACGTCTGCCATGGGTTTTGGCCAGCATTCAGTTTTATGGATATCTGCGATTTTAACATTCTTTTTAATGTACAAGATTTTTGACATGACCCGCAAACAATTAGATATGTACGTTGGCAAAGGCATGGACGGATTGTATAAGCAGGTTACACAAGATGCTAAAACGACATGGTCAAATGCGAAATCAAATATCAAAAAAACAGGTGAAATTATTGGCACTGTAAAAGGGTGGATAAAAAAGTGAATGCATGGCTGGTATCTTTGGCGGACAAGGGCGTTCAGTGTTGGGGCTGTGCGGTTTTTGACAGACTGTTTCAAATCGTATCTGTTGCGGCCGGTTCTGTGTATCAGTATTTCAGTGATTTATGTGTGATTTTATTTTGCTTGTTGTTTACGGTATTTGCATTAACCGCGATATGGAAAAATTTCAAGGGCGGCGTATCAGACCCATTTATGACCAAATCTGTGCAAAAGGTTATTATATCAGGTATCTTTGCATTATCTATTATGGGCATGGGGGTTGCGTTTCCGCGATTCGTAACAACTGTTATATTTGAACCTGTGGCAGATATCACGTTAATATATTCCCAGTCTATGATAAATACCACCAATGAACAGGTTTCAGAAAAAGTCACTTATGAACCAATTGTTTTGCCCGAAGAAGGTTTTTATCGCCCAGAATTGCGCGACAAAATAATTATGTTAATGAAGACAACCGTGACCCAATTTCAATCATATATAAAATTAGGTCTGGCGGTAATGGATAACGCGTTTTCTTGGTCTGCATTATTGGGAATTGGTGCGTTGATTAAACATATTATTCTGTTTTTCATAGGCATGTATATATCATGGGGATTTATCAAGATTTTCTTTCGTTATTGTTGTTATTTTGCAGATGTAATAATTGCGATGGCATTGTTTGCGTTTTTCTTTCCATTGTCTTTGGTTACTGTTGCGTTCAAGGGTGCGGAACACGTGCCTGATTGGATTGGTAAAATGGGGACGTCTGTTGGTGTCGGCCAGGTAAAAAATTTAATTAATTCCATTGTTACCTTGGGTTCGGTTGTTATTACGTATACTGTGATAATGGTAATTGTTGCAAAATTCTTTTCTGCGCCTGATGCGTCTGTTTCTGGGCTGATGGACGCGATTACCAGTGGGCAAATATACGCAGATGATTTAAATACAGAAAATTTACAGGCCATGACTTTGATAAGTTGTATTGCATTGGTATATGTGCTAAATTATGTATTTGAACAAATACCGCAAATTACAAAAATGATATTATCTGCGTTCCACGTTGAAGAAAAATTTGATAACAGTGAACAATTTGCCAAAGATATCATGCGATTGACCAAAAATGTTGTTGATATTGCGGTTAATACCGGTAAAACAATATTGTCTGGTGGCGACAAAAAAGAAGAAAAAACCGACCCAAAGGATAAAAAATAGTGTTAAAAAAACAGTTGATTTTATGGGGCGTCAAGGCACTGATGTGGATAATCGTGCTGGGGTTGGGTATTTGGTATTTATCGTCGTCTTTGGGTGGTGCGTCATTGACGTATACCAGTATGCAAAATTTTCTGACTGCGGCGGGGGTTGAAAATGGCGATATTGCCAGTGCAAATGGTTGCTTTATGTGTCGGTATGTTGCAGATTTATTCCATGTTCTGGGTGATGCAACCGAACTGTTTTGGACGGCGATGTTGGATAACATATGGATAATTATGGTTATTGGTTTTGGTGTGTTTTTGTTTATCCATTCTGTTAAACATATCTATGATGCGGCAAACAAAACAACCCAACTTGATGGCAAAGACAAAAAGTTGGAATTCCAGGCTTGGTTTGACAAAGTTTGGAAATTAGGTGTTCGTGTTTTATTCGCAGGTGTTTTTATTGGTGCACTGGGGATGGGTGGCACAGACGCATTAAAAACAGTCAGTAAAATAACAATAACGCCTGTTATGTATATTGGCGCAGAATTTTCAATGGCCGCAACCGGTGTGAACCAGGCATCGCAGTGTTATGCGCTGGAACGCACATCCACAGAATCGCAAGATATATTAAATCCAATTTTGCAACCGTTTATGTGCGTAATTGGCAATATAAATTCTGTTATGTTGGCTGGGGCCGCGGGCGGTTTTGCGTTAATGAATTATGCATGGTTGGGACTAGGTGGCGGTGCGTTTACATGGATTGCAGGATTGGCATTGGTTTTAATGTTTTTAGTAATTGGCTTTGATTTATTTTTTCAAATATTATCAGTTGTCTTTAAATTAATATTTGTAATTATATTTTTACCATTGTTAATTGCTGCGACTGCGTTCGAAGGTACATGGAAATTGGCCAAAGGTCTGTTCAGCCAGGCCATAGATATGGTTGTTTCATCGGCGGTGCGAATTATTGCGATAACTTTAAAGGTATTGGTTATATATGGAACCGTTGCGTATACTGCGGACGCCTTTTTCCCGGGACCGTACGATGGCTACAGTGCGATATTACCGCCAATGATGGGGCAAAAACCTGAAAACCCAGATGCGCAAACGTTGGCTGTGATGAATGTATTTGCGGCATGTGAACAGGTTGCATTAACAGATGGCGAAATGGACCGGGATAAATTTGTTCAATGTTTTAATACGCGTCGCAACGTGGTGGAAAGTACCTATCCCGGCGCATTTGATTTCTTGCAAGATGGTTGGGATTTCTTGTTGATGATGGCGTTTTTGTTCTTTTTGTATTACAGTGTAATCAGTCCAAAAATAGATAAATTGTTGGGCAAAGATAAAAAAGAAGAATTTGATTACGGCACATGGCTAAAAGATTTGGGCAAAAAGGCATTTGAATTGCCTGGCAAGTTAACAGAAACGGTCACAAATAAAATTGGGTCAGACTAATGAAAATATTGCGCAAGATTTTATATGTTTTTATTGTCATGATTTCGTTGACTGGTGGGATTGCGCCTGCGTGGTGTAATACATCAAATCTGTCTGGCAATGCAGAATATGGAATGCCAGACATTGGTGATTTTGGTACATGGGCCACAGAAAATAATCGCCAGCGTTTTTTATCAAATCTGACATACGATTTGGATCAATTTCGTGGGGCAGACGCGCGACCTCAACTGGTCCAAGATTATGTACCAATGGTGGCAAAAATTGGTGTGGCATTTATGAATGCGTTTTCGCATATCGGACATATTTTAGATATGTCATTGGTGCGATTTGTAATAATTTTCATTATTATTGCATACGGTTTTTGGATAATGTTTGAATCCTATACAATAATTATCGGACAATCCAAGGTCCAAGATAAATTGCACGATATTATTAAAAAAGGTGTTATTGTTGGTGCATGGGTGGCCGTACTGTCAATTGGCGCCGGTAAAACTTTTATGTTGGTTATGTCGCCAATCATGTATATTGGCACAATGTTGTCAGATATTGTCCTGGATGCTGTGTTATCTGTTGTTGGATTAAGTTTGCCTGATACATGTGGCGCAATACATAAATATGTTGCGGCTAATATCTCGGAAACGAATTTGCTGGACCCGACCAGTGCGGCCAACATAATGTGTGTGCCAACGCGCGTGTCTGGATTTTTCCGCACAGGTGTTGCCCTGGGGTGGCAATGGGTTTCATATGGCATTGGGCACAGTGTTTTGGCATTTGTTTCGGGGGTTGCCCTGATTGGCAGTTTTATTTATCTGATTTGGAAATTTGCCTTTGTTGCCTTTGGTGTTATTGCAGATTTGTTCTTGGGCGTGTTAATGTTGCCATTTACAGCGATTTCAGAAACGATTGGAAATACTACTTACAAGGGAATAGCCGGAAATATATTCAACGGATTTATAAAATTGTTCAGCGCCGAAAATTTAAAGGCACAAATTGACAGGTTTATAAATGCGGCATTACACTTTTTTACATTGTCTGTTATTATTTCTGTTTGTGTGGGTTTATTGTCAACCGTGTATGGGTTTGATTCTGTAAACACTGTCCCCAGTATTGAAAACCCCAGTTTTATAATTACGGCGTTGGTAACGGCATTGGCTGTTTGGTTGGCCAAGAACGCATCAGCCAAGGCAACTGAAATTGGTGGGAAAATATCACCAGATTTAGGAAATACATTACAGGCAGATGTTGAAAAATTATGGGGACTTACCAAAGACGGCACAAAAAAATTGATAAAAATAATCAAAGAATCAAAAAAATAGTAAACTTTGTTTGCAATGTGATATTTTTTGTCTTAGAATCTGCATGTTATGAGAGTAAAAAAAATCTTTCGTATATTGGCAAATACATTATTTTGGGCCTTTGTCGTTGGTATTGCGGCATTGGCGGTGCTGATATTGATATATGGAAATGATTTACCAAATTACAAGAAATTGGCGACATATGCACCACCTGTGGCGACACGTCTGTATGCGTCTGATGGTTCTTTGTTGATAGAATACGCCGAAGAGCGTCGCGTGTTTATTGATTATGCCGATATGCCCACGCGTTTGGTAAATGCGTTTATTGCCGCCGAAGACCAAAATTTCTGGTCGCATCCCGGTATTGATATCCAGGGTATAATTCGTGCTGTTGCGAATAATACGATGCGTTCATTTGGATATGACAAAACGTTATCTGGGGCATCAACAATAACCCAACAGGTTGCCAAGAATTTCTTTTTAAGTTCGGAACGTACATTGTCACGCAAAATCAAAGAGGCGATATTGGCATTACGTCTGGAACGCAGTTTTTCCAAAGAACATATTTTAACCCTGTATTTAAATCAGATATTTTTGGGGGCCCGTGCATA
This sequence comes from Candidatus Enterousia sp., assembly GCA_045601765.1. Classification (GTDB taxonomy): domain Bacteria; phylum Pseudomonadota; class Alphaproteobacteria; order Rs-D84; family Rs-D84; genus Enterousia. Next base: position 13,211 of record JAZSAG010000035.1, on the reverse strand, counting down.
TGGGGTTGGGTCTGCGGCGTTGATGTATTTTAATAAGCCCGTCAAAGATTTAACATTGGCCGAATGCGCATTTTTGGCCTCTTTGCCCAAGGCGCCAAATAATCGTGATCGTGCTGTTGAACGCAGAAATTATGTTTTGCGTCGAATGGTCGAAGAAGATTTTATCACCCAGGCCGAAGCAGATGCCGCCTCGGCCGAGGCATTAAATATCAACAGTGGCTTTACCGCCCAAATGGAAGAAGATTTGCAATACTTTGCCGAAGACGTTCGCCGTCAATTATTGGGAACATTGGGACGCGAAACATTATATAATCAGGGGCTGTATATAAAAACAACCATTGTGCCTGAATTGCAACGTGCTGCGTCTGCTGCCCTGAACAAAGAACTGGACAGATTTAATCAGGGACGTAATGAAAAATTACAGGGCGCCATTATTGCGATGAATCCGCATACGGGCCGTATTTTAGCCATGGCCGGCGGTCGTTCTTTCCGTGAAAGTTCATTTAATCGCGCAACCCAGGCATATCGCCAGATTGGTTCGACAATCAAGCCTTTTGTGTATCTGGCGGCACTGGAACGTGGTATGACGCCCCAAACAATGATTTTGGACGCGCCAATTGTTGGATGGCGCGAAGACGACACGTTGTGGAAGCCTGAAAATTACGACAAGAAATTCTTGGGCGATGTGCCATTGCGTTTGTCTTTGGAAACGTCACGTAATGTACCAACGGTGCGCCTGGTGGAACAAATTGGCACAGAAAACGCAATCGAAGTGGCCCAGCGGTTTGGTGTATATCCATCTGATATGAAAAACATGAATTTGTCTATGGCGTTGGGGTCTGGCGAAACAACACTGGAAAAATTAGTCGTTGGGTATTCTGCATTTATCAATGGCGGCCATTTGATTCAGCCAAAAATGGTTGATTACATAGAAGACAGATATGGTCGTGTATTTGATGGTGAAAAAACACAAATAATTCAATGGTCGCCTGATTTGTTGCCACCCGAAACGAATACAGATTCGGTGCCGTTATCAGATGAACAAAGTTTATATCAGATGGTGTCTATATTACAGGGCGCCGTTGAACGCGGCACAGGTAAACAGGCACGCGTTTCTGGTCATACAATTGCCGGAAAAACAGGAACAACAAATGATGTCAAAGATGTGTGGTTTGTCGGTTTTTCCAAAGATCTGATTGCCGGGGTTTATCTTGGATTTGATACGCCTAAATCATTGGGGCGTGGTTCGGGTTCACACATGGCTGCGCGTGTTTTTGCGGACTTTATGCGCGTTGCACTGGCGGACAAGAAAAATCAGCCATTCGCTGTACCAGATGGAATGACATTTATGCGTGTAAATCGTCGCAGTGGTGCGTCTGCATCCGATGACCCAAATGGTACAATTATTCAAGAGGCGTTTAAACCAGGCCAACGGCCGAACCCCGCCCCCCAGCAAAATCCCCAGGAATCCAGTGTTGTGGTTGGCGGCGTGTTTTAAAAAATATCAAAGGAGAAAAAAATGAAAAAAATTATTATACCTGCTTTATTATCAGTTGCCTTAGGTGCCTGTGACAATGCGGACACCGGTACTGTGTTAACGTGCGGTAACTATAATGTCGCTATGCAGATTAGCGAAGATGGAACACATCTGGGCGCAACAATAAATGGACGCACGTTTGATTTTATCTTGGCCCAGTCGGCATCTGGTGCCAAATATGACGGTGTTATAAATGATAATGACGTCACGTTTTGGAACAAGGGTGATGCATGGACGATGTTCGTAAACGAAGATATGATATTTGAATGTAAATAAATATAAATATTACATTTGTTTATTTGTTCTTTTGTGATAAAATGTCAGCATAAAGAAAGGATTTTTTATGCTGACAGATTATTTTTTTAATTCAGGTTTATCTTTTTTTGGCAGTGGTTGGACTCAGTTCGGTGGCGGTTTTTTGGTTGCGTTTGCCATTGTATTTTTATTTGGTGGTGCGTTTGTTCGTTTAATGCGCACATTGCAAAAAAAGGGCCAGCCAATCAGTGAAAACGTCCCCAGTGCCCATTTGCAAAAGTCTGGTACGCCAACAATGGGCGGAATCTTGATTGTTTTTGCAATATTGCTGGGCAGTTTATTGTTTATGCCGATGTCAAATCCCACGGGTTGGATTGCATTGGCGGCGTTGGTCATGTTTGGTTTGTTGGGCTTTGTGGATGATTACAAGAAAGTAACCTCACAATCAAAAAAGGCGTCAAATGGCCTGTCGCCACTGACCAGATTGGTCACAGAGGGTGTCTTTGTTGTTATTTTGGCGTATTTAATAAATAAAACTATGCCGCCATATATCCCTGAATATTCATTGGCAATCGGTGCGGGAATTATTTTACCTTTGGGCTTTTTGTACTATGTATTTGCATACTTTGTAATATGTGGTGGCGCCAATGCAACAAACATAACAGACGGATTGGATGGCATGTTGGCGAAATTGTATATTCCTGTGCTGGTTGTGTTGGTTGTTGCGTTGTATGGTGCGACGCGTATTGGGTTTATGGATACGGTTATGTTCTTGCCGATTGCCAGTGGTCTGTACGCAGTTCTTGGTGCGGCATTTGGTGCGGTCCTTGGGTTCTTGTGGTATAATTGCAAACCTGCATCAATATTTATGGGTGATGTTGGGTCTTTGGCCTTGGGCGGTTTTATGGGCACCGTTGCGATGTTGCTGAAATCAGAAATAATAATGGGTGTTGCCGCCGGTATGATGGTTCTGATTTTGCTGTCGTCTTTTACCCAGACGGTTTATTTCAAATTTACCAGAAAAATGACAGGAACGGGCCGCAGGGTATTTTTACGTGCCCCACTGCATCATCATTTCGAAGAACTTGGCTGGCCAGAAACAAAGATAGTCGATAGATTCTTTGTCTTGTCTATTTTGTTTTCGGGCCTGGCATTGGTGTTGTTGAAATTTGCATAGGAAGTACATAAATAATGCCCAGATTAATAACGCACAGCGATGACAGTAAACTAACAGCGTGGTATTTGGAAATAGACAGGCGGCTGTTGGGTTGCGTTTTGTTGATGATGCTGTTGGCGGTTATGTTTGCGTTGTCTGCGGGGTCTGTTGCGGCCGAACGTATTGGCCAAAGTTGGCATTTCTTTTTGGTCAAGGCAATACCTTTTTACTTTGTTGGATTGGCGTTTTTATTTGGTGCCAGTTTTTTGAATAAAAAGCAGGTATTGTTGCTTGCGGGATTAAATTTATTGTTTGGTTTGGTATTGTTGGGTGTTACGGTCGTTCATCCGTATGTGTTAAATAATTCTGAACGTTTTGTGCATTTTGGGATTGCTAATGTTATGCCTGCGGATATTATGAAGCCGGGCTTCATAGTTATGACGGCGTATTTCCTGGCCAAGATGAAAGAGCGATATGGTACAAACATATTTTCTAACAAGGACGCATGGCGATTTGATACCTGGCTTAGTTGGATTTGGTATATAATTTTATTTGCCCTGGTCGTATTTATAATATTTAATCATCCTGATTTTGGTACGGCCGTATTGTATCTGGGGGTGTTTTCTGCAATGATATTTATTGCCGGTGTGCCATGGTCATGGATACCTGTATTGGGTGGCGTTGGTCTGTTAATGTTGACGGTCGCATTTTTTACATTAGGTCACGTTCATCGTCGTATAATATCGTTTTTTACAGGCACCGGTGACACTTATCAGGTTGATAATTCTATTGATGCGATAAAGCATGGTGGGTTATTTGGTGCGGGCGATGACGCGTTTGTAAAGCAATATTTACCAGACGTGCATACAGACTTTATTTATGCGGCTATTGCCGAAGATGTGGGTGCAATATTGGCGTGCGGTGTGTTGTTGCTGTTGTTTTTTGTTTTTCGCAGATTGATGAAGTGTGCGACAAACGCCCGTGACTTATTTGTGTTATATGCAGTTGGTGGTACGGCCGCATTATTCGGTGGCCAGATATGTTTTAACATGCTGACGACATTAAATTTGTTCGCGCCTAAGGGTATGACATTACCGTTTATATCGTACGGGGGCAGTTCTTTGTTGGCATATTGCTTGTTGTTTGGAATGTTGTTGGCGTTAATACGTGAAGATAAATGGAAATAATAATCAAAAAAAGGGGCGTGTTATGAAAATATGGATTGCAACAGGTGGAACAGGTGGACATGTGTTTCCTGCACTTAGTGTGGCATCAGAATTGGTGGGGCGTGGTCATCGTGTAACCATTTCTTGTGACGGTCGTGTGTCTGATATGGTTCGCCGTAATTGCCCCCAGGGTGCATCTGTTTCGTTTGTTTGGGCGTCTGGGGTTGGTGCAAAAAGTCGCCTGCAACAGGTTGTTGCGTTGTCAAAAATTGCACTGTCGGCGATGGTGCTGACGTTGCGTTTTATGTTTTTGCGCCCAGACCGTGTTGTTTCTTTTGGTGGCTACGCATCTGTGCCGGCTGTATTTGCGGCGCATTTTTGGCATGTCCCAACGTTTTTACATGAACAAAATGCGGCAATTGGTCGTGCGAATAAGTTCGCTATGCGTTGGGTCAAAACATTGATGACCAGTTTCCCGGTTGTCAGTGGACTGCCAAAATCTGGCGCGCGGGTTGTTTATACGGGCCTGCCTGTGCGCAAGGAATTTATTGATGCGCGTGATCGTGCATTGCCGTCTGGTTTTAATCTTTTGGTCACAGGTGGTTCAATGGGTGCCCAGATTCTGGATGACGTTGTCCCGCAATCAATAGTCGCATTAAAAAATAAAAAAATATTTGTTACGCATCAAACCAGGCCAGAAAATGTTGCCCGTCTGCAAAAGTTCTATGCGGATAACAAAATCCATGCAAATGTTTTATCTTTTATTCATGATATGGCAGATACAATCGCGTGTTCCAATCTGGTAATTGGGCGCAGTGGTGCCAGTACCGTAATAGAATTGCAAACAATCGGTCGGCCTGCAATATTTGTGCCATTGGGTATTAACCCAGACCAGGCTGCAAACGCCGCCAGTTTTGCGAAAACGGGGGCAGGTTTTGCAATTGAACAATCAAAGTTTACTGTAAAGTGGTTGACTGCGACATTGTCTGAATTGATGGCGAATCCGTCACGTCTGGAAAAGATGGCGAATAAGGCCCGAACCGAAAACAATGCTGTTGAATTAATTGTCAATGAAATAACAAAATGATAAAAATCCGCATGTGCGGATTTTTTTTATGCATTTTGTGCTTGCAACAGATTTGTAAATTGTTCTATGATTAAAACGGAAGGAAAGGAAAATGCGTTTACTTGCACTGTCTGTCTTATCATTATTAGTTATTTTGCCTGCGTCTGGTAATGCCAGATTGCCGGTTGTTAACATTGCGTCTGGGGGTGTTTCTGCCCGTGCCGCATTCGGCGAAGAACCTGAACGTAAGGTGACGCCCCAGGTTGCACAACAACCCGCCCCAACGCGGACCCGAAAACTTGTTGCGCGCAGTGCGAATAAGGTTGCACCCATACAACGTGCAACGTCAAATGTAAATTATGCATCCGCCAGGGATGTTTTAACACCCATGCGCCCCAGTTCTAATTTGTGGGCCCAAAACGAAGAACCTGCGTTACGCATGCCACGTTCTGATGAGTTCGCAGTAATCCGCAGTGACAGTTTGTTGCCCGAAGAATATATTGATAATACGGTGGCTTATGATTCGGTCGAAACTGCCCCAATCGCAGAGGTCGAGGCGCGATTGGCCGCATTACAAAAACGTGCCGAAGACAGTATTCGCATGGTGTCTGGCGATATGCCGGCGCCAACACAAATTGCAATGGTTGCCCCTGATGTAAATGATGACGTGGTTGTTCGTCGGGAAATTGTCCCAATGGAACAAAACACAGATGTTATTGTTCGTCGCGTAGAAAAAAATGTTTCGCCACGTATTGCATCGGTTCGTGATGATATGACAAAAATGTCACCTGCACAATTGCGCCAGGCATTCAGAAAAACATTTTTATCTGAAAATCAACACTTGTCTACTTTTTCCATGGATGACAGTTTTGACGTGGTCAGTGATATGACAACAACAACTGGCGAATTTGTGACTAAACGCGATTTGTCCGAGGCCGGAACAGATATCAGACCATTGGAAATTAAAATAAAATTCCGTAATGACGATTCTGCATTATCGCGCGCAAATTATACATTGTTGACAGAGTATGCCGGTATCGTTGTAAATAAACCAACGCGTATGGTCCAGGTTGCAATACCCCAATATATGACAATGGACGCAGACGAACGTAAATTGGCGGCGCGTCGTTTGGCGATTGTTGAACAGGTGCTGCTGGATAACGGCGTGCCCCAGACGCGTATAGTTCCGGTTTTGTCGCAACGTGACGAACAGGGATTTGTGCTGCGTATGATTTCCAGTGACCAATATGATGTTCTGACCCAACAAAGTCGTGATATATTTGGCGATACCGTTGGCAAGAAAACTTATAAAAGTATGTCGTGGTAAAAATTATACAATCTTTGATTGAATTTATCTTTCCGCCGGCGTGTCCATTATGTGATACGCCGGTATCTGTGCATGGTGAACTGTGTGGGGATTGTTGGGCGTCAATAAATTGGATAGATGGTCCAAAATGTGCCAAGTGTGGCTATCCGTTTATTTCTGACCTGGATACATCAGACAGCGTTTTATGCCCGGTATGCGCATCTGATAAATGTGAACTTGATTGGATACGGTCGGCGTGTATTTATGATGATGCGTCACGTGGTGCGATGTTACCGTTTAAGCATGGTGGTCGTGTAAAATATGCTTATTTTATGTCACGTGCGATGATGTGGGCATTGCGTGATATTGATGTTGATATAGATTTAATAATGCCTGTGCCATTGGCGAACAAACGTTTGTTTAAACGTGCATATAATCAGGCAACATTGCTGGCGCGTCCGATATCGCGTGTGTTAAAAGTAAAAATGGATTTGGATTCTGTTCGCAGATTACATCGCCCAGATATGGGACATAAAAACGCACGCCAAAGGGCCGAAAATATCAGTGGTGTATTCAGTGTTATAAAACCAGAAAATATAGTTGGGAAAAGAATATTGCTGGTTGATGATGTTATGACATCTGGTGCAACATTTTCTGAATTGCGTCGTGTTTTGAAACGCGCCGGCGCATCGTCGGTATATGGTGTAACATTTTGCCGTGTTGTACGCGCGGCCTAGGAAATAGTATTTTCTTGGGTGTGAATACGTAAAAACATATTTCTTTTAACATGCTGCTGTTGTTGTATCACCTTGTTAGCGCACATTTCCACCAATTGCAGAATATCGTGTTTTGGTTTGTTACTTGTCGGCAGTGTATACGACACATATGGCACAGAACCTATAAATATAGAATATCGTGCAAATATTTGATTTGGTGTATTATATGCATGTTCGCACAAAAATTTTACTTTGTTACCGGTTTGTTTATCGTTGAACACATATGCCACAGCGCCGTCATCTTCTATGGTCAGAACATAGTTGCGCTTAATCATATTTTGAAAAAAAAGTTTTATTTCTGATTCCATGTACGCAGACTTTTTCTTTGTGATAAATTTACAATACATGGTTGTTTTGTCAAGAAATAAATATATGTTGTGTGCCTGATTTTCCTTGATAGTTGTTTTTATTCTGATACGATTGACATCAGATTATTTTTTTATAACGGGGTAATGAAAATGAATATAGAACTTGGTAAAAACATAAATCCGCGCGAAATAGAAACCAGAATCCAAGAATTCTGGGATAAAAATACATTTTGGAATAATGATGTAAATTCTGAAAAGACACCATTTTGTATAATGATGCCACCGCCAAATGTGACGGGTAATTTGCACATGGGGCACGCGTTAGATAATGTTTTGACAGATATTATGTGCCGTTATAAACGTATGGCTGGTTTTGATGTTTTGTGGCAACCGGGTACTGACCATGCGTCAATCGCGACCCAATTATTGGTTGAACGTGATTTGTCAAAGCGTGGCATAAACCCACATGCATTATCATTACAGGAAAAATTAGATTGTGCATGGGCATGGAAGGCTGACAAGGGCGGTCAGATTATGAATCAGTTGCACATATTGGGTGTTACGCCTGTGTGGAATCGCGAAAGATTTACTATGGATTCGGGCCTGTCCAATGCGGTTACAAAACTGTTTGTAAAAATGTATAACGAAGGTCTGATTTATCGTGAAAAGCGTTTGGTAAATTGGTGCCCAAAACAACAAACCTCTGTTTCAGACTTAGAGGTTGAAACGCGTGATGAAAAGGGCAAGTTTTATTACTTTAATTATCCATTGGTCGATGGTGGATTTATTGAAATTGCGACAACGCGTCCTGAAACATTATTTGGTGACCAGGCGATTGCTGTTCATCCAGAAAATGAAAAATTAAATCATTTGATTGGACGCAAGGCAATAATACCATTGACCGACATTGAAATTCCAATTATTGGTGATGAACATGCCGACCCTGAAAAAGGTACTGGTGCGGTTAAGATTACGCCTGCACACGACTTTGATGATTACGAGGTTGGACTGCGTCATAATCTTACACCTTTGTGCATATTTACCAAAGATGCCAAGTTGAATAATGAATCTGTTGTTCCTGAAAAATATCGTGGCATGGACAGATATGTTGCGCGCAAGGCAATTGTAGAAGATTTAATGGCGGCTGGCTTGATTGTTAAAATAGAAGACAAGGTTATTCCAACGCCGTATTCTGAACGCGCCCAGGTTCCTGTTGAGCCATATCTAACGGATCAGTGGTTTGTTGATGCCGAAAAATTGGCGGTTCCTGCGATCCAGGCGGTAGAAGAAGGCAAAATTAAATTCATGCCGGAACATCGTTATAATCTGTTTATGGCATGGATGAAAAACATTCGCCCATGGACAATTTCACGTCAGTTGTGGTGGGGGCATCATATTCCGGCATGGTATGACGATGCAGGCAACGTCTATGTTGCAGAATCCGAAGAAGAAGCCATAAAAATGTCTGGTGGAAAGACACTGACCCGTGACCCAGATGTTTTAGATACATGGTTTTCATCTGGATTGTGGCCATTTTCAACATTGGGTTGGCCTGAAAAAACATTAGAACTGGAAAAATATTATCCAACAGATTTGTTGTACACGGCGGCTGACATTATATTCTTTTGGGTTGCGCGTATGATTATGATGGGTATTTATGTTATGGGTGATGTTCCGTTCCATACTGTAAACTTTCATGGCCTGGTACGCGACAGCAAGGGCCAAAAGATGTCCAAGACCAAGGGAAATGGTACAGACCCATTAGACACCATTGAAAAATTTGGGGTGGATGCCTTGCGTTATTGGATTGCGACCGCGCCAATTGGAACAGATATTCGTTACAGTGATGACGAGGTTAAGCGTGGTTCTAAATTGCTGACCAAATTATGGAATGCGTCAAAATATGTTCTGATGAATTTGTCAGACTTTGAACCAGATGTTGCCGCGCAGATTCCTGTGTCTGAACGTTTTGTCGAAGACAGATGGGTTTTGCATGAATTGAACCGTGCAATTGCCGATACGCGTAAACATCTTGACAGGTATGATAATTATAATTCACGCAGTGCGATTGATACATTTTTCTGGGATATATTCTGTGACCAGTATTTGGAATTTATCAAAGATCGTTTCTGGGCGCCTGAAAAATACAGTGCGGAATCAAAATTATCTGCCCAGTGGACATTGTACACGGTCTTGCGTGCGATAATCGGTTTGTATGCACCGTTTATTCCATTCTTGACCGAAGAACTGTGGCAAAAGATTTATAAGAACACAGAAGGTGGCGAAACATTGCATTTGACAGAATATCCAACCGTAAATCCAGAATATGATACAGACGTTTCTAAAATGGATATTGCGCTGGAATTATTGAAAAATATCCGTGGCCTGCGCACCGAACGCAAGGTTGGAAATGGTGCTAAATTAGAAATGTTGACGATACCATCTGATACGCCCAGTGAATTACATGGCCTGATAAAATCTGCGGCACGCGCAAACGCGATTCAGTTGGGTGACGCGTTAGATTTTGTTGTCCAGCAAAACATAGCGGGGTAAATCATGGCGGAAAAATTGATTGAAACCAGGGTTCTACAGGCATATCAGTGCGACAGATTTGGTTATGTTCGTCCACTGATTTTAATGAACGAATTACAATCAATTGCCGATCGTCATGCAGAAATTTTGGGTTGCGGTCGTACGTATTGTCTGGAAAATAATATCGGCTGGGTTGTGTTGTATTACCTGGTTGATATTATTGAATTGCCGACCGAAGGTGAAGAGTTAACTTTTCTGACATGGCCATCGTGCCAAGACGCCTTGCGTGCAACGCGTGACTTTGAAATTCGCGGTTCGGACAATCGTTTAATGGTTCGTGCGTCATCGCAATGGATTTTAATTGATATGACAAACAGACGACCATTACCATTGGCGAAACATTTATCACCTGATGTTGTCATAGATTCACGTGCGTATAATTGTGCATTTGAAAAGTTCCCAGATTTTGAAACAACCAAGACGCATATTATGAAATGTCGTTTTGATGACATTGATGTAAATCAGCATATAAATAACGCTGTTTATGCGGTATGGGCCACAGAAAGTGTTGGGTACGTGTATCGCACAAAACATAAATTGCACAAGATGGATATCTGTTTCAAGAAAGAGGTCAGTCCCGATACCCCGGAAATACAAATTGATGTTGCGATTGATGGGCTGGTCACACGTCATAAAATCAAAAGTGGCGACACAGAACATGCGGTTGTGATTTGTCATTGGCAAGAATTATAAAAATCCCCACGTTATGGTGGGGTTATTTTGTGTAACGTTTGATAATACGTATGCCAAATAAATAATACTTTTTTTCATTTGTTTCTGGATATAAAACAGTTTTGAATATTTTGAACAAGATTAGTTTATAAACAGAAATTATTTTGCGTGTGTTGCGCAGTTTTGTATTATCCAGGTGATATTTTTTTATAAAATCATTTCGTATTTTATCTGCGTATTCATATTGTTTTTCGTGGTTCGGGGAATACATTTTGTTAAGTAATGAATTTTCATTAAATACATAATGATAGTTTGCGCCCGGTACAGTGATTATATGATTAGCCAGTCTGATTGCATTTGGTGTAAATAATATATCTTCAAAAATTCTGCCGTCTGCAAAAGTTAAATTATTGTGTGATAAAAAATCTCGCCGAAACAAATATCTCCATACTGTACAATTTGCCAGTGCATTTGTAATAAAGAATTTTTCAGTAAGTGTTGTCAGTATTGTGGTCGCTATATACTGTACCTGATATTGTGTTCCGTTTTGTGATATAACATCGCCTGCGATGATGTCGGGTTGTGTATTTTGTGCTGCGGCTATCATTTTTGCATAGTAATCCAAATCAATGTAATCGTCAGAATCTATGAAATGAACATATTCACCCGTTGCGTTTTTTAGTCCGATATTACGTGCCACAGATATTCCCGAATTTTCTTGCCTGATAATTTTTATTCGTTTATCTGTTGCTGCGTATTTTTTATAGATTGATTCGCTGTTGTCTGGTGATCCGTCATCTATGATTATGATTTCCAGATTTTTATATGTTTGATTGGTTATGCTGCTTAGGCATTGTGGTAAAAATTTTTCCACATTATAGACGGGTATTATAACAGATATTTTTTTCATAGTTTTATTCCTTTGTTTAATGCCAACAAAAAACCGTCAAATTGACGGTCGGGCATTTTCAAGGTCACAAAACGAATGACTCTGTGGTTTTTGGTATAACCTGTTGTATAACCACAGATACCCGACCGTATGGCCAGGCAAATATGACGCAGTGCGCCAAATATGATGCGATTGCATCCCGTTTTGTGGGTCTTGAAAACCCAGACCTTTTGATTATTTTTCTTTCAGGTCAAACTAATTATTAAACATAAAAATATAAATTTCAATATGTAAAAAATAACCGCCGATTGGCGGTTGAATTAATTAGCGGCTGTTGTGGCCAATCTTTTACGACCACATGCACGACGACGGTTCAGAACATCACGACCGCCTGCGGTTGCCATTCTTGCACGAAAACCGTGTGTACGAACACGACGTGTTTTGGATGGTTGATATGTACGTTTTGTTGCCATGACTTAAATCCTTAGTTTTATTTTTTCTTTTCCATTCCACGCATGCCCGAGCAGCATCATAAGCACCATGGAATAAATCCGTTTGTGCATCTATTTAATCACAGGTTAAATAAAAACGCAACCTTTTTATTTAGATTTTATCAAACCGACTTTTTTCAAGCCTTCCAGTGTTAAATAATATATAAAAATATAAGTAAAAACTTTCCACAATGGTAAAAACATGTCTTTATTTCCTTGGTTTTTAGTTGTTTTACATCGTATCACAAAGTTTTGTTTTGTCAATGCGTTTTTTTGGCTTTATTTCTTGACCAAAAGTGCAAAAATCTGCTATGTTTTATATGTGAAAAAACTTAGGGAAAGGTACTATGTCTGAAAATATAAATGAAGTAAATGAAATCCGTGTTCCACAGTCTTCGTTGGAACATGAAATGCGCACCAGTTTCTTGGACTATGCAATGTCTGTGATTGTTGATCGTGCATTGCCAGATGTGCGTGACGGGTGCAAACCTGTGCATCGCAGAATTCTGTATGTTATGAACGATGTTGCACCTGCGACAAAACCAACTGTGAAATCTGCGCGTATTGTTGGTGATGTTATGGGTAAATACCATCCACATGGTGACAGTTCCATATACGAAGCCATGGTTCGCATGGGCCAGGATTTTTCTATGGGTGAAATGTTGGTCCAGGGCCAGGGTAACTTTGGTTCGCGTGACGGTGACAAGGCTGCGGCCATGCGTTATACCGAGGCACGCCTGTCCAAATTGGGTGCGTCATTGATGGATGATATGGACAAAGATACGGTTGATTGGCAACCGAACTTTGACGGTACATTACAAGAACCAGTTGTTTTGCCGACCAAGTTTCCTAATTTCTTGGTAAATGGTGGTTCGGGTATTGCGGTTGGTATGGCGACAAATGTTCCAACTTATAACCTGGGTGAAATTTGCAACGGTATCTTGGCGATATTGGATAACAAAGATTTGTCTGATGATGAATTGTTTACGATTATCCC
>JAZSAG010000034.1:0-2271 GCA_045601765.1 Candidatus Enterousia sp. | reverse complement strand
CCGGGTATAAAAATCAACAACCTTTTGATAATTTTCGGGCTTTAAATCATTTTCCAATTGGGTCAATAATTCTGGTCCCGCAGTATTCATATTAGCAAAGGCGTATTCTAATAACTTTGTATCCGCGGTATCCGTCAGTATCTGCGAAAATTTTATCCACAGATGTTCACCTGTATCTGTGGTTTGAAAATTGGCATTTAATAAATAATACGGACGTGGCATGTTCGTATCAACCTGTATATCATCTGGATAGTCATTACCAACAAGAATGCCGGGCGTATTTATATCATAAGGATTTGCAGAAAATTCAAATAAGTACCGGTGATCAAATAAGAGTGTGCCTGACTTAACAAAATCACAATCATTTATACCATTGTCTGGGATGCCATCCTGGCCAGATAAATCACACAGCATAGCTATAGTCGGATCGTCTTCCGCTATGGATGGTTGGTTGGCTATTTCCTGAAGCCGGTCTTTCATCACTTTCATCCATTGAATTGTATCAGCATGTGTTATTATTTGCATGCTGTACCCCGTATCGCACTGAAAATCTGCGATGGGGCAGACACTGGGGTATGCGTTGCATGTGGCGTCAACGTATTGTTTGCCGGTGGTTGTAAATTCACTGTGCGTGCAATTGTTGGAATGCGGTGGACATTCCGCGTTTACGCTGCACGCCAATTCACAACCCATATAGCATTCGGATTCGGCGGTGGCGGCGGCGTGTGGTGTGTAATCGGCGGGGCATGCGGTTTTACTGTTATTTGCCTCGACCGTGAACGTGCCACCCGGGCAATATGAACCGGTTGGGCATTCGGTGCATAAGAGTGTCGTTTCATCCAGGTATTGTCCCGCCGCGCAATCATAACTGTTAAGTGACCATGTTGCAATCGTATTTGCCGTGGCGTTATTATCGGATACACCCAGCACATCCACCGTACACGTACCCGCGCCGCCCGTTATTATTTCATCCGCCACGTCTTCTGCGAATGCGCTGCACATGGTCATAATCAATGCACTGGATAAAAACAAAACTTTTTTCATGTTCAAACTCTCCTTGTTTTTTTTTCAAAAAATAAAACCACCAAAATGACAGGTGGTTGGAGGTTCAGAACAATTTTAGCCTAAATTGTGCTGTTTATTTTATCGGGTTTTACACCGATATTATTCACAGACCCTCCAACCCGGGTTGGTTGGAGTTTTTTTACGTCCATATCAGACGAGGCTAAAACAGGGTTCTGACACCCAACGACATTTCCATGTCATCACGTGAATTATATCACAAATTGCCACCCCACCACAACCATATTTTTTTATATATTTAAATTGATTGTTGAACCGTAAAAAAATATGTTTTATCATGCACCCAAATGACAAAGGGCAGAAATATGAACGCACACAAATTTATATCTGAAAACATCAAATCAAAAATTTCCGAAATCCCCGAAATGCGGGACGTGTTAACACCTGAAATTTTGGCCAACGTCGCATTAGAGGTGCCGAAAATCCGTGATTTCGGTGACTTTTCAACAAATGTCGCGATGATTTTGGTCAAGGTCTTGAAAAAATCACCGCGTGAAATCGCAGAAAAAATAGTGCCTGTGTTAAATGAATTGCCATATATTGAATCTGCAACAATTGCGGGGCCGGGCTTTATCAATATTAAATTGCGTGACGCGTTTTTGTTGGCCCCAAATCAATTTGCCTCAGATATTACCCCCGAACCGAAACAGGTGTTGGACCTGGATTACGGCAGTTATAATATCGGTAAAAATCTGCATATCGGGCATTTGCGCACGACCGTGGTCGGTGATACTTTCAACCGTATTGCGCGTTTTCTGGGGCATACGACCAAATCTTATAATCACATGGGTGACTGGGGTCGCCCAATGGGTCTGATTATTGCGTGGATATTGAAATACGGCATGCCACAAAATGCAGACGATATCAATAAAATGTATCCAGAATCATCTGCACGTGCCAAAGAAGACAAAGAATGGTTGGAATACGCGCAACGCGTAACCGTAGAATTACAAAATGGTAACCCGGAATACAGAAAAATCTATGACACATTTGCGCCGATGTCATTGGCACAAATACGTGATATTTTGGTGCGTCTGAATATATTGCCGTTTGACGAAAACAAGGGCGAACGTTTGGTCGCAGAATATGTCCCTGCTGTTCAAAAAATCTTGGATGAAAAAAATCTGTTGGTTCATGATGACGGCGCCGATATCATTCCTGTGAAATTGGATACAGATACCGCACCAA
>JAZSAG010000033.1:0-2596 GCA_045601765.1 Candidatus Enterousia sp. | reverse complement strand
TGGCGCGCATACACAAAATATGTGTTATTATGACGGTGAAATCACACTGCCAGATGAACCGGTAAAGGTTGGGTATACGTTCTCTGGTTGGAAGTTGGTTGAACCAAACAGCACACCGGTACAGTAAAAAAAATGCCCCACTGGGGCATTTTTTTAGTGGTTAGTGGTGGTGGGATGATACAAAAAATTTTTGTGAAAAATTTTTTGTCATTGCGAGCGGATGCGCGGCAATCCAGTTGATGCATTATTATAACAAAGTGTGCTTCGCACTACACATTAACCTGGGTCCTGGGGTCAAGCCCCAGGATGACAGAGGAGAAAAATTTACATTTTTGCGGGGGCTGAACAAGCCCCAGGATGACAGTAGTTTTTAATTTCTTGTATAACGAACAAAAAAATCCCCCGACGCGGGGGATGAAGGGACATGAAAACTGTTTTCTTTACTCGGTTGTGGTTTCTTCCAGTAACTTCCAACCCATAAACGTATATCCTGGTTTAACTGGGTCGGATGGTAATGTAACCGGTCCATCATAATAACACATATTTTGTGTTGACGCGCCACCATTATCCGGATTCCAATTGATATTGATTGTGTTGTTGTTACAATATTTTGCGCCACCAAAAAACACCTCTATCCATTCTTGTTCTGTATCAAAACTGCCATACATATCGCCTAATGGTATCAAGTATAAAATACGCATCAACAACCAATCGTCAACTTCTGTTACCCATGTATTTGGCAAAGAAACATCACGATATGTGGCAAGCATTAGCGCCATACCCGATTGATCGTTTAATATTGATGGATTCTGTTGTATTTTGTTCATCAGGTCCGTACTGACCAATGTTGACATCCATTCTAATTGTTTTTCCATTGTTGTTGCATCTTGGGGTGGGACCAGGTCGCCTGACATAAAACGCATAACTAATTCTGTATCCGGCGTTGGTAAAAACATGTTGGAAAACCGTATCCACATATTATCGCCTGTGACACCCGGGTTAAAATCTGCGTTACGCAACAAATATCTTTCGTTTTCCGCCTTTATTGCGCCTGGAATATCCGCACCATTATATTCGTTTTTTGTAAGGCTTATCATAAACAAAGCATCAGATGCGTCTGACGGCACTAACAATATATGGCCCGGCGCAATATAATCACAATCAGATATGCTATTTTCCAAAATATTAATATCACCTTGTGGTGTACCATCATTACCATATAAATCACAGTATAACATTAATTCGGGCGCCAACCCAGTATCAAGTTCATCACTATCATCAACCATTGCCAAAAATTTTTCTGCAACTTCCATGGCTGTTAGTTCCGTTTTGCTATACCCAATATCGCACCCAAAATCTGCAATGGGACAAACACTGGGGTATGCGTTGCATGCACCGTCAACATATTGCCGGCCGGTGGTTGTAAATGCGCTGTGTACACAATTTTTTGAATGCGGTGGACATTCCGCGTTTACGCTGCATGCCAATTCACATCCCATGTAACATTCGGATTCTGCCGTGGCGGCGGCGTCTGATGTATAATCGGCGGGGCATGCGGTTTTACTGTTGTTTGCCTCGACCGTAAAGGTTCCGCCCGGGCAATATGAACCAACGGGGCATTCGGTGCATTCTAATGTCGTTTCATCCAGGTATTGTCCCGCCGCGCATTCATAACTGTTAAGTGACCACATCGCAATTGTGTTTGCCGTGGCGCCATCCGCCGACACGCCCAGTACGTCAACCGTACATGTACCCGCGCCACCGGTAATTTTATTATCTGGGGTGGCCACGTCATCCGCGAACGCCGGTGCAACCAATCCCGCCAATAATATGGTTGTTAAAAATAGATTTTTTTTCATATCTCCGCCCCTTCTTTCTGTTCGCGGTGGTTTTGTAAAAACAAAACCACCTGTTTTTACCTGGTGGTTGGAGCTGATAACAATAACAAGAAATTGCATGCTTATTCAATATATTCGCATACTCCAACCCACGGCTGGAATATGTTTTTTCGTCTTTTCTGACGCTTGTTATACGGGTTATCAGGCCCATCAGTGACATAAAGACCACATCCACTGACATCATGAATTCTATCATAAATATCAAAATCCCACAAGGGGATTTTTATTGTCGTACAAAATATCCTAGAAATTCTGTATTACCACTGCCACCATGAATGGGCGACTGGGTGATACCGCGGTTTTCAAACCCATATTGCGCAAAAGAATCTATAACGCGCTTTATTGAATATTCATGCCAATCAACACTTTTTATAACGCCATTATACCTGGCCGCAATTTCACGTGGAACCTCGAACTGGGGTTTAATCAGGGCAATCACAGCCCCGGCACCCCATGGGCCTAAAAATTCCACAATATTGGTCAATGAAATAAAAGACACATCAATAACAATCAAATCAACCACATCAACCGGCGCCAATGTCCGAATATCTGTCTGTTCCATTGATACCACACGCGAATCATTACGCAAGGACACATCTAACTGATTTGTTCCAACATCAACCGCATACACGCGCGCCGCACCACGTGATAATAATTCTTGGGTAAAACCACCTGTGCTGGCACCAATGTCCAAACAC
>JAZSAG010000032.1:0-26742 GCA_045601765.1 Candidatus Enterousia sp. | reverse complement strand
CGATAGCAAGGGCTGAAAATTGAGTGCCTCGCCGTAGCATTGCACGAAACAATCTAAATAACTTTACATTTATCGGCGAAGGCAGGCTTGACAATCATATAAAATCTTTCACCGAAGCGATCACTTGTGGTCGGATTTGTTTTTGGATTGTGGCTGAAAATTGAGTGCCTCGCCGTAGCAATTATTATTTATTATTCACACGAATATCCAGACTCAATTGTCTTATTCTGAGACAAGCATCTTTAAACTTAAAGGCATTTTTCACAGGGCAAATATGTGTCATTTCTTCATCTGATATTTCTTTGTGCGTCAGCGCACATAAATTCGCATCAGACTTTGAAATTGTTGGGCAATTTGCAAAAATGTATGTCAACAGGCCTTCGTTAATCTTGAAATGCCGGCAGTACAAATCTTTGTTAGTCTGCCTTATTTCCAGCAAAAACTGAAACACAGGACACACCTTGGAAACGTAGCCATATTCCATATGATATAATTTATACTTATCAACGTTTTTATAATAATAAGCTTTGTTATAGGCCACAGGGTCTGTTGGCAATTTGTCTTGTCCAGAATTGTCATCTGCGTACTTTTCTGCCACCACTGCCGCTGCGTCGGCAATTTGTTTTAATCTGCGCTGTCTACGTATCAACTTGCTATGTTTTCGCGCATAAAGTCGTTTGTGATACATCAAACCGCTTTGATACCGCACTTTATCCATATTTGGACAAATACAATATTGTTCTTCTGTTTGTTTTGCATTTGCGCGCAACATTGTCGCCTTGTTCACTAAAAACGGCAATTTACATTTCACATACATACACAAGTCATCTGCCATATATGCTTTGCCATCGATAATATCTTGGAATTGTTTTGGTGTAAAAATATGTCCTAAATTATTTTCTATAATAAAAGTTCGTATATCTTGACCGTTTAGCCACAAGCTAAAAATCGCAGGCAACGATTGCAACGAATTTAAATCTGTACCGTTAAAAAACTTGCGTATTTTGGCCTTCATAGTTATCTTACCTTTGCCATTAATTCTTTTACGACATCCAACATAGAACGACCATTAACAGGCGCAGTATATTTATAATTTAATATAGCATTATGTTTATTGTCTATTTCCAAACAATGACCATCTGATATATGGGGGCGACCATCTGGCACAATTTGCCCTAAATTATTTTCTGCGGCACGTCCGATTTTGTTGATACTTGTCCCTAAATCATAATACACAGATACACCACGCACATATGGCACCCACAACGCCAGACTGCCATCATCACCAATATCAACATCCAAACCACTGGCACGCAATTCGTCCAACAAATGCATAAACACCGCATAAGATTTCGCATCATTTAGCCCAACCAAGGAAATGCGTACGGCCGGTGCCAAATAATCGCTGCGAACAACGTCATTTAAAATACGAACAACTGCATTGTTATTATTATGAAACGCATCCACAGAAACATCCATAGACATCATCTTGTCGTTTTTGTATGCAACATTGGCAAAGTCACGCAAAATACGGTGACGCAATTCATCATTCATACCCCACACACCATTTGTTTTTACAAATGGCACCATGCCATACGATGACGCAATATCCAGACATTGTGGTATATATTCTATTTGTTTATGGAAATAGGGCGCCATCGCTTCACCACCGGTAAAAACCATATGTTCCCACCTTGGCAGGGGCATTGCGTTAAATTCAGCAATATATTTTTCAACGTATTTCAGTGGCATAATATTTGGCACAACTTTTGGCCCGCTGTTTTCACAACAGTGCGCACAACGCAAATTGCACCAATTTGTGTTTTTAATTGCAAAACTAATTTTATTACAACCGTGATTCATATAATAAATACCCTATACAGTATAGTATTGCACAAGATATTTATTTGTCAACAAATATAACACTTATCAGTTTTTTATATTCGCGAATCAAAATTATATGACACATCCAACGTAAAAACATTCAGTAAAAATCCCCTTGTAATAAACCCCAATTTTTAGTAAAATACACATTGAACTGACAGGGATGTTGGTTCGGGGCTGTAGCAAGCCTGTATTATCCGGTGCAGAACTGCGAACATCGTCAATCCGACATTTCACATATTTTGCATCGTTAACTATCCCTGACTGAACGACACAGTCGGGGGGCTGATTGTTATACAACAGGGGCAACCCAAAAACATCAGAATCTGTGATAATACGATTTGCTAACTCCCCGACCGTCAATTCCTGTGACGGTTTTTAATTTGAAATAATCAGGGGAGAATACACATGAAAAAATTTTTATTTTTATCCAGTGCATTGATTATGACCGTGTACAGCGCATTCGCGGATGACACGGCCACCACAGACAAAAAAATTACGGGCGGGGCGGGTACATGTACGGTTGACGTCCTGGGCGTGTCAGACAATAACGCCACGGCGAACACCATTGCAACATGGACAATGAATGAATATACATTGAATCCAGGGGAATATTTGAACGTAACAGAAACATCTGTGAACAAAACAACATGCCCGGCGGGTTCATATTGCGTTGGTGGAACTGGATTTACGGTTGATAACGCACAAACCAGTATTGCCCAATGCCCGACAGGATACCCAAACAGTGTAAACGGCGCATCGGCAGACACCCAGTGTTATACGGCATGTACAGTCGCAAATGCAAACATAGCCCACGCAACAGCGGTCGATGGTAACGATTACTATGGCACCGGTACAGACACATGTACTCCTACTGGTTGTGAAACGGGCTATCATGTTCAAGGTGGTGGAATAGAAGTTATAGAAAAAGAGCCACTAATACCGGTGGATTACACAAAAGCACACATTGGTTATGAATCAATAGGTATCACTGGTAGAAAAGACAATTGGAATTTTCCTGATGCAGGGTTAACAGAAAATAATACATGGGCTTCGTTATATGATTATGGTGTGGTTTATGGTCATGGCAGTTGTCAACCTAAAATACATGATCCGGCATTGGAATATACGTTTGAAAATATTGAGGCGGTAATTTCTGGTAGTATCTCTATGGAAGAACTTCAAACAAATTTAGAAGCACGTGTTGGAAAATATAAAGCACAAGTTTTTATTGATGCCCTTTCAGGTGGTGGTGAGACCTCAAATATAGAATCAGCATTATTTTATATGGATGCAAATGCGAATTATGATCCGAACAGTGTCGGCAGGTATTGTTATTGCCAAATGACTGGTTTCATGTCAACCGGTGGCGAAAAAGAAAATATAACAGGAGCACCTTGGGTGGCAAATATTACACCTGGTTATACTGCTGAAGAATGTGCTGAAGAATGCGCACATGACTGTGCTACAATTTCTACTCCTAGTTTCCATGCAGCAATGTTCGGTATGTTGGAAGTGAAGGAATCTGGTGGAATTTGTGCGGCGAACACAATTAATATTGACTGGAATCCGGATAATGGCGGGGAACATAACCAAAATATGTGTATGTATGACGGCAGCATTACACTGCCAACCCCCGACCCAGTTAAACCAGGGTATACATTTACCGGTTGGAAGTTGGTTGAGCCCACCACCACAACTGAATAAAAAAATGCCCCCGACGGGGGCATTTTTTATCTGGATTTATCTCGTAACATATCCGCCAACGGTTCAACAATATATGAATTACGTTGTTTATCAGCCGCGGATAATTTCGCCCCCAATGTTTGCAACCATGGCGTCCAAACCGCATATTTTTCAATGTATTTGCGTGCCATATTTGGGTCGCCAGACAATTGAATATCAATCGCATCCGACAACATTTTATAACCACGTTCCGTTACACGATTAAAATCAATCACCATACGACCCGCGTTATCTAATTTAATTGCACCATTTTCAAATAACATATTATGTTGCATAATATTACGCTTTGAATGCGCGGTTTTGAAATTTGCCGCCGGATACAAATACGCAACCAACCATGACGTTATTATTTCTTGGCGGCGTTTCGGTGTAAAAAAACCACAATGTACCAACGCATCCAGCATTGCAACTGATCCTGCATCGGCCTTGTGTTCTTCTATAATATTTTTATATTCGCCTAACGATTCCAAACCTTTTTTCGGCCCCAACGAATGCATATTTTCATGCAGTATTGTAAAATCATGCAATGCGGACACAGAAAAATATTTATGGAATTCCGGTGCCAACAACGCGTTTAATTTTTCGGGCAGGGCCGTCGCATATTTAGACTGGCGCATTTGCTTTAAATAAACAGTCCTGTGCCCGCCACCGGTTTGTACCGCTAATTTATCAGCGTTTGGCAAATTAAACGCCAATGATATTCCGCCACGATATGCGGCATAATGTCCACTGACCGCAACCAAATCAACATCAACCATTGTTTGTTTGGTGTCCTGGGTTATATTCTGTTCATATTCAGATTTACGTGGCATTCGCGCCGCCAGCATTGGTAAAACATCTTTTATTTCCAACAGATAATCAGTTCCCGCCTTGTCAATAATACCAACTGTTGCGCCCAAACTGTCTTTTGCATACGGCACAATTCCACGATCATCCAACATAGACTTTAATTTTGGGTTATTTAATACAGTTGCCGTCATTGCATCATCATAAGATTCACGCCCCAGCGTAAATTCCAATGGCCCACTTTGCAACATTGCCCATTTTTTATCAGCCCGACAATCTAACTCAGGATTTTCATCCATTAGAGCAACTGACTGCCAGTGTAAATATTCTTTGAAGTCGGGATTTTCTGTATAAAGAGCCGCTATTTGCAGATGATTTGCAACTGCTTCAAACTCTCGACTAAACACCTGTGTATAACTTAGAGGAAATAAATCTTTACCGACACGTTTAACAACAGTGCGCTGATTTAATATTTCTTTGACCTGGGCTTCTTGGCCATTATTCAACATATCAATTAAAATATCATGAAATTCAGGCACAGATAAATCATACGGATAAAACCCGCGCCCTGGGCATGCCCGTACACCAGACGCCAATGCAACGGTATCACCATTTCTTTCGTGTCCAAAAATACCACGCTGGCCACGGAACAAATCCATTGCCATCTTTGCGCGTTCATCCCCCAGCATGATTTTTTGATTTAAAAAGTTTTCAAATCGCAGGTTATAATGATGATCCATTCGCAACGCCACACGATCTATGATATCGGACGCACGAACCAAATGTTTCAGTGCTTTTTTATCATTTTCAGACAGTGCCATATATTCCGGTGCATCCACCCCCAGCATTTTATATGGTGTAAACACATTTGGCTTTGTTCTGGACCGCAGTTCTTGTTCCGTCAAGGCAATATCAAATTTATCCGCCATAATCATTTTCCTTTACTTTATTTTGCACCGACTGGGATTTGCAATCTTTGCTGTGGGAAAATCAGATCTGGATTTTTAATATTATTACGTTCTGCGATAATACTGAACAAGATACCACGACGCATAAAGTTACGTGCAATAATCCATAAACAATCACCACGACGCACTGTGTAATACGTATCTTCGTCACCCGTCATTTTTGGCATAATGAATTTACGTGCGACATGTGATATCGTGCGTCCATCACCGTCGTGCAAACGAATACCCAATTCGTATTCTTTACCCGGTTCTAATTCGCCAATATCTGCACCCAAACCAAAGTGTTTATGATCAGACACACGTGCAAAACCCATATATTTACCATTCAATGTCAAAGACACACGCAATCTGGGCAACGCATCACCCGTGACCACAACACGACCACCCGCCAAATAATCAATTTTTGTCACAGACAAATCACCATCATGCAACACAGCCGGGGCCTGTAACAGGGTACTGCCGTCTTTGGTCATCAACAATGACACAGAATTTTTAACACCACGCTGTGAAATATATACAAAAACTTTGTCATTTGATTTAATTTCTGGATCTGCACCCAATAACGCAATTGTATAATTTCCCGCATCCCATGCACGTGCAGAAGAATACACAAATTCACCATATTCATTTGTTAATTCTGTTGCGATAATTTTACCATTCACAACCACAGATATATTTTTATTTGGCGACCATCTACCTGCAATAATTATATGTCCTGTTTTATCAATACGCACAATATCAAATTCAGGCATTTTAATATTATGCACAACCTTTTTCACAACCGGCGCAGGCACATCTGGCACAATTGCAATACGCGGCTGTGGGGCGGGGCGCATAAACACACACCAATACGCAATACACGCACACAAAATCACACACAACATTGGGAACCAATAAGACCGCACAAAACAGCGTTTCTTTTTTTCTGTTTTTTGTTCTGCGACTTTATCGGCAACCTTTTGCGTCGTGGTCCCAGATTTTTTTGCGAACATATTCAGTGACTTTAAAAAACCACGTGTATATTCACGGCGATTTTCCAACCAATCATTTTGACGGTTAATCGCATCATTTATCAAATCATCTGTTGAACGTTTTGTTTTACCCATATTTGGTTTGTCGTTTTTAGCCATATTCAAGCACCCTTGGTATTTATTTTTATTCTTGGCCAGATTATTGCAAAATATATTTCTTTGTCAATTTATTTATGATATAATATGCACGATAACCACAGGGGAAAGCATGAAAAAGATTGGAATTATGACAACAGGTGGCGATTGCAGTGGCCTGAACACCGCGATTCAGCGTATTATACGTGGCGCAACACTACGAAATTGGCAGGTTTGGGGCATTTTGGATGGCACAGATGGTCTGTGCACAACACCACCTGCGGCGATAAAATTAAATGATTTGATGTTGCCACTGGAAAACGCACGCCTGGCGGGCAGTTTTCTGCACAATGGCTATGCATACGCATTAAACTTTGAAACCGCACTGGAACGTGGACGCATTGGCGCATTTAACAAGAAATTACACCAATCTTTATCCGAATTAAAATTGGACGCACTGATTTTAATTGGCGGGAATGGCAGTATTTCATTGGCATGGGCGAACAAGCAAATTTACAAAGACCTGCAGTTAATATGTATTCCAAAAACGATTGATATGGACGTGCCATTAACAGAACGCACAATCGGTTTTGGCACAGCGGTTCAACAACTGACATCATATTGCGACCAATTATTATTAACCGCACGCAGCCATCACCGTTGGTTTGTTGTCCAGACAATGGGACGTGACTGCGGGAATTTGGCATTAAATGCGGGGGTTGCTGCGGGCGCAGCCGCGATATTGATACCTGAAATTAAATTTGATATAGACGCATTGATATCACATATAAAAAATTACAAACCAGATTACGGAATTATCATGGTATCCGAAGGCATATCATTGCGCGGTCATTCCGGCAAACCTGCGGATATGATATCAAGGAAATTGACCGCCGCCGGCATAGTAAATCGCACCGCATTCCCCGAACACACCCAAAGGGCAGGCGACACAATCGCCGCAGACAGAATACTGGCGACACGATTTGCAGATTGTGCCCTAAATGCGATTGAAAACAACGAAACAAATGTGATGACGGCGCTGATTGACGATGAATGCAAGACCGTTTCATTATCTGAAATGATTGCGTCTGGTGAAATTGTACGCGATCCAAAAATTCCAGATTTAATGACATCAAACGCGTACGTATCAGAAACAGACCCATTACTGGACGTCGCACACAATATGGGCATTTATATTGGCGAACAGAAATAAAAACACCGCCAAATGGCGGTGTTTTATTTTGTTTTCTCTGGGGTCAAAAGACCGATTTGCTATTTACAAATCATCACGCATATAAATACCTCTTGCTTGGCATTAACATAGACGTTTTTTACAAATTTTCAATTCGTTTTAGTAATGTTCCACTACATATCTTATAGAATACATCACTAAAAAATCCCCCAAACGGGGGATTTTTTTATTTCTTTTCAGAAAAGTCTGCATCGACAGTCCCGTCATCATTTTTCTTTGGCTCTTCGCCTTGTGATGCGGCTTGTTCTGCCTGGGCTGCTTTATATACTGCTTCACCCAGTTTCATGGCTTTTTCTGATAATGCATCTGTTTTTTCTTTCAACGATTCCACAGTTGCATCGGCCTTGGCCAATTCATCACTCAATGCTTGTTTGGCTTCTTCGATGGCCTTTTTTTCATCTTCACTGATTTTATCGCCATGTTCTTTCAAAGACTTTTCAATTGTAAAGATTGCTGTTTCGGCTGTATTTTTCGCCTCTACCAATTCGCGTTTCTTTTTGTCTGCTTCGGCATTTGCGGCAGCTTCATCAACCATACGTTTGATTTCATCTTCGGACAAACCACCGTCTGATTTAATAGAAATCGCTTGTTCTTTACCGGTGCCTTTATCCTTGGCCGACACGTGAACGATACCGTTTGCGTCAATATCAAAAGACACTTCGATTTGTGGCATACCGCGTGGGGCAGGGGCAATACCTTCCAGATTAAACTGGCCCAGTAATTTATTATCTGCCGCCATATCACGTTCACCTTGGAACACGCGGATTGTAACCGCGGATTGATTATCTTCGGCAGTACTGAAAACCTGTGATTTTTTGGTTGGAATTGTTGTATTTCTGTCAATCAGACGTGTAAATACACCGCCCAATGTTTCAATACCCAAAGACAATGGTGTAACATCCAGCAACAGAACATCTTTGACATCGCCCTTTAATACACCACCTTGGATTGCGGCGCCCATACCGACAACTTCGTCTGGGTTAACACCTTTGTGTGGTTCGCGTCCAAAGAATTCTTTAACTGTTTCTGCAACCTTTGGCATACGTGTTTGACCACCGACCAAGATAACTTCATTAATTTGCGATTTATCTATGCCGGCGTCTTTCAATGCTTTTTTGCATGGTTCAATTGTGCGTTCAATCAAATCTGCAACCAAAGATTCCAACTTGGCGCGTGTCAACGTTGTATTGAAATGCTTTGGGCCGGACGCATCTGCTGTCAAGAAAGGCAAGTTGATATCTGTTGATGTTTTCGAAGACAGTTCAATTTTTGCTTTTTCTGCGGCTTCTTTCAAACGTTGCAACGCCAATTTATCACCAGACAAATCGATACCTGTTTGCGCTTTGAATTCTGCAATCAAATGTTCCAAAACACGTGCATCAAAGTCAGATCCACCCAATGCTGTATCGCCATTTGTTGATTTTACTTCGAACACGCCATCAACAATTTCCAAGATAGATACGTCAAACGTACCACCACCCAAGTCATACACAGCGATTGTACCGTCTTTACCCTTGTCCAAACCATACGCCAACGCTGCGGCGGTTGGTTCGTTAACAATACGTAATACGTTCAAGCCTGCAATACGACCGGCGTCTTTGGTTGCCTGACGTTGTGAATCGTTAAAGTACGCAGGCACTGTAATAACTGCATCAGTTACTGTTTCGCCCAGATAACTTTCCGCGTCTTTTTTCAGTTTTGCCAAAATCATTGCAGAAATCTGTGATGGCGCATATTTTTTACCGTCCATTTCGACCCATGCGTCACCATTATCACCTGCGACGATTTTATATGGCACACGTTCCGCGATTTCACGCACCGCAGGACTGTCAAAACGCAATCCCATTAAACGCTTAATTTCATAGATTGTATTTTCAGGGTTTGTTACCGCCTGATTCTTGGCAGTAATACCGACCAACTGTTCACCACCCGATGTCAACGCCACCACAGACGGTGTTGTACGTTGTCCTTCGGCATTTTCAATAATTTTTGGTTCATTTCCGTCCATAAAAGCCATGGCGGAATTAGTCG
Source organism: Candidatus Enterousia sp. (assembly GCA_045601765.1). GTDB lineage: Bacteria > Pseudomonadota > Alphaproteobacteria > Rs-D84 > Rs-D84 > Enterousia. Next base: position 16,969 of record JAZSAG010000032.1, on the reverse strand, counting down.
TTCCCAGGTCAATACCTAAAACTTTTCCCATAATGTTTACTCCTTAATTTTTTTGCTTACCCTCCATATAGTTATGCAAAAAAACTTTTCAAGGGGCAATAAACTTATTTTCTTAAATTTTCCCGCAACTGTGGCAAGAACCTGTCCATAATTCTGTCTTCAACTTCATTTTTATCACGTGAATCAAAGAAAGCGCGTGTATAACGTTTGACAGCCGCCTGATTACCATTAAACGCATCACCACGACCCGAACGTTTAGAAAACTCTTCCCAAGACTTACAAAAATAGTGATTTATCCGAATAACCTTGGTTGGCATTTGTTTTGTACGCTTTGCAACAACCTGTTCATGACAGCCTGTTGAAAATACCAACCTGGGATTTACAATAGATTTATAATGCCACGTTTGTTTTTTTGCGCGCTTTGTATAACTTTCTGTCACCAATCCATCAGGTTTTGTTATATGGCCATTTGATCCATAAAAAATCCATCTTATCCAAATTTGCGATACACCCGCCGGTAATTCATTTAAAACATCCGTTATCGTATCGCCCCCCTTATCAGGCACTATAAATTCATCTAAATCAATCAGCGCCAACCATTGCGTATCCATTTTATGACGTGCCACGCAATCATTATACGCAGGAATTTGCATTTTTTCACCCGGGAAATCAATTAATTCAACCAATCCGCTTTTAACATACGGCGCCAGTATTTCAACAGTATCATCGGTACTGCCATTATTATACAGATAAAATTTTTCCACACCAACCAATTTATGATATTCAATCCATTCCCGCAAATACGGACCTTCATTTTTCATAATTGCAACAACAGACAATTTATACGGATATTTAACACCGTTTTTTCTACGCTGTTTTTCATCGGCCCACATTTTACGTCCCTGAACAAACCTGTACCAACGTCCGGACAAATCTGGATTACATATCAAATGATAAACAAACGTTCTGGGACGTCTAAAAGGAATCAAAGACGAAACAAATCCCGCAAATTTCTTTCTAAATTTACTTGGCTTTTTTCTATCGGACATAGCACACCCCTATATACATAGGATTATTTTACCAAATAACACAACATATATACAACAAAAAACACCCCAACGGGTGGGGTGCATTTTTCTCCTGTTATTTTTCTAACAGAAAAATTATTTCTTAGCGGCCGCCGCTGCTTCAGCTTTTGCCTGACCTTCGTCTTCGGCTGGCATTTTACCACCAATAATTGCGAACGCCAATTCAGCCTGGTGTAATCCTAATTCAACACCATCTGGCAACACCAAATCAGTTCCGTGAACCACGTCACCAATTGTCAAGTTTGCCAAATCAATTATGATTTTTTCTGGGATAACATCAACCAAGCCACGCAAAGCAACTTTACGTACCGCAAAGTTCAATGTACCACCCAATTTCAACCCACGTGAAATATCTGCATTGATAACTTCAACCGGCACAACAACGTTAACAGGCTTTTTCACATCGATACGTTTAAAGTCTGCGTGAATAACGGCATCGGTCACAGGATGATATTGAATATCCATCAACATTGCATCTTCTGTACCATTTGCTGTTTTAATTTGGAACAATTTAGTCCGCAAACCTGGTGTTTGCAACAGCATATCGAATTCACGACCATTCAATTCGATAACCACTGGGGCCTTCTTTTCCCCATAGATAACAGCAGGGACATTTTTATTATTGCGGATGCTACGTGCGACCCCCTTGCCGGTACGTTCGCGAATTTCTGCATTCAAGTTTATTGCCATTTTATAATCCTTTTATAAAGCGTTTATTTGTTTTACTCGGCAGCCTCCAAGGGTGCTGCGCCGGGCTATTATGACCTAAAAACTTTGAAAAATCAAGGGTTTTATTCACCAATTTTACGCAAAATTAAAAAACGCGCCCGTCCATATTGCTTGTCCCGCAATATTTCCCACACATTTGCATCAGGCACCCCGGCATTTTCGCCGTCTTGTTCCCAGACCAATATTGTGCCTTTTTTTGCGACCGTCCCCATTTTTTTTACAAAACTGCGTCCCAAATCATCCATTGCGTATGGCGGGTCCAAGAATATCAAATCAGCATTTACGCCATATTGCTTGATTGCGTTTATTGCATCCGTATGCACAATGGTCGCGCGCGCCCCGACGTCCAGTTTTGCTAAATTCCCGCGCACCGTATTCACAGAATTTATCGCCACATCTGTAAAAACCACATTTGCATTTGCATATCGTGACAGACATTCAATGCCGAACGCGCCACTGCCGGCAAAGGCATCCCAAACATTGATATTTTCATTTACTTGGATAATTCCAGATTCCAGCATATTAAACAGTGCGATTCTGGCACGATTTTGTGTTGGCCGCGCCCCCTGGGGCAGGTTTAACTTGCGCCCACGATATACCCCAGAAATAATTTGCAATTTAGAATCCATGTATTACAGTATACAACATGAAATTTATGACGCAAGCCTTTGTTTCTGCCCGACGTGCATTTGCGCATGATGATGTGCCTATTGGTGCCGTAATTGTTTGTGACGGCAAAATAATTGCCCGCGGTGAAAATCAGGTTCAATTAAAACAGAATCCAACACTGCACGCAGAAATAGTTGCCATAAATCGTGCATGCAAGAAACTGGGGCAAAAATTTTTGGACAACTGTGACATATACGTGACATTGGAACCGTGCGCAATGTGTGCAACCGCAATATCACTTGCCCGGATACGTAACATATATTTTGCGGCCACGGATGACAAGGGCGGTGGCATTACATCCAATGCCCGCATTTATGAAACAGACAAACACCTGTGGAAACCATCCGTTCACCAGTTGCCTGAATTCGCGGACGAATCCGCCCATTTATTACGTGATTTTTTTGCACTGCGCAGAAAAAAGTAAAAACAAAATCGGCAAATTGCCGATTTTATATTAAACTGTGCCCAGTCATAGATTCAGGTTTCCTGATTCCCAATAACTTCAAAATTGTCGGCGCAATATCGGCCAATCCACCATCTGCAACAGATTTCACATCACCACCCACAACGATAAAATTCACAGGATTTGTCGTATGTGCGGTCCATGGCGCATTATTTTTTTCATCCCACATTTGCTCGGCATTACCGTGATCTGCGGTAATCAGCAACACACCACCCAACGCGTGCACCGCCGTCACCAAACGTGCCAATTGTCTATCCAATGTTTCCATTGCACGAACTGCGGCGTCTATATTTCCGGTATGCCCAACCATATCGCCATTTGCCCAATTTAATATCACCACGTCATATTCTGGCAACACTTTCAACAATTCATCTGTTATTTCTATTGCGGACATTTCTGGTTTTACATCAAAGGTCGGCACATCTGGCGACGGCACCAGAATCTTTTTTTCCGCCTTAAAATCTATATTTCTTTCTGCGTCAAAAAAGTAAGTTACATGATTATACTTTTCTGTTTCTGCGATACGCAGTTGTGACACACCATTTGCCGCCAACACATCACCCAATGTATTTTCCACAACTTCATCATCCAACAGTGCAGGGCACAATTCGTTCAGTCCTTCGCCATATTGGGAAAAGCACAACACATTTGCACCTGTTTTCAGGATTTCGCGCATAATTTGGCGCGCACGATCACTGCGATAATTACCGAACAAGAATCCATCTTTATCTGTGATTGGCGCATCACCATCAATAACAGTTGGCACGATAAATTCATCGGTTTCGCCGCGTTCATACGCCATTTTCAATGCATCATCAATATTTTTTGCATGATATTGTGATTTTGCATTTGCAATTGCATCAATCGCCAACATTGTTCTATCCATATTTTGATTTCTGTCCATGGCATAGTACCGCCCAGACAAAGTCCCCCAAAACACGCGCCCATCTGCAAAATATTCGGCCAGAAATTCTTGAATTACACGAATATATTTCTGGGCAGATTTTGGCGATGTATCGCGTCCATCTGCGATAAAGTGAAAACACACACGCAACCCTGCGTCCAAGATATACTTTGCAATAACCAAAATATCATTTACATCAGAATGCACCCGCCCATCAGACATCAAACCCGCAACATGCACAATACCACCGGTATTTTTAACATCCTGGATAAATCTATTCAGTTTTTTATTTTCGTTCCAATTTTCAATTTGAAATCTGCGCAAGAATTGATTTACAACGCGTCCTGCACCAATTGTGATATGTCCAACCTCGGAATTTCCCATGGTACCATTTGGCAGCCCAACCGCCACACCACTGGCATCCAAAACAGAATGCGGATATTTTTTTAACAGTTCATCAAAGCAGGGCATATTTGCCAACGCAATCGCATTATTATCTGTTTGTTTTCTGACACCGACCCCATCCATAATACACAGAACGATTGGTTTAACCATAATCAACATCCTTTTTCTATCAGGTTAATAATATCACAAGTGTTTTTTGATTGCAAAAACAAAAGAAAAATTGTATAAATTACATCAGGAAAATATGAACAATATCTTATTTTAACCCAAGGGGGCATGGAAATGAGCGGAAAACCATATACACCATCGCATATTGACGAACACATTGGTCATCGCATGCAACTGCGTCGCATTATGCTGGGGATGTCACAAAAAGACCTGGCCAAAATATGTGGTGTAACGTTTCAGCAAATTCAAAAATACGAATGTGCCGGCAATCGAATATCTGCATCACGTTTATTTGAATTAAGTGCGGCCCTGCAAACACCTGTATCATTTTTCTTTGCGGGTCTGCCGGGGCACCTGGAACGCGAACCGCGCAATGGGCGCCTGCCACGCGCACAAATGGGCGACCAGAAACCGGACGATCCGCTGGCAAAAAATGAATCGTTACAATTGGTAAATTTGTATTGGAAATTATCTAACGACAGTCAACGTGCCACGGTTATGAAAATGTTAAAGGCCCTGAACGGCCAGGAATAACCCCGCACACAACACATTATAAACCATAAAAACATCCCCATTTCGGGGATGTTTTTAATTCAGTTTAGTTATTCAACACCTACACATTTCTTATAAGACTCAACATCTTCCTTGATCCAGCATTGGTCTTCCAAATTCACTGTCGCTTGTGTTTTCCCAGGCCCATATTTAAGGTCCGTTTTACTAAGTGATTTCGTAGGCTTACAAAAACCATCCGTATCCTTATCAAACTTTTGACCAAGTGAACACTCTATACATACACCCGTGCTTTCATCTATCCCGTAACGCGTATTTTGTACACACTGCACACACGTTCTGTCTGTATTAGATGCAAAGGCATAGCCGTTTTCCTTGCATCTATATTCATAACAAGAACCCTTTTCTTGCACATAATGCTTTAACGTATCAAATCCCGCCGTCCAACCATCACACAGGGACAATGCACCACAAACAGTTTCATCAATGGGTATACACTCATTTTTTTCATTATTAGGCTTATATCCGTATTTACAAACTAACACAGGCTTACTATTCAGTTTTGGATATATTACCGGCCAAGACACCAATTCTTTCCAACAAGCTCTCTGCGCCCGAACAACCAATTGTTGTACCCACGCCCCATGTCCAGAATTTAACCATCCAACAACCCCCAATATCACATCATGTCTTTGATATGTATTAGTACCACACTCCGTATCACTTTCCTTCTTCTTAGTACCAAACAATGGCATATACGTACTATATGTCACACCACTGTTCACACGCTTTATATCTTTATATGAATCCTTTGTAAATTTCTCGGGATAACATTTCCCCTCGGCCGACGGTGTCACAAACCCATCCCGGCACATGAAAACACATTGATCAGAAAGCATAACATATTCCGTCCATGCATCACTTTTTCTCTTATTCTTGGCCTCTATCTGTACGGGACAAATTTTTATACAATTCAAATCAACATCAACCGCTGCTGCAATTAATACGGAACCCTCATCGGTATAATCACGCGCATAAAGACTATCCGTTAATGTTTCATTATAACAATCAGCTTTTGCGGTACCGCACTTATTCTCACTTTCACCGATACAAATATTATATGGCTGGTCTTTTTTCGAATTACTTAAAACTGCATCCCATGCCCCGCATGTATTAGTGAATGTGCCACCACCCCAACTTGATGAAATCGCACTAACATCTTCCTTTGTGGGCCAACCAATATTATTACTAACCGCCATCAAACTGGTTGAATACAACGCGCACAAGAAAATAAATACAGTTTTAAACCTTAGCATCATTTTAACACTATCCTTATTCTTCAAAATAACATTTACCGCCCTCGTAATATCCCCCTAAGATATTACATTGTTGCAAGAACCATTCGTCTGTAAATGTACATTCATCTGTTTTTAAATCATACGACGCAACAGGATCTTTACCATCTTCATTATATGCTAAACAACGAACCCTGGTTGTATTTTCGACACATTTACCTAAATCCAGACTAACATTACCAATTGTGGTTTTAAATCCAGCCACCTCTGGTGTTTCACACATGTCGCCATTGGGGCAAGATTCAACCCAGAATCCATTCAATTTTTCACATTCTGCTTCTAAAACTATATCCAATTCATTTTTAATATCAGCAACCACTTTATCAATCATGGCGGCGGGGTCAACTGTTAAATATTCATCATCATCAACACAATAAAGTTCACTGCGTGCTTCTAACATTGCCTTTAATGTCGTTCTATCATTGGAGTTATCTGATTCCATTGTCAAATTACGGCACCCCCATGGGTATACATGGGCTGTATCCGCAGATGCCGGTGCACATAATTCTTGGGCATATGCGGTTAACGCCTCGGAACACCCCTTGTTAATTTTGACAGAATCAACCGTATTCACAAATGCCAACAATTCCGACAAACCACAACTACGCTGTTCCGTTGCAGATCCTATAAATTTACCATTTCCATCAAATTTACACTGAACATCATCTTTTGAACTTTTATCGCTGTATAACATGGCACACGCGGTCACTTTATCCAAACACATGGCGCGCGCGGCATTCACAGACATCGCGCCAACATATTTTGCCTCATCACCACCAAATGTTGCCAACTGGCCCGATTGCGTATCATAACATTCCGCCATTGTTTCAACACAAGAATTTTTGACTTCTTCTATCTTTTCATCCTGAGCCTGGGCAATTTCAATCAGGGCAGTGCGCTTAAATTCCGTCCACGCAGTCTCTGCAATATCACGACATGTATCCAATGCACTTTCTGCAAAAATACGTTTTGTGTCCAAGAAATCGTTAAACGTTGGATTTTCCCCCAACACATCACCCGAACCGGCCGCGCCATCCAAAGTAATCAAATTAACCATTTCAAACAAACGCGGGGAATAAATCGGCTCGCCGGTGGTCTGACTGATATAGGCACCAGAATAATCTAAACAACGCTTATAATCTTCGCCACAGGCCGTATCCTGTAACATCGCTGTTTTTACCTTGGCAATACATTCATTAACATCTGCCGAATTATGTGCACGATATTCTTCTAATCTGGCCTCGCGCAGGTATTTTTCAGCCTGGCGTACGGTATCCATAACCGCCTGACGCTGGGTATCAATTTTCTTTTCATACAAATTACAATCCTGGGTAATCATGATATCATATGCACTGGTCGACATATTTAAGACCGCGTCACTGGTACACGCATCAGCCGTCAGTTCCAAACACTGCTTGCTGGCCGAATTGTACAGGGCCTGGCCCTCCAGGTCTGCGATATTTGTTCGGTTACCACCATCAACATCAAACAAAGAATTAGAACTGCCCCAAATATCATCGATATTTACGGTAAAATCTAAACTGGACAAATCCATAGATTGATTTTCTTCTTTTTGTCCGGCCTTCTTTTTGCCCGACAACAAATCGCCAATTTCATTCAACACAGACTGCGCACCACTGACGTCATTTTTAATCGCCGCCTCGCCCACGGTCGCAGTATACATTGCGTTTACCTCGGCCGCAGTTTTATCCACCGCATTTAAATTATTATCCTCAAATCTTTGCAGTAACACCTTGGCCTCATCCAAAGCCAATTCTGTATCACGAAATTCTGTAAAACGTTCACTGCAAAAACAGCGACGATATGTATCATTTGCCGCCGCACAAAATTGATCCATACATGTTGCGTACGCCTCGCGACATTGGGCATAACCACCACCAATCTTAGATATATCTGAAAAAACCGCAGTTGCGCGCGCCGCACGCCCCAATCCAGACTTTGTAATATTAACGCGACCACTGCGCCCAGTATTTGTTTTTGTCACCGCACTGCGTGAAACCGCGACAGGTGTCGCACTGCGCACCGCCGTAACATTCGTACGATTTTGTGGCACAGCCGCCCGGGATACAGTCCCACGTGCCGGCGCCACCGCCGTACGTGCAGTCGTCCCACCACGGACATTTCCAACCACGCCACGATTCGCCGCCGTACGTGAAACCACACCAGAATTTTCCGCGCGACGTGATACCGTCCTTGCATCAGTACGTCCATCAGAATGCGCCACCGCGCGCGGATTTGGCGCCTGTGCCGCAGACAAATCACCGGCCCACACACATATGGTCAGTGCCGCAGAAATTCTTCCTAAAATTGCAAAAAGACCTTTCACTTTCTTTCTCTCTTTTTCACATTTTATCATTTTTTGCCCATTTGAATCAACACTAAAATTAACCTTTTTAATATTTTTTACCACTTACTGACTTTCCCACCGATGAAACATCCACCAGCCCCATATTTACACCCCAAAACAAAGAATATTTTTCATACGCACTGTCAAATGAATCATACGCCGCGGCACCTGGCAACTGATGCATGCCTTTTTCTATTAAATCCATTGTATCGCCCAACAGTTCTTGCGACACGCGCCATAAATCAGACCGCCTATCTGTGATGATGCGCGACATTAATTTGTGACGCATATCACGAATTGCACCGGCGGCATCATAGCCCGCCCCACCAAACAACTGTTCCAACCTAATCAAATTCATAATTGCAATTGTCAAATCTTGATCAGACGACAAATCCAGTGGATTTACCTTTTTGGCATTATCTGCATTTTCAACCATGCGATTTAAATTATCTTTTTTACGCCAGAACATAAATATTCATCCTTTCCTTTTGTTATAAGATACTACTAAATCACCATTTGATTGGTCAATATGATTTTACGACCCCACGCATATGCGCAGATCGTGCCCGCGGATTAGATTCTATCTCTGCACAAGATGGCTGAACGGCGCGCAATAATTCAAAAGGCGCCTCCATGGTAATGGGCAACCGCGGATCACCAGGCACCGTCGTCCACCTGCGAAAAGTATTTTTAACAATTCTGTCTTCCACCGAATGGAACGTTACACACAAACACTTTCCACCAACATTCAACAAATCGGGTACTGCCGCCAACGCATGTTCCAATTGGCCCATTTCATCATTAACCGCGATACGCAATGCCTGAAACACGGGTGCATAATCACGCGGATTACGAATTAAATCGCGTAATTCAAACGTGGTCTGGGGCAGGGCCTCTTTCATCACCCGCGCCAATACGGACGCTTTTTTCACATCACCATAATCACGCAACACGCGCGCCAATTCGGCAACATCTGTCTGGGCAATATATTCGGCCGCCGTCATACCGTCACCGGCCATACGCATATCCAACGGCGCATCAAAACGAAACGAAAAACCACGCCCCGGAATATCAATCTGCATAGACGAAATACCCAAATCAAAAACCACTGCATCAAAAGTTAGATTAAGTTGTGATATTTCTGAAAAAGGACTTTGAATAAACTGAAATTTTTCACCATAAATTTTCGCCAGTTTTTTTGCATCATCTACGACCCCAGGATCCCTGTCAAACGCAACAACATGTGCACCACGTTCTAAAAAAGCCCCAGAATATCCCCCGGCACCGAACGTACAGTCCAAAACCAGTTTATCACGAATATCGCCTAACTCGTTCAAAACACTTGACAATAACACAGGTATATGTTTCATGTTATTCCACCTCTGCCCGCAGGCCCAACGCCGTTAAATCAGCAATTGTTGTCGCCCCCAATTCAACCCCCCCGGGCAACGCGATTGTTGCGACTTTTTCCGCACCGTGCAACACCAATTCCACACGTGTATAGCCCGCCGGCAACGCAACCAGGGCCTTTTTTACATCCTGTAAAACCGATTGATTTCTGATATCCAGCGTCAATTTTTTAGCCATTTTTGCAACCCAATGCTCTAATGGCATTATTGAATCAACGAAAATTGATACACGATCATCACGATTTGACGATTTGCCCGATATTAAAACCACCGTTTCACCAGATAAAATCTGCGCAAACTCAATCGCCGCATCACCAAAGGCCACCGCGTCAATATTACCGAAACTGTCAGACGCATTTATCGTTATCATTTCCTTACCGGTTTTGGTTTTACGCCGCCCAAAAGAGTTTACATTCACGGCAACCTGTACCGGTTTTCTGTCCCCCACCGTGGCCAGTGTCGCACTTGTAGTCAGATTATGCTGTTTAATTAAATGTTTATACTGATCCAACGGATGCGCGGATATATAAAATCCCAAAGCAGACAATTCATTTTCTAACTTTTGTGAAAAACTCCACGGTTCTGTTCGCGGTAAATTGGTAAGCAATCTATCTTCGGTAACATCATCTTCAACGGTATTTGCGAACAGCGAAAGTGTTCCCATTACATCACGCGACTTGGCCGCATAGGCTAAAATCGCATCAGCATTCATATAAATCTTGGCACGATTGGGTTCTAATGAATCTAAAACACCTGTCTTGGCGAACGCCTCTAAGATACGCTTATTCATAATCGGCGCACAACGTTTTGCAAAATCTGTTAAGTTTTTGAACTTTCCATTGGCATTGCGTTCTGCGACAATCGCATCTGTGGCCACAGTCCCCACTCCCTTCAGGGCCGCCAGCCCATAAATGATTTTTCCATCACGAACCGTGAACAAAGATTCACTTTGATTTATATCTGGCGCAACGATTTGAATGCCGAAATTAGACTTTGCATCATCTACGAATATCGCCAACTGATCCGTATCATTTAAATTACTGGACATAGATGCAGCCAAAAATTCGGGGGTATAATTTGCTTTTAAATAGGCGCATTGGTTTGCAACAATTGAATACGCAATTGCGTGCGATTTATTAAATGCATATTTTGCAAAATCCTTGAACTTTTCCCACAAATTTTTAGCGGTTACGCGGTCCAAAGTCTGTTCTTTTTCGCATCCTTCGTAAAATTTTCCTTCTAATTCATCCAACATTTTGATGATTTTCTTACCCATTGCCTTGCGCACGTTGTCAGATTGACCACGCGTAAACCCAGCCAACGCACGTACTAATTGCATCACCTGTTCCTGGTAAACAATAATTCCGTACGTTTCTTTTAATATAGGTTCTGCCTTAGGGTGCACATATTCAATTTTCTCTTCGCCATGCATACGCGCGATAAACTGTGGAATAAATGCGATTGGTCCGGGTCGATTTAATGCATTTAACGCCGAAATTTCCAAGAAATTGGTCGGGTGCATTTTACGCAAAGTCTGTTGTACGAATGGGGCATCAAATTGGAATATACCTTCGGTCAGCCCTTGTTGCCACAACTTCATAGTCTTTGGATCGTCTGTTGGAATTTGATCCAAATCAATATTTATCCCCCGCGTTTGTTGAATCAAACGAATTGCGTATTTCAACACAACCAGCGTTTCCAATCCCAAAAAGTCAAACTTAATCAACCCGGCACTTTCCAAATAATGTCCATCATATTGACACGACGGCAGCGGGTTGGCCGGATCACGATACACAGGTGCAATTTTAGTGGTCGGTCTGTCACCAATAACAACCCCACATGCATGCTGGCCCAGATTTCGCAAAGACCCTTCCAATTCTTCGGCAACTGTGACAACTTTTTTCATATCTTGGTCATTATCCAAAATATCTTGAATTTCAAACGACATACCGACTGCTTCTTTTAATGTCTTGGCGTCTTGCGGTATTAATTTAGACAATCTGTCAGACTTAGAATAGGGCAACCCATACACGCGCCCAATATCACGAATTGCGCCACGCGCCTGCAAAGAACCAAACGTAATAATACGACACACAGAATCATGACCATATTTATCGCACACATACGCCAACACACGCTCGATTCCCGTCGGCTCAAAATCAACGTCAAAGTCCGGCATTGATATACGATCAGGATTTAAAAATCGTTCAAACAGCAGCCCATATTTCAACGGATTAACATTTGTAATCCCCAATGCCCACGCCACAATAGATCCCGCACCCGACCCACGTCCAGGCCCCGTCAAAACATCATTATTACGGCACCAATCTATATAGTCTGCAACAATCAAGAAATATCCTGGGAATCCCATACCAATAATAACCCCCAGTTCAAATTCAGCCTGTTCATAATAGGGCGCCGTATCTGTAATACCGTGTTGTTCCAACCTGCGTTTAAGTCCATTCATGGTATTATCACGCAACATTTGGCATTCGGCCTCTAAATCATCACCAAACCGTGGCAACAGTGGCTTTTCATGCACATTTACCATAAAACCGCATCGCTGTGATATTACGACCGTATTTTCAATTGCCTCGGGCAGGTCGGAAAATACCTCCATCATCTGTTCATAAGATTTAAAATATTGTTCAGATGATTTGCGTGCTCTTTCTGGGTCAATAACCTTGGTCTGGCCCAACACACATCCCAACGCATCCGCAGATTCATAATCTGTATCGGCGGCAAAACACACATCATTTGTTGCGACAATTGGGATATTTAAATCACGTGCAATTTTTAAAAATCCTGGTTCCGTTTTAATTTCTGCTTCCAATCCATGACGTTGTATTTCAATATAAAACCTGTCGCCAAAAATTTCCAAAAATTTCTTGGCATATATATTTGCTTGTTCATCTTGGTTATTCAACAACGCCATTCCAATTGGCCCGGTATGTGCACCCGACAAACAAATCAACCCCGCCGAATGTTGCGTCAGTTCATCAAAAGAAATATATGGCCCCAAATGATGATTTTCCGCACGCATATACATAACACGATTTAAATCACATAAATTCAAATAGCCCTGATGATTTTGGGCCAACAACACAATTTTTGATAAAGATTCCGAACGCAAAATCTTAGGATCTGCACTGTGCTGGTTCAAAGATATTTCAATACCGATTATCGGTTGCAATTTATTCTTTGGCATCACATCCGAGAATTCCGCACACCCAGACATTAAATTAGTATCCGTCAATGCACATGCCGACATATTCGCAGCAGCGCACAATTCTGGAATATTTTTAATTGTCAGCGTACTGGCCCCCACAGAAAACCTTGAATGAGTACGAAGATGAATAAATTGTTGCATAAAACCCTTTCCTTTTTACTTTACCAGTAAACAGTCACCCCACAATAAACCGCACCAAATCTTAGTGCAATTTACCACAACAATGCTTAAATTTTAATCCAGACCCACACGGGCAGGGCGCATTACGCCGTGCATCACCGGTTGCCTGATTTAATTTTTCATCGTGTTTTGCACGTTCTGCCTCGGTTGCGGCAACATCTTCGCGTGTCAATTCCATACGACAAATATAAGATACAGACATTATTTTAAAATTACTTACCGTATTTTTAAATAAATCTAACGCCTCGCGCTTATACTCATACAGCGGATTTTTCTGGGCATAACCACGCAAACCAATCGCACTTTGCAGATAATCCATTTGTTGTAAATGCTTTTTCCAAACTGCATCCAATGCCCCCAGCATCATCTGTCTTGACGCCATCTGCATCAATTCCGGACCGTATTTGGTTGCCTGGCTGTTATATCTGCGCATTGCCAATGCCAACAAAGTATCATACGCCTTGCGTTCTGTGATATTTTCGTCGGTCTTCCACTTTTCAATATCTGTGATATCCAACGCAAAAATACGCATCATCGCATTACGAATAGCCGCAACATTCCAATCTGCGGGCGTTGATTTTTCTGGCATATTATTTTCGCAAATAAATTCCACCACATCAGCGATTATTTCGTGCGCCAACGGTGTTAAATCTTTGGACACCATCAAATCATCACGCTGTTTATAGATAACGCCACGTTGTTCATTCATAACATCATCGTATTTCAGCAATTCTTTACGCGCTTCGAAATATCTGGCTTCGACACGCTTTTGCGCTTTTTCCAACGCCTTGGTAATCCATGGATGCGTGATTGCCTCGCCCGGTTTTAACCCCAACGTTGTCAACATGCCCTGCAGGCGTGACGCACCAAAGATGCGCATTAAATCATCATCCAGTGCCAAAAAGAACTTTGAATCACCCGGATCGCCCTGACGCCCAGAACGACCACGCAACTGGTTATCAATACGGCGCGATTCGTGACGTTCTGTACCAATAACGTATAATCCACCTGCATCCAAAACCTGCTTTTTTTGCGCCTCTATCTTGGAATAAATTTCTTTCTTTTTATCTTCATAATCTGGCGCATCTTTATCCAGTTCTGCAATCAATTCTTCGGCATTACCACCTAGTTTAATATCAGTACCACGTCCCGCCATATTTGTTGCGATTGTCACTGCGCCTGGTGCACCGGCCTGGGCAACGATTTTAGCCTCTGACTGGTGATGTTTTGCATTTAATACCGCCGGATCAATACCCAACTGTTTACGCACCACTGCGGCCAATTCTTCGGACTTTTCAATAGATACGGTCCCAACCAACACAGGTTGCTTACGTGCAACGCAATCTGAAATTTGTTTTAAAATCGCTTCGTATTTTTCTTCTTTGTTGCGATATATTTCGTCATGATGGTCGACACGCGCAACCGGCCGATTTGTTGGTATAGAAACCACACGCAACTTATAAATTTCTTCAAATTCTGCTGCTTCGGTCATCGCAGTTCCCGTCATACCAGACAACGTTGGGTATAATCTGAACAGGTTCTGATAAGAAATACTGGACACCGTCTGATTTTCAGGCTGTACCGTTACATGTTCTTTGGCCTCGATTGCCTGGTGTAATCCCTTGCCAAATCTGCGTCCAGACATAACACGGCCTGTAAATTCATCTACGATTAATATTTCACCACCGCGCACAACATAGTTTACATTTTTCTGATACAAATGGTGCGCCAACAAAGACTGTTGAATATGCATAACCAATGCCGCATTTTCAGACGCATATAAATTATCACCTTCTAATAAACCTGCGTCTTTTAACAAACGTGTGGCTGTATCAACCCCTGATTCTGTCAATGTTACATGTCTGTCTTTTTCATCTTTTTTGAAATCAGCATCTGAAAACTGTGCGACGACACTGTCCACTTTGTTATACAATTCACTGGTATCTTCGGCGGGTCCTGAAATAATCAACGGCGTACGCGCTTCGTCAATCAATATACTGTCTACTTCGTCAACAATTGCGAAAAAGAACGGACGCAAAACCTGTTGCTGCTTAGAAAATTTCATATTATCGCGCAGATAATCAAACCCCAGTTCTGAATTTGTAACATATGTTATGTCACACGCGTACATTTCGCGTCTTTCTTCATCTGTCATATCATGCTGAATAATACCGACTGACAGCCCCAAAAATTTATATACAGCGCCCATCCACTGTGCGTCACGTGACGCCAGATAGTCATTAACCGTAATCAAATGCGCACCTTTGCCATGTAACGCCTTCAGGTACAACGCCAATGTTGCAACCAATGTTTTCCCTTCACCGGTTTTCATTTCGGAAATCTGGCCATTATTCAGCACCATTCCACCAATCATCTGAACATCAAAATGTCGCAACCCGATTGTGCGAACAGATGCCTCGCGGACCAATGCAAACGCATCCGGCAAAATATCTTTTTCCGATGCCCCAGACGCCAATTTTGCGCGTAAAACATCCGTCTGACTGCGTAATTCTTCATCAGACATTGCGTGATATTTTGGTTCTAAATCATTTATCAAAGAAACGGTTTTATTATAATTTTTTACCAATCTGTCGTTTGCCGACCCCAACAGTTTACCGATAATATTTTTCATTTTGTTAACTTCCTTACTTTTATCAAAAAATTTATAGCAATTTTGTGGCTTGCGGTCAAGTCACTTTATGATATAATGACATAGAAAACAGTAAACAAGTGTAAAAAATAAAAAAATATTCATATATTTAACGCCAGGGGGGAATTTAATCATGCGCGAACCGATTCAAACACTTAAACCAGACGATATTTCCAGCGATATTTTTGTTATCGCACCGACACAAATTGAATACATATCTCATATTTTTGGCAACGCAGTCGCAGACGCAATGAACATGCGCACATTTGCACCCAAAATTCGTAAAATTGCAGAACATGCCCTGCGCCAGGCCCTGACATCCGCACGACACATGGGCGAAAAACATTAAGTAAATAATATTTCCATTGCAAACAATCAAAATGATGATATTATTGCAACCATCAGAAGCACTGGACATGGCTGAGTAATCAGAGGAAAGTCCGGGCTGCATGGGACGACGTACCGGCTAATATACCGGGCAGGGTGACCTGACGATAAGAGCAACAGTGACGAAACGATTAAATTCGAGTGAAACGGGCAATCTCTACGTGCAGCAACTTCAAATAGGCCCTCATATAATGTGTCCCACATTGGGGGCGGGTAGAAGGCTTGACATATGGCAGTAATGCAATATGCAGATTAATCATGCCCACTACCGCGGGGTGGTATGCGAAACATACTGGCCCGATGGCAGGACAGAATCCGGCTTATATGTTCATCTGCGACATGCGCCCGTGGGCGCATGTTTTTTTATTCTAAGATTTGGTTTTGCAGGCTTATCAATTTCTGGCAACCTGATTGCGCCAATTGAATCAATTCATTTAGTTGTTCTGATGAAAAAG
>JAZSAG010000031.1:0-30338 GCA_045601765.1 Candidatus Enterousia sp. | reverse complement strand
CCCCAACGCCAACCCCAATGGCAAACGCAATCGCAATAACAAAAGTCCATTGTCTGACAAACATACAACCCCAAACAAAAGACCACTCAATGAAAGAGTGGTCGGGAGTTAGTCAGTTCACATACAGAACTCCGCGCTTTCAGGATAAATCCCTATGGTATGGCAACGGCATCCCGACCATTGTCGGGACATTAAAAGTTATGGCATGTGGGTGACTAAACCCGTTCACACTTATAATGCCTTTGTGCAATTACTTGCACACACACATTCTACACCATTTTCCACAAAAATCAAGGGCGGTGTTTCGGGGGCAAAAATCGTTTTTCATAAATGCACAACTTCTATGTCTGGGAATTGTGATGCAATGTATTCGGCGGCCAAGCGGCGGTGGCATTGGTGTGCGGTCTTTTCTGTGCACATCAGGCATATGCGGTCCAGTTCGTCCGGACTGCGCCCCGCCAATGGCGTGCGCCCTGCAATCAGGCGTCTGTAAATCGGTTCGGCATCCGCCCAGGTTGCCTTTTTATCCTTGAACGCGGTCAGCATTTCAAATTCAGGCGCAAATTCCGGGTGGTATTCATATCGGTCACCCAAGACAGTCGCCAGGTTTTCGCCACTGTAATATGGAACATACTTGCTGAACCGCCACAGACGAATATCCCACACGCATCGAACACGCGCCGCATCCAATACTTCCAGAAATGCGTCGGGGCTTTTACCGCTAAAACCGATTGTAAATATCTTTGGCATGTAATAATGATAGCGGATTTAAGACAAAATCGCAACAGGGGATTGTCCCATCGTGTCCATATTCAAGTTTGCAATATGTTCAAAATATGTAGAATTTTTTATGGGTTGTGAAAATGGTAAGTTATTCATCGGACTGCGGACAGGTTGCGGATCCTGTGTAGCTGCTGTGTAGCCAAGGGGTTAAATAGTAGTGTTTTTGGGTGGATTGTGGTGCGCCTAAATCCAAAAGTGTTAACAAAGAAAAACGCAGCAAAATCAACGATTTTGCGACGGAATTCGTGGCTCGGGCAGTTGGACTCGAACCAACGACATACGGATTAACAGTCCGTTGTTCTACCGACTGAACTATGCCCGAATAGCGTTGCTTATAATATACCTTATTAAAACGTATTTCAAGTCTTTTTTTTATTTTTATTAATTTTGTCGTCAATTATATTTGCAATGAATAAAATAATAATGCTTGTCAGGTGTCATTCTGGGATAAAAAACAACCTGCGGTTGAACTTGGTGTAAAAAAAAGTCAGGTTTTTTTGTGATGGTTTTAATTGGAAGACATTGCGTGTTCAACCCGTGGTAGAATATTGTTTCGTAAAAAGGTATTATTTTTGTTGTTGATATAGATGATGATATTTTTGAATATAATCACCTATATTTATTCTATTTACATTTTGACTGTTTATTGCTAAACTGTGAATTGAATCCATAGGGATATGGGTTCGGGGTTGTCAAAAGCCCACTTCATCCGGTACAAAATCAAGGCGTATCGAGAATCCGATATGCTTCCTGTGGTTTTGTGTCGTTATTTATCCCTGACTTAATAAGTCGGGGGGCTGTTCGTTATACAACAGGGGAAACCCGAAAGCGACAGAATCAACGATGAAGTGATTTTTGAACTCCCCGACCGCTTAATATCCCATGGCGGTCTGACTTTTATGGGGATACACATGAAAAATCAAAATAATAAACACACGGTTTGGCAAAATAAGATATTTTGGCTGTTTGGTATTGTGCCTTTGTTGCGTATTACAAGAATACTTAAACCTGCACGTATAACAACGATATATTGGCTGTTTTGTATTATGCCGACGTTCACGACAACACGGGATTATATACCCGAGAATAAGTAACGGGGGGGGAACATGCACAAGAAAAAAATCAAAATTGCTTTTTGCATACCTAATATGGTAATAGGTGGCGTGGAGACTGTATTTGTAAATACGTTGGATGCATTGCATCGATATTATCCAGATATTGATATTGTTGTATTGCCACATGCTGCATTAACAGAGCCATATTACATTGACTGGTTTAATGCGCGTCCATATATCACGGTTAAGCCATTTTATCCGCTATGTGAACGATTTGAAAATGCCCGGCGTTATATGCGTGGTTTTCCATTGAAACAAATTCGCAAGATTGTTTTTAGTTTATACAAAAAAATAAAAAATCTTCAAATGATACGCTGCGGTGAAATAAAAAGCTGTGATATCGTAATTGATTATGCCAATTGCAGTTCGTATAAGATATTGAAAAAAATTAACAAGCCTTGTGCAACTTGGATGCACGGCAGTATTAATTATATAAAAAATGCTAATTTAATAACAAAAGCACACATCTATAACAAAATCGTATGTATTAGTGACGATTGCATGAACGATTTTCGTATCCAATATCCGCATTATGCCGAACGATTGACCCGTATTTATAATCCGATTAACGGTACAGAAATTAATGAGTATTCCAAAACAGCGCCAAAATATGATGGTAAATACTTTTTATGTGTTTCGCGTATGGATAACGACAAGGATATTCCAACGATTATTCGCGCGTTTAATAAGTTTTGGACGGAAAATAATTCACCCAATTGTAAAATGGTGTTTGTTGGTGCGGGAAATATACTGGATGCAATGCGTGAAATGGCGGCAAACACAGCTGCAGCGAAAAATATTGAATTCTTGGGCAAGGTTCCACGACCATTTGGATACATGCGTGGTGCTATGGCGCATATTTTATCCAGTTTTAATGAAGGTCTGCCCACGGTATTAATTGAAGCCATGGCCGCCCAAACACTAAACATATCATCAAATTGCAAGAACGGACCACATGAAATACTAATGGATGGTGATGCAGGGGTACTATTTGAACCTGGTAATGCCGAAGAATTGGCGAATGTGCTGTCAGATGTTTGGAACGGACGCGTTGATACTAAACAGATGATAAAGACCGCAACAAAATCACTTGCCCGCTTTGAACCAAAAACAATTGTGGATGATATAGTCAAACTTGTAAATGAATTAAAGGGTGAAGTGATATGAAAAGCGCGCGTATGTATATAAAATATTCATATAAAACAGAAAAAGATTTTTTCCCACTTGGTAATCTTGGTGAATGTGTTCAGAATATAGCGGTGGAAAATCTGTATAAGAAAATGGGTGCCACCCCCTGTGATTTGTTGCGCGTAAATCGCGATGAACTGCCTGCTTATGATGGCGAAAAATGTAAATTAATAATGCAGTCTTGGTTTGGTTATACAAACGGTACGTTCCCACTGCCGTGGTCTGATAAAATAACACCAATATTTTTGGGTTTTCATATCAGCAGTGGTAATCACGGCCGCGAACATTTTATTAATGCAAATGTTCAAGAAAAAATGAAACCATTTCAACCAATCGGTTGTCGTGACCGTAATACGCGTGATTTCTTGAGGGGCTTTGGACTGGATGCATATTTTTCAGGCTGTATGACGTTGACGCTTGATAAACGTGAGGTCGAGCCAGAAAACGGCAAAATATTCATTGTTGATTTGAACAAGAGAACATTAAAACATTTGCCCAAACGTATTCGAAAACGGGGGGATTTTTCAATAACTCATTTATATAAATTCAACAAGTATCCAATTTCAGAATCGGATGCAGAAATATTTGAAAACAAGGCGCGCGAAATATTAAATCGCTATAAAAATGAAGCAAAGCTGGTTATTACATCACGTATTCACGTTGCAATGCCGTGTGTTGCAATGGGGATACCTGTGGTATTCATTACAGACCGTCCGTACGACGAACGGTTTGATGTCTTGCGTGGGATTTTGCCGGTGTATTCGTATCACGATATGATGTGGGTTAATTGGAATCCAACCGCGGTGGATATTACAGAATTAAAACAAGCAATAATAGATAATGCAATAGCACAAATTACAGGTAAGGGCGCAATAGAAAGTAGAAGGAAATTAGAAGGAATAACAGGGTCTTTAAAACCAATACCCACAAAACCATTTTTAATTAGGATTTTGACTAATTTATTTAAGTAAAACTTGGGAAAATTCCCAAGTTTTTTTATGCGGCTATACCACAAACATACCAACTAAAAGTATTGCCATAACTGGTGCCAGTATTCCATCCGCGTGTATTAAATGACGTGGTTGTTATATTGTCTACACCAGATGAATAGCCGCCCGTTGCAGAGTTGCCCATATTACTGGTTATCGCGATTGTGTAATTCGTGTTTGACATTTCAATGGGCAGTGTGTGCGTGGTAACAGTGGAACTTTTTGCATAGATTAATCCCTGACCTTGTTCAACCCAGCCGCTTTTGTATTTTCGGTACCAGGTATAGTTGTTCTCTGCACTGGGGGTTTGATATTCTATAACATAGTCATGTACACCGTCATGGAAATTTCTAAGGGTTGCAATATTCGCGTTTGCGTCATCAATTGCACCATTCAATGTGTTAATAGAATTATTTAATGAACTGATGTTTGATTGTATCGATGAAATGTCCCCCAGGTCGGCTATTTCAGTTCTGATATTTGTAATTTCGGAAATAACATTGGTTATTTCATCGGTCACTGCATTTATCTGGGTCAACAAGACCTGGGTCGATTCTTTGTCCATAATTTCAGAATATTTGCTTGCAAATTCAACCAGTTTATTTTGCATATCTTTCAAAACTTCTAACATAAAGTTCATGTCCTGGTTTAAAACCACAGGCGATATTTTTGCAGACGGTTGATAATCAACAACTCGATTCAGTTCCAGTTTTCTGTATATTGTTATTACATCGGCGGTCTTTGGTGCTTTTGTAAAAGAAACTTTGCCACCTGAAAATGGTATGTCGGCATTCAGGGTGTTTAATGTACAATATAAACCAAAATCAGTCGCGACTTTACCGTTTATTTCAACAATGACATCGTTTTTAGTAAAAAATGGGAATGTAAAATAAAAATGCTTGGTTTTGCCATCCCCAATAAAGTTGTGTTTATTCATAATATTTCCTTTTTGTTATAACAAAAAACCTGACCATACATGGTCAGGCAATAAAAAAAACGGCAAAAGCCGCTCTTTCAATGCAAACATTATATCATAAAACAATATAAAAATCAATATGAAATCGTGGAACATAAAGATTGATTCAAATCGGTTTGCGGCAACACAATTTGTTGACTTTTGGTCGTGTTGGAATATTATTCAATACAGCAATGGAACGCGCATCGACGTTTAATGAAAAACGTGAATCAAAAAAAGGAAATACAATGGCAAAGACAGGAAAAAACATTTTTACAAAATCTGGCAACATAGACAGACGGTCCAAATCCGCAAGAATCACGAACGGACGTTCTAAATTAGGTCTGTCAAAAAGATAAAAAAACGACACATTTATTGTGTCGTTTTTTTTGTTGTGATAATACGTTTTTTATCTTTGATTTTCATTTTGAAAATCTTGTATGCGTGCCTTATATGTATTAATACTGTCGTTTGACTTTTTCTGTATCGTTTTTGTTGCCGGTGGATTTTTTGCAAACTTATCACGCATTTTATTACTATGATTAACCAATAAACATGAAATGATTACAAATGACGCCGTGGCACACGCGATGGCAATCCAACTGCTTTTGTCTAATAATGGTGCATTGTTTTTGTTTTCTTTATTCATAATTCGTATCCTTATAACGGTGTTATTTTTCCAACAAAATGTTTATTTGTCAAGTATAACTTCGCCAACAAAACTATCACCGCACATATCAATCAGTTTGACATTGCAAATTGTCTTGGACCGAATTATGTTGCCACTGATTTTTACGGCTATATCGTGTGGACAACGTGCAATATTGTTTTCTTCAACCAATACAGATACTATTTTGCCAACCTGTGTGCATATGAAATCAGTTTTATTTTGATTCGCGGCATCATTTATAATTTTAACGCGTTGTTTTGATACGGCACGATTAACCTGATTTGGCATGCTTGCCGCCGGCGTGTCGGGGCGTGGTGAAAATGGAAAGGCATGTATTTTTATCGGTTTAGTTTCGCAAACCAGATTTAATGTTTCGTTAAATAACGCGTCTGTTTCGCCTGGAAAACCGCAAATAATATCCCAACTGAAACTGATTTTGCCATCTGCCAATCGTACTAATTCACGCACCATATCGGCGCTATGGCGTCTGCCCATTGATTTTAAAATCGTATCCGCCCCCGATTGCATAGAAAAGTGCATGTGCGGCATCATGCGTCTATCTGATTTAATCAGTTCTATGATGTTTTTTACGTCTGGAACGGCCGGGTCCAGTGAAGACAGGCGCAGACGCTGTATTTCTGGCACGTCTGACAACAATTTTTTGCATAAATCAGACAGCAAAACCACTTTATCGCCATCGCGTTGAACATAAGATGCAATATCAACGCCGGTCAGCACGATTTCATAAAATCCGTCTGCCACGGCATCTTTGACATCTTGCAGAATGTTTTCGTATTCAAACGACATCGCCGGCCCGCGCAACGTGCGTGTGATACAGTATGTACAGGCATGATTACAGCCATTTTGAATTTGAATAAACTTCTTGGACAATTTCGGCGTGGTATTATTGTTAAGTGATATTGGGGCAGGGGATGTTGGGACCGCGTTTTCCATATATGAATCAGCCTTCATTTTATCTGCGTTATGAATAACGGTGCAATTCGGAATGTCAAGGAATAATTTGGGATTGCGAGTCGCCGCACACCCGGTTACAAAGATTTGAACACCTGGATTTTCACGTGCGATTTTTCGTACCGCCTGACCCGATTGACGTTCGGCCTCGGCCGTGACGGCACAGGTATTAACAACAATTGCTGAATTTATGTGATTGCTCAGCATTTTTTGAATCTTTTCAGATTCCAGTGCGTTCAACCTGCACCCAAACGAAACAGATTTAATGTTTTTATTATCCATACTGTGAATTATAGCCCCTGTTTTAACATTTTCAACCACATAAAAACACCCCCATGCCGAGGGCGTGTTTATTTTTGTTTGCCTTTATAGTTAGCGTATTTTGTCTTGGCCAGTTGACATGCATGGCAATACATTTTGTTTCGATATTCCCAGATGTACTGATGGTATTCATGCATGGTTATTGGCTCTGATTCTTCTAATTTTAAAAACGGATAATTTGCTGATGGATAAATGTTTGCACTGTCCAACGGTTGGTTGCCCCATGCTATCTTGTCCCATCCCTTTAATTCATCGTACATACGATTAAAGTCGGCGGTAAATTCTTTTTCGCGTTTAATAAGGTGTTGAACACCACGGTCGCGCATAACAACTTCTTTGTGTGGAAAGTGTTGTAGTTTTCTATTTAAATCATAATCTTCCAATTTATGGTCGGCAAAGAAAGTTCCATATATGCCCATTGATACGATTGTAGAGAATACAACTATCCCGTAATATTCCCTAAATTCACCGGCCAACAATTGTTCAAAAAAATTTCTCACATTTTTGTTTTTGTTCATAAAAAACTCCTTATCTTGTTTAATTATAATATAGCACATAAATATAATTTGTCAATATTAAATAGTGTTTTTGTTAAAATAATATTCAATTATGGATTGTTTTAGGATAAAAAAAGATTTTTCTTCTTGCTTTTTTGCCGGTCATAGGGCATTATAATCTGACGAAAATTATTTCAACAAAGGATTTAAAATGGCACGTACAACAAATTCTGATACATTACCATACGTAGAAAGCCGTTATGAA
The DNA here is from genome assembly GCA_045601765.1 of Candidatus Enterousia sp. Lineage (GTDB taxonomy): Bacteria > Pseudomonadota > Alphaproteobacteria > Rs-D84 > Rs-D84 > Enterousia. The sequence continues at coordinate 22,583 of JAZSAG010000031.1, read as the reverse complement.
CTGGGGATGTTGGCATCTCAACGCGTTCGTGACCTGAACGGTGGTGCGGAACCAGTGGTTGAAAAAAATGACGATAAATTAACGGTTGTGGCTCTGCGTGAAATTGCCAGTGGCAAATTGGACGTTAATGCGGTCCGCCATGAATTTGTTCAATCGTACAAGGAAACGCCCACTGCACTTGACAGTGAAGAATCATTGGAAATTGGTGGTGATGATCCTGCCTTGCGTGAAATTGATGCAGAATTAGAAAATGTATTGGCCGAAGATATGCCTGTCATAGACGCGGTGGACACCGACGAAGAAACATCGGACGAAGAATAGTTCAGATACGGAGACGTCGCATAGTTGGTCTAGTGCGCCACATTGGAAATGTGGTATACGGGCAACCGTATCAAGGGTTCGAATCCCTTCGTCTCCGCCAGAAACAATCAAAACCCCGACAAAATCTGTCGGGGCTTTGTTTTTAGGCGGATTCCAGCCGCTTTCCCACCACAAGGTTACCAGTATGTGCAACGAAGTTATCAAATAATCGAACATCCCCACCGCTTACATACAACGCCCAAAACCACCGTGGCAATTTTAGTTTTTCTTACCCTTAAAACTATAATCTGTGCCAAAGTCTCTTGCGTCCTGTTTATAGGCTTTCCAATGATCTTGTTGACTAGCGAACACAAACAGGTTTGATGGCCTATTGTCCTGTTTGTTTCGGTTGATATGATGTACAACCTCACCGGGTCGCAGCGGTCTGCCAAGTTTCATCTCTGCCATATGTCGATGAACCAATGTGCCAGTATCTTTATATACTCTGTATCCATTGGCGTTTGTGTACGATTTTGTTTGATTGCGCGGATGTGTGAAATGTTTATTTTTCATTTTCATCACCTCCATTGTCGTTCTGTATTTCTGCTGGCATCAAATCAATCAAATTGCCATTACATGCGGGATAATGCTTACACATAATTTCTTTAAAATCATCTTCTTGGCCGTCGTTGTATTCTGACTTTAGTCGTCTAACTTTCACTTCCTTGAACGCAAACTGCTTGCCGCAATGTATGCATTCTACAATTGTGTCTGGTTCAAATCCCATTCCGTGCTTTCGGCATTCATCTATACCATCTTGCCAATCCTGTCCAGACAATCCTTCATGATAAGGCACATCACTATCCAATGGTTCGTGTGAATATTCTGTTATTTCACGACCATCAGGTGTAAAATTATGCGATATAAAACTTGTACGTCCATATTCATTATGAATACTTCTTTCTAGTGATTTACGGGCTTTTAATTGATCTGTTTCTGGTGCTGTTGTTAAATCTTTCCAGCTGGCAAACCCTGCCATTTGGGCAATTAAATGCTGCGCATTACCCAATTTAAATTCAAAGTTTTTATCATCGTCCATTATTCCATATTCAAGGAATATACCTACGATATCAAAAAACTTTGGTTCGTATTCATAAATATCACCATCTTCAGAAAGATAGCGGGTTTGGTAGTCTTTAAGCAGATTTTTTGCTTGTAATTTAAAGTAGTCTATATTTTTCATAATATAAATCCTTTACCGCATTTGCGGTGTTGCCCAAGTCTATTATCTAATTAGAGATTTTGCGTTCGTAGTCTATTGGCTTAGATAATAAGCTCGGAGGGTTATATTATCTAAATTGTTGGATGATGAAATCTTTACACGAACGGGCTAGCCTTCCAACAGGCATATACACAATATAACATAAAACAGATAAAAAATCAATGTGTTTATAGATTAAACAGTTTGACTTGATACTCAAAGTCATCACTTCTTGATGCTCTATCCAAAATATCTCTAACTGCCATATTAATTTTACCGCTTAATAGTTTATTTACGATTGAGGGACTAAGATACGAGAGAGATAAATATTTATAAAATAATCTTGGTGATGTGCGAACAGAACGTATCACATTGTCTACATTGCCGTCTTGTTCGTATAATTCCCTATATTTCCATGCCGTTGCAAATGCTTTCAAAATTAAATGATTATTGTCGGTGACATTTAATACACCGTTTTTACCACGGTCGTATACCGTGTTGACGTATTTGCGTAAGAATACTTTTTCAGTAATTGTTATGCTGTTGTCGCCAATTATGTACTCCATTGGTTCTGTGCAAGTATTCATATAATTTTCAGATACAAATTGTTGTAATTTCGCGGCATCGGTCGTGATTGTATAAATCAATTGTTCTTGCGAATACACAATCTTTTCAACCAGTGATTGAATCAAGTTGCGCTTTTTTGCGAAGTTCATATTTGCTATATCAATTCGTTTTAATATGGTGGCCAGGTTTATGGGCAAATTCGACATATCACTGTTCAGAAAATCTGTTATCGTTTTTATGACAATTTCATCCACACGTGTCGCGGTCAGATAGAACCCCTTAGTCGCATAATAATACGCGGTCTTTTTACCTTTGCCACTTGTGCGTTGGTTTATAAATTTCACACCATTGTGATTAAATAATTTGCCAGTCAATATATTGGGGGCATGTGTGCTTTGGGATTTATTATTCGCATTATTGGCCAGCGCAACTTGGACACGATTAAATAGTTCTGTGGAAATAATCGGTTCGTGTTCACCTTTGGCAAAAGTGCCTTCTTTTTTATTTTCAATTTGACCGATGTAAACTTTATCACGCAATATACGATGCATACTCATTTTACTAATCGGATTACCACCACGAATTTGCCGTTTATTTGTTTCCCATTTTTTACCAAATATACCGTTTTGTTTTGCATATTCGGTTAAATCATTCACAGATTGCAATTCCAAGTATTTTTCAAACAGATGACGAACTTGTTCCGCTTCGGTTGGATTTACTACCAATTTTTTGTTTATCAGGTCATAACCCAAACGTGGCGCACCACCCATCCATAGTCCTTTGGCTTTTGATGCACGGATTTTATCACGCACACGTTCACTTGATACTTCGCGTTCAAATTGGGCGAACGATAGCAACATGTTTAATGTCAATTTACCCATAGATGTACTGGTATCAAATGACTGGGTAATAGACACGAAATTGGCATTATATTTCTCAAAATACTTCATCATGTTATGGAAATCTAAGATAGAACGCGACAATCGATCAACCTTGTAAACAACCACAGTATTTACTAGCCCATGTGCCATGTCATCCAACATCTGCTTTAATGCTGGTCGTTCCATAGTTCCGCCTGAAATCGCCGCATCACTGTAAGTCTTGTAATGTTGCCAACCATTAAACGATTGTGATGCAATATAGGCCTTGCACGACTCTTCTTGGTTTTGCAGAGAATTAAACTCTTGTTCAAGTCCGTGTTCAGTTGACTTACGCGTATAAACCGCACATTTAATCGTCATATTTAACTCCTATATTGCTTGCAATTAGTGCTTGTAGTAAGTGATTAGTCAAGTTAATTAGATTGAAAAAAGCGTAAAAAAACGTATATTTGATACAAAAGGAGTGATTATGAACTTTCTAAGCACAATAGATAAACTTACAAATAATCCTTTAGCAAGGGGGGGTGAATTTTTTTGGAATAAGTATAAAAAGAAGAAAATAACAATGTTAAGGGAGGTTATTTTATCAGAAATAAGACAAGGAGATTTTTCTAATGTTGATAGTGATGATTTAGTGGGGATAAGTTACAGATTGCAGAAAGATGCTATGGAAGGAATTGCTAAAAATAATTTACGCCTACTATGTGCCATGATCGCAGGTTTGCATAACAATAATAAATTAACTGCTCAAAACTTTTTAAAATTTGCTCAAATTTTAGAAGGATTAACAGAAGAAGAAATAAAAGTTATCGCTTATGATCTCTGGCCCATTTTAAACCCTCAACCTAAACATTCTGATGAAACATCAGTGGTTGTTAAAAATGGCGTTACAGAGATATACGAGTGTGAAAATCACAAATTATGGCGAGAAGACAGAGAAAATTTTATAAAACAACTAAAAATTCCTGCAGATATAAATACTATACGATACGCATTACTACGCACTGGGCTTTACTTTATAAAAGTTCATACCTCTACAACTGTAGAAATTTATGATGACGGTAGCGGTAATAATGCGGAAAGCCATACGGGTGTAGAATTCAAACAATCAAGTCTTATGGAAGAATTAATACCATACATCAAAAATGTCATTTTATGGTTAGATTAAAAAATTTTGGCCCAGATAGTTTCATGCCTGCTATCTTTGTTGCAACGGCCGATAATGTTGAATATTTATCACCGTTATAAGAAAAACTGCCGTCATCATTGACTAAGATAGTGTGTTTTATGCCCTTGAAATATCTGGTTAAAATTGTGCCAGGAACAAAGTTATACTTATTTGGACATGCATGGTCTAAACATTGTTCTGGATTATCCTTATATTTACGAATTTTTACCAAATATTTATGTTCAATTTGAAGATTTAACCTGTCGCATTGAATATAATACCAAAGTGACCGCATTTGCCGTTTGAACGGGTGTTGTGAGTATTTATCCCATAATTGTGCCCGTTCATCAAACGACAAAGCTTTTAGCTCGTCCATTGTTTTGGGCAGTTTATCTTTATATGACATATCGACTCCTTTATAATGTTGTCCAATTACCGCTCTAAAGTCGCCGAAAGTCAAGTTAATAAAGACCTTGATTTTATCTATTATTTTCTTCTAATATAACGGTAAAGAAAGGATGAATTTTGATAGCAATACCAGTCAGATTGCCAGATTATACAGAATGCCGCCCTGTTTTGAAGTGGGCCGGCGGCAAAGGGCAATTGTTGGAACAAATCGAACAAAAACTCCCATTAAAATTAAAAATGAACGGCATTAAACGCTATATTGAACCATTTGTTGGTGGCGGTGCTGTATTCTTTGATATATATAATCGGTATAATATCCAAGAAGCCTTCTTGTTTGATATCAATCCGGAACTGGTGATTCTTTATAACGTCATCAAACGCGATGTTGAAAACTTGATTACTGAACTGACCAAGATTCAAACTGAATACAAACACACTGATGATACAAAGGCATATTATTATGCCAGACGCAATGAATATAACGACTTCGATAAAGATGTTGATGCAAATATGTATCGTTCCAGTTTTGTTCGCCGCGCCGCTCTGACTATCTTCTTGAACCGGACCTGCTTTAATGGTTTGTTTAGAGTCAACAGTAAAAACAAATTCAATGTGCCGATGGGTAAATATACGAACCCGCGTATTTTGGATGAAGAAAACCTGCGTAATGTATCCGAAGCACTGCAAATTGCGACAATAATACAAGCTGATTTTGGCGTCACGCCAGACTATGTAAAAGCAGATACATTTATTTATTATGACCCACCATATCGTCCAATTCGCGAAACATCTTCGTTCAATTCGTATGCTGTTGGCGATTTTGATGATGAAGAACAAAAACGATTAAAATCGGTTTTTGATGCATGTAATCAAATGGGCGCACTGCAAATGTTAAGCAATTCAGACCCAACCAATTATGTAGACGACCCGTTCTTTGATGATTTGTACAAAGATTATAAAATTAACCGTATTTTGGCTAAACGTCTTATAAATTCCAAAGCTGACGGTCGTGATGCAATTCGTGAATTACTTATAACTAACTATGACTAAGAAATCGTATCGTCTTTATTGCGCTGACTGCCTTGAAAAGTTGCTTGAACTTCCGGAAAACACATTTGATATGATTTTTGCCGACCCACCGTATATGCTTTCCAATGGCGGTATCACATGCCAAAATGGTTGTGTTGTATCTGTGAACAAAGGTGATTGGGATAAATCACATGGTCTTAGCGATGATTTTGAATTTCATAAAAAATGGCTTTGCGCCTGCCATCGTGTTTTGAAACAAAATGGCACGTTGTGGGTTAGTGGTACATACCACAGCATATATTCATGCGGTTTTGCCATGCAATTACTCGGTTTTCATATTTTGAACGACATAACTTGGTTTAAACCGAACGCCAGCCCGAACATGTCTTGTCGATATTTTACCGCAAGCCATGAGACATTACTTTGGGTGCGTAAAAATAAAAAGGCGAAACACACATTTAATTATGAAGCTATGAAGAATGGCGATTTCCCAAAAGACTTTATAAAAAAACCAGGTTGCCAGATGCGAAGCGTTTGGGCAATTGGTACCCCGACCAAAGAAGAAAAGAAATTTGGCAAACATCCCACTCAAAAACCACTAGAATTGTTGGAACGCATTATTTTGGCATCTACAAAACCTGGCGATTTGATTTTGGATCCATTCATGGGAAGTGGCACAACAGGTGTCGCCGCATTAAAACATGGTCGCCGATTTGTAGGCATAGACCAAGAGACACAATTTGTTGAACTGGCTGAAAAAAGGTTATATGATATATCTGAAAAAAAGGATAAAAAATGAAAGCGAATGGAATTGGCGGTGCAAATACGAAAACCGGTTTAGTTTTTGAAGGGAAAACAGATTTACGAACATTTTTATGTTCACAAACTGGGTATGATTGCGTGGAAGATAAACGTGGATGGGTTTCTGTTTTGTACAAAGGCGAAGAAGTTGCATCTATCTTCAAGAAAACGGCATTATATAAATTCTTAGAATATCGTGGTATCGGCTGGAAATCCATATTATCTAAAAAATTACTGCCTGATGATTCTATTTATGTTGTTATAAACAATACGTTTTTTGTTATTGAATGTAAGTTTCAACGTGTTGCCGGTTCTGTAGACGAAAAATTACAAACATGTGATTTTAAGAAAAAACAATATAAAAAATTGTTGGCGCAGCTGAACATGGAAGTCGAATATATCTACCTGTTAAGTGACTGGTTCAAACAGCCATGTTATCAAGATGTTTTAGATTATATTGTTTCGGTCGGCTGTTCATATTATTTTGAATATATACCATTACAAAAATTTGGGTTACCGGTTCCAACTGATAAATAATCATTAAAAATATGTCAACTTTGGATTTAGATCATCATAAAAATTATGAATGGATAGGCACTTTTTGGATGCCAAATAAACCGGGTAAGGAATTTTCTGGCAAATTGAGTTATTCTCCAGAAACAGGGATTCAAATCTCGGTGTTTAATACAGATGCAAAACCACTTGTTAATAAATCTTTACGTATAATGCATGGTATAATTCGTCATGGAGAAGAAACCATACCGATTACATTATTTGAAGTGTTTTTACAACGTTCTGGAATGAGTATGCATCTCGTCTTTTCAGAATTTGTTACGGGATTTGCTAGAGCAATTGTTTTTGGTGATTTACTAAAAAATTTTATAATAAGTGGCTTATATATAGACTATGATGACAATTTCTATCAATTTTTGTCTACAAATAAAAACATTAGTTCTATGGTGAAATTTGCACAAATACCAGTTGTAATAGGTAAAACACAAATTTCGCTTGAAATAGTGAATGCAACAGCTCACACCATTTATTCCGCTGATGATTTTGATGATATCATTTGTTCTTTTTCTGCAGAATCTAATAATATTATAAATTCATTTAAAAAGCATATACAACCATTCTTAGATGAAAACAAATATAATTTATTAAAACGTCTCCACACGAATATCGCTATTCATATAAAGTCAGGTTATAACAAATTCTCTATTTATAGAATGCTTGAACATAAGTTGCGGTTGTTTTTAGAATTTTTAGTAGATTGTAAGATAGGTATAAATTTTAGCTGGATTGATGTTGTGAAACACGACAGAAATGACAAAATATATCACAAAGCATATCCTATGCTTTGCAGGGATTTTGCTTATTCTTCTGTGCATAATCATAAAAAATTATCACATGTTTTTATGCCAATAACCATAAGGGATTTTGTAATAAATAAAGATAATAATTTGTTAAATACATCAATTAACAGGTGGTTAAGTGTCTATGACGAACCTGGTTGGCATAATTTGATTACAGGAATTGAAGATATGTTGAACGAGCATCAGTCGATAATTGGTCAAAAAGATTATGTAATGTTGATTTCTTATATAGAAACTTTACAAAACTTACGAGGGAAACCTAAAAACAATGATATAGATGGTTTTGTTTCAGAAAATTTATCAACATCATGGAAAACAAAAATAAAACGCATACTAAAATATTCCCAAAAACAAGATAAAAATCTGGGTAACGCTTTGTGCGAAATACGCAACGTAATAGTTCACCCAAAATCGCATAAGAAAAATAACGGTAAATATTATGCAATCGCAAATGATGAATTAGCATTGCAAAATGTTTATGGTATATTAGCCGGTGCATTTATAAATGGCGTAATGAACGATATATATTCTATACCTAAGGAAATAATTAATAAACACATCAACGCGTTTATTCAAACACATTCTTCTTATAAATACATTAAATATGCAAAATGCTAGATTCGTTGTTATAATAACTTGATTTTTATATTGTTTTAGGGTATGTTTTTGATGAATCCAATGAGAGTTGGGTTCGGGGCTATCTCAAGCCCAGATTGTGCGGTGCGAAAGCATCGTTATCTAAGATGTTTCGGTGCTTTTTGCACCGTTATGTCCCTGACTTATGGTCGGGGAGTCGTGTGCTATACAATAGGGGCAACCCGAAAACCACGGAATCAATCACAATCTGATTTGAGAACTCCCCGGCCGCCGATTCTTGATTGGCGGTCAGCATTTTACGCGGGGATAAAGATGAATGTAATCAGCGGAATTAAAAAAGCATTTTCTAGCATAAGTAGACAAAGGTTTTTTGTCTCGGAAGCAGATTTTCAACATTCATTAGCAATAGAGTTACACAAGATATTCAACGATACGGCTCAAATAATTTTGGAATTTCCAATTAAAAAGCCAGGCGAACAACGCATTATTCACATAGATATAATGGTCATCAAAGACGGCGATTTTTACCCCATAGAATTGAAATATAAAACCAGACCAATAAAATCAGAAAAACTTTACGAAAATACAAAAATACCTGTATCAGACCTGTTGGCAGATCATAAGGGAAATGATGATAATTGTTATCATGTATGGGCAGATATAAACCGCATTGAATGGTTAATTGATAAAGGATACGCAAAATCAGGCGTATGTATTTTTATTTCGAACAACAAATCGTTTTGGTGCGCAAAAAGCAATCCAAATTCTATGGCGTATGCATTCAGGACAACTGAAGGCGAAAAAGCATCTGGATGGCATAAGTGGAATGTAAAAAACGACACCAATTCCAAACATCTTAAAGATAAACCAGATTTGTTTATGCAAAATTCCTATAATTTTCAATGGCAAGATTTTTGCGATACTGGCGATAAATACGGACAATTCAAATCATTGTTTATAGAAATTCCACCCAAAAACAAAAAGGATTAAATATGAAGAAAGTAATTTTATTAGGTTTGTTATTGTGTTCTTGTGTTGGTTTGACAACACAACCGGTTCCTCCAAAAACCATACGCAATCCAGATTGCTTTCCAAGTCATGAATTAAAAGTATTTCAAGTGAATGACAAGTATTCTTTGATACAATTATACTATTGTCATCCGGCAGATGGCGACACAGATGTGGCGCGTTCATGCAAGGCACGACGGCAACAGATGTTTGGTGGCGAAGTTTTTGCAACCGATATGCGACAGGTTATAGGCGAAAAAGACTGGAAAACAGAATCAAAAAAATTGTATGATGGATATACGGTTACATTTGGGGCATATTGTATGGTATTAGACGGAACTTATACTTATTACAATACGATAGGCACAAAGAAAACTATTCGAAAGTTAAAGATGATAGAATCCCAGATTCCAAATCCAGAATATAAAAAATGGCAAGAAAAACAAGCGGCAGAGAACCATGAAACCACAAATAACAATAAGCAAACCGACGAATAAATTTACTGATAAAGATGTAGATTTATTATTGAATAATCTGCGTGATACATATCGTAAAGCAAGTGATAACGCAAAGAAAATTGTAAAATTATCATTTCGCAATATATTGTATGTGATTTCTGAATCGAGACCGGCAGATTTTATATCGGTATCGGCGCAAAATATTTGGTGCAAATCTGGTATAAATGGGGATTTGCATAATTTGTTGGTCGGCAAAAAACGCACAATTCAAAAAGATTTCCCGAAATTGAAAGATTTAATATTGGAACATTGTGTGCCGTTATCTGAATTATTTCATGCTTTTATGGATGATGATAAAAGTGTTAAATATGTTTTGAATAATTTGAAAACCGCATGGATTACCAAAGAAGAAAATGCAAAATTAAACAAAAAATATAAATCAGCACGATTTGATTGGAAAAAGTGCTATACAGAATGCGGTATATATTTGGAAAAATAATATGACAAACATACGAAAAACTTTAACAGAATATGTATTGGACGAGAACCATTTTAAAGATTTCGAATATGAATTTGATTACTGTATTATTCGTCAAGAAAATGATACCGATTATTTTAATGGGACATTGGCCAGTGCATTAGCAGAATATAACGTGTTCAAAGATAATGAAAGTTTGGAATATTTTCTGGCTGTATTATCGCAATCCAAAATACTGATACCTATTTATATTTGTCCGCCGGGTAAAAACGATACGAGTATTATGAAATTGCCAGATTGTAAAAATGACAGTTTTTTATACATGAAAAATGTAAATATTGTTCCACAAATAAAACTAGCAGATAAAACCAGGATTTTTAGTGGTTTTCTATCAATACGCGAAATACACAGCGCGGCCACAAATCATATGTTTTTATATATAGATTTTGAAACAGTATATAAGTGGATAAAAAAGCACAACAAAGAACTAGATATGATTGTATTTGATGCTTTTTCTAAACATGATTATTCATATTTTATATCATGTGATGATTTTATTAAACAAATAGACCAATTTAAACGGTTTATAAAATCTTATACTGGCAAGAATTTGATTAGTGATTTGCATAACGCATGTATACATAAACATATGCCAAAATAAATACCGGGATTTTACCCAGTATTTATTTTATTGGTATGCCAATAATTCTTGACCATATGAAATAGCCTGTGTCAAAGAATCAACTTGATCTTTATATTTTGAATTTGGAAAGCTTAATAATTCTTTTTTAAAATCTGGCCACCATCGTTCTTTTCCTTCCACACCATCTGGCGGAAACAACAATTGTCCATTTTCAATATATGGTGTTATACCATAAAGTCGGTCAATTTTATCCCCTTTAGGCTTTATTGCCTCGATATTTAATACGCGGCCATATATATCTTTTAAATTTCTTAACAAATTTATAAGCGGAGTTCCGCTCGCAGCATCTTCTATTAGTAATACTGGTTTGATTCTGAAAAAGCCAGACTCTTGAACTACAGAATTGTACGCTTGCAAAACAGATTCTAAAAGTTTTGTCATATCCAGTCGGGCACGCGCAACTTGTAACAAATAAAATGTCCTGTTTCTCATTACTGCTACGACAGAACAAGCAGAATATGCATTGTTTTCTCCTGTTTTATTAGCTGTATCCCAACTTAATAATATTTTATAAACTTCATCAGGATTCAAACGTTGGTTTGGATAATATTGCATCCATTCTTCTTTTACGATACCACCCCCAACAGGACATGGTTCTTGTTGATATTGGGCATTCCATACATATTCCCCTAATTCTGTTTTTAATTCATTACACTTTTCAAAACTGATATATTGCTTGTTTAATACATCGCCTTTATGCCTTATAAAAGTTTTATTCTCAACTTCCCATTGTTCTTCTTCGGTTGCAATCATAGGCATAACTATATGCTCCCATTTATCAGACTCTTTATCTAACAGATAACCTGTTAAATCGTTTTCATGAACACGTTGCATTATCAAAATAATCACCCCGTCTTCTTGATTATCTAAACGGCTTAACAGTGTACCTGTATACCATTCTTGTACTTTATTTAGGGCATTCTCATTTGCCATATCTGTTGTTTTTATCGGGTCGTCGATGATTATTATATTGCCGCCGCGACCCGTTAAAGATCCTTCGACAGATGCGGCAAAGCGTCCACCGCGTGAAATTGTTTTAAAATCATAGGCTGACGATTGGTCATTTGAAATCTCACTTTTCGGAAATAGTTGTTTATACCACTCAGATTGCATAACACGTTTGCAATCGCGTGCAAAAGTTTCCGCTAATTCTGCAGAATACGATGCACTAACAATTTTTTCTGTTGGTTTATGACCTAATACCCAAGCGGTAAATGCAACATTTACAATTTGTGATTTTAAACTGCGTGGCGGAACATTTATAATAAGACGTTTTATTTCGCCTTTGCGTGCTTTTTCCAGCCGATCACACAATATTTCAATGTGCCAATTTGGAATCAGTATTTGTCCACCGCTTGTTTCAAAATAAGCCCGTTGCACAAAACTGTAAAAATCTTCCTTTATTAAAGCATTAGCCAGATTTTGTGTCATTCTTCCACCTCTTTATTCTCTTCTAAAACCCGTTTTCGGAAATTTTCAATAATTTTCTGATTTATTTTAGACTGTTCTTTTTCATCGTGTTTTTTGCGTTCATTATATCTTTCGGCATCCTGCATCATTGTATATGCAATATTTGTAAATTTTTTATCGCCAGCAATACCCTTGTTTATCGTCGTTTTGACAAACACCTCCTTTTTGCTAAGTGTTTTACGTCGACCATTTTCCATAATTGAAACCTTTTGTGATAACTCTCTGTTTGCAAGAGCCAAATAATTTTTATCGCCCTTGGGACGTCCTTTGGGATTACCAGATTGTCCTTTTTTGAATTGTGTTTCTTTTGGTGGGTTAGCATATCCTGTCATCTGTGTCTCCTATTTTGATGGCTTTTTCACCAGTTAATTGTTCATAACGTTTAATTGTCACATCACAATATTTTGGTTCTATTTCGATGCCATAACATGTGCGACCTGTTTGTTCGCATGCGATTAAGGTTGAACCAGAACCCAAGAAGCAATCCAACACAATATCGCCACGTTTTGTGACATCCAGAATTGCATCTTTTAACATTGCAACGGGCTTAACCGTTGGATGTAATTTTAAATTTTCTTTACCATCTGCGGAACCATTGGCACCTGCGTATTCCCAAACATTTGTGCGATATCGCCCATGTGCCCCCAGATTTATATTATTCGTATGTGGGCCTTTGCCGTTTTTGTATATAAAGCACAATTCATGCTGTGAACGATACAGGCTGCCCATACCACCATTGTTTTTGACCCAAACGCAGATGTTTTTTAATTCTTCATAAACGGTTGATGCGGCCAGGCCAATTTCTATTCCATGTCGCCAATCCATAAACAAGTAATGCAAAGAACCATCGATAGAATATTCTTTTGCATGTTTCATAAATGTATTTAAAAACGTGATGAATTCATCAGATGACATCTCGCCAGACGCCATCGCAAATTCATCATGCTTAATTTTACCGCTTGAACCAATATCTTTTACACGGACATTATATGGTGGATCTGTTAAAATCATTTGGGCACGATTGCTCCCCATTAAATTTGCATACGTTTCCGCTTTTAATGCATCAGCACAAATTAAGAAATGTCGCCCCAGTCGCCATATATCGCCAAATTTGCATTGGTAATCGTTGGTTGATAATTCTGGGATATATTCTTCTTTTGGATTTGTAGGACCAGACTTATTTATAATAAAATTATCTATTTCTTCGGTTTCAAACCCTGTAATTTCTAGATCCAGATTTAAATTTTCCAGTTCTTTAAATTCCATTTGCAACAAAGATATATCCCATTTGCCTAATTCGGTCAGTTTGTTATCGGCAATGCGATACAGACGTTTCTGCTCATCATTTAAATGAGACAGTGTTATTGTGGGGATATTTTCCATATTTAACTGTTTTGCAGCCAAATATCGTCCATGCCCCGCTATGATTTCCCCATTTTCGTCTAACAACACAGGGTTCACAAATCCAAATTCTTTAATAGAATCCGCAATCTGTTTAATCTGATGTTTACTGTGAAGTTTTGGGTTGTTTTTATATGGTTTAATTTGATTAATGTTTTTATCAACAATTGTTAAATTAGGCATTTGGGTCCTCTTGGTTATGAATAAGGACCATCCTTATTCATAATAATATACATTGTTGCGAACACCCACTCCGAAAAAATTTTTTATAATGTGAATTTTTTTGTTTTATAGAGATTAACATTAATAAAATCGATTTTTTATTGAAAAAACATCGTTTTTATACTAGATTACACGAAAGTATGTATGTAAAGGATAATACATGAGTAAGAGTATAAAAAATCAGATAAACATCAACAAAGTTGGTAAGAAAACAGTCATAGCTAATGGTGACGGTGCGATTGCTGTTGGTAAAATAGAAAAAAACGTAAATAAAAAATCTTTTTGGGCTTCGTTAATAGACACAATATTAGGAGTATTGACAGTTTTTTCTAAATAAAGGGTATGTAATTTGGCGCTGGATAAAATTGAATATCATGCAGATAATTTATTTGCTGCTAAACAGACGAATAATAGTGCTGTGGCTGTTGGTGCTCATCCTTTGGCGATTAACGGTAATGTGAACAATAATGTTTCGTTCATAAATATTTTTCCAAATGCTACACCACAAAGCATGCCTGATCAATCTGCAGCCGATTTTAAACTTAATAGAATCATTCACAAAGATATAGATTGTGTTAAAGAGCTCTTAAATGCTGGCCAGCCTGAAGATGCTCTAAAAGAAATCTTAAAAATCGAACAACGTTATGACGATGCATTAAAAGACCCTGATGCAAAAAGACGTTTGTTACAGAATAAAGGGACTGCGTTAATTCTGTTAAATCGCCCATTAGAAGGCGCTAATTCTTATTTGGATGGCTACTACTGTTCACCGGAAAATGAGCTCTCTAACGCGTTGCGTATAAAAGCATATTTTATCAAAAAAGATATCGCAGGACTAAAAAAAGCAATTTCAGAAGTTCCCGAAATTCACCATACAAGTAGGATAGTTGCTGGACGTATACTTGAAGCAATTCAACTTGATGTCAAAAATTTTCCATCAATGCCATCAGAAATAAACGAAGTGTGTTTTGATGATGTTGCAAATTGTTTGATAGCGAGCAAATTTTATTCGGTGCGTGGCGATGAGATTAATGCCACAAAATTTTTTAATCAAGCGAAAGATATAAATCCTGATGATTGGCAGGTTTTAGCTTGGGAAGGGACGCGACATATGGGGGATGAGCCACAAAAACAGTCCATAGACACGATCAGATTAGCCAAAGATTCATTAGAAAAAGCTTGGGATTTAATTAAAAATCAGACTAATGTACCATTTGCCGAATTGTCATATGTGCCCATAAACTTAGCGAGTGCGTACAGATTACTGAACATGCAAAAAGAGGAACGTGACCTCGTAGATAATCTATATTTACGTTTCCCTGACGATCCAGATGTATTGTTAAAAAAAATCCTTAACGCCGATGATTGTGCAGAAGCTGCCCAGTTAGCAGACCAACTGGATATCAGCAAAGGTTTTTATTATGCTGGATTAGCAGCGGTATCATATATAAATAACAAGCAATACGAAAAAGCATTAGATGTATTGCAAAAAGTTCCACATGACGAGAATTATGACCAATTAGAAATCGATTTAAGAACCTGTATATGTTACAAAGGGTTAAATAATATTACAGCGATTGACAGTATAATTAAAAAACAAAAATCAGTTGCTGCAAAGAAATTGCTTATGCATATAAAAACTGGTAACGTGCGAGATTTAATTCAAGCACGCCGATTCCTGAAATCCACAGATTGTGTATATATCAAAACAGAAATCGCGACAAGATTATATCATGCGAGATTATATACAGAGGCATCACCTTTGTACAAAGAAATAATCAAGACTGTTGGTTTGCATGATGTCATTTTATCACATTATTTAGATTGTTTGAATAGAACAGCTGATGTTTCTGGCATGTACAAAGTATTATCGTCTATTCCCAATGAATACATTAATAACACTATATTGCAATATTGGGCTGTTTATCATGAGGCTATGGGAGACAATGAAAAAGCCACATTATTTTTCAAGAAGGTATTTGACCAACAACCGGAAAATTCGAGAGCCGCATTAAATCTGGCCATTATGTATCACCGGGACGGTAATGAAGAAGCTTTGTCAAAAATATTGAATAAATTACCATCAAATTTAAATAAAATGTTTGGTGATATCAAAGCTAAATGGCAGTTGCTTTACCTTATGTACGAACACAAGTTTGCAATGGAAACCCTTCCACAGAAAGCATATGAGTTAATAATTGAAAATCTTGATGATGAAGAATCTTGGAAAAACTATTTTACGTGGTTTATGACATGTTTAGTTGATTTCAAAATCGCCAACAATAAAACAGGTTTTATTTTGCACGATGAAACAACCAATACCAACGAAATTTATATTATTGAAGATGATCCAAATATAAAGACCAACAAATTCTTTAATGTATTGCGAAGTTCTGATGTGTTTGCAAAAAAATTAATGGTGGCGGGAGAAAATTCCAATATCCAACTCGGACAAAATGGAATTGAATGCAAAGTTATTAATATTAACAATAAATACGTAACTGTAGGATGTATCATTCGCGACCAAATTTTTATACAATTTCCTGACTGTGGTATAATTAGAATCGATGGGAAAACACCAGAAGAAGCCGTAGAAAAATTAAAACGACTGTTTAATTCTCAAAATCAGACACAGGATTTAATTAAAAATTATTATAAAGAAAAATATTTGCCAATATCCACATTAGCAAATATGTTGGGAAAAGATGTAATAAGTCTAATGGAATTCCTTGCTACGGAAAAACTGATTGTATCGGAAGGGAGTGTAGTAGAGCAAAAGGATACCCAAAAACTGGTTAATAAACAAGCCGGATACATTATAGATGCGATTACTATTTTTAATGCATTTTGGTTCCATGTGGAGACCATGTTGGCAAATGTTATTAAAGATAATCTTTACGTATCACAAAAAACCATAGATATTTTCAAATCTCTGAAAGAAGAGGAAATGCGATTCTTAAAAATGCGCGGTGGACGGCTTTTCAAAACTAATTCTGAAGACCAAAAATTGACATTTGCATCGCATGAAGACTTGAAAGACTATCAAAAAAATAAAATTAAAATGTTGGATGATATTCTTACATGGTTAGGTGAGAACGCAAAGATTATAATTCCATCTGGTGCATCAAAATTGTCTGACAACAAAGAACAGTTGCTTTCATTTTTTCAAGAAAAAGATTTAGAAACAGCTTCTGTCATACGGTTAGCTAAGGATAAAGAATTAAACTTGTTGTCTGACGATTATATGCTGCGGGCAATGGCGAAAAAACAATTTGAAATAGATGGACTATGGCTTCAAGGATTATTCATGTACAGTCCTTTTGCCAATAGTAATGAATATGTGGAATACATTGTAAATTCTATAAAAAATAACCATAGCTTTATAAGTTTTAACTCTGCCAATCTATTTAAAATTTTTATCAAAGGGGGACCGGACATAAAAACTTTAGTAAACCAAATGAGAGCATGTTCATCAGAAAGCGCTATAATAGTCGCAACGGATTTTTATATTAAATTGATAGCATCTGAAAAAAACACACCACAAATTGCGCTTATGTTAATAGATGCTGTCTTGGATAGTGGCAAACATGTAGAGTATAATATAAGACTAATGGGTATGGAAGAAATTGCAAAACACGATGCAATTTTTGACCGCGCACTACATGATTGGTGTGTAGGACATTTTTTACCGTATCCACAAGATTAATAAAATATAGTGCAAATTTATTGTGTTTTTCCCTGTTATTTTATGCAATTTTTGATTTGGGGCCTTACATTTCTCATAAAAATCGCGGGATTTATATCAAAAATTCCCTGCAAATCCCTGTAAATTGGATATCTAATACCGTCATTTATTACAACTCCGCCAGAAACAATCAAAACCCCGACAAAATCTGTCGGGGCTTTGTTTTTAGGCGGATTACTGCCACTTTCCCGCCACAAGGTTACCAGTATGTGCAACGAAGTTATCAAATAATCGAATAATTCCGCTGCTTACATACATTGCCCAAAACACCGATGCCAGTTTTACGTAAAAGGTTGCAAAAATATTAAAATTTGCTAGATTCAACTGTAAATATAAGCAAATAACATGGGGATAACATGACAAATAGACGCGCAAACGCTGTAATGTTTGGGTTTGATTTTCAGGTCAATGCTGCTATTGTTTTAATGCTGGACAACATGAAAGAGTTGCAGGCCGTCAAAATCGAAAGTGACAATGAAGATATAGAATTATTTCTTAATAACAACGAATGCATATTGGCACAAGCAAAAGCAGTACAACATAGTAGTTCCGATTTTAATAATGTACGCGCCAATTTAAATAAAGCCTTAAAAACATTATCTGAAGCTTGTAGTAAAACAAATGTAAAAAAAGCTATATTTATCACGAATTCTCCTAACCCATTTAGAGATGATGATTCTCGGTCTGCTTTTTACGGTCACGCCCGAAGATCTTTTGCCAATATTCCACCAAGTGCGCAAAAAATAATTACCGACTATCTGCATAACATAGATATGCCATTAGATACAGATAAGTTTGTGGTTCACGTACTGCCGTTTGAAACAGATGATGAGCAGGAACGCTACAAAGAAATAAAGCGGTGTATAGATGATTTTATTGGTGATTTGGGGATAATGGATTGTCCTGGTTTGGGCAAGAAATTAATGTCTGTTTGGCAAAACAGCTTATTTGGTGACGGAACAAAAGCCAACGCCACAATAAGATTAAAAAAGACAGATATTGTATGGCCTATGATCGTGTTTGTTACAGAAGTATCCAATGGCATGGATTTTTTAGACGGTTTGGATCTTGGTTTAAAAGAAGAAACAATACGACAATACTCACAATTAATAGATTCTATGTGTGAGCGTATGGAGTTTTTTACACGTATTTTGTACGACTATAACGATTTTAAATGTAACACAAATAATGCCGATAAATGTAAAAAGTTCATAGAACAATCTTGGACAAATTATTTGCCATACCTAGATAGTACAGATTTGAATTCAGAAGTAAAAGAAACTTTGATTAAATTAGTCTTATATAATGTGATACGTAGAAGATTTTATATAGATAACATAAAGAACGGGGTCGGATTATGAGATTTTTATCTATAAAAATAAAAGAAGGTTTTTTTGAAAGAACTATAGATTTCTCTGGTGGTGTAAATTTAATTTTTTCTCTAGAAAATAGCAAGGGAAAAACCACCTTATTAAGATGTTTATTGTATTCTATTGGTTATGCAGTACCAAATACAAAAAAAATTCACTTTGATAAATGCGAAATACAGACGATTATATACACAGAACGTTTTGGAAATATAAGTTTAAACAGAATTTCAAAAGATGCTATTAGTGTCGAAGCACAAGGAACAGTTACAACTTTTGTATTACCAGATCAACAATATGAATTGCATAAAATGGTGTTTGGTTCCGACAATAAAAATATATTGTCTAACATATTAGGTGCCTTTTATGTAGATCAAGAAAAGGGCTGGACTTTATTGAACAGAGGAATTGTAATAGGCGGGATAAGATTTAGTATAGAAGAACTAATTCGGGGAATATCTGATCAAGATTGTACAGAGTTATTATGTATAAAAGAAAAACTGCAAGATAATTTAAGCAAATATAAACAAATGCATAGCATAGCTAAATACAGGGATAGTGTAGCAAAATCCAATGGTTCATTAGCACCACTCAAATATGATGAAACGGTTTCTGCTCAAAGGAACAACTTGTTATTAGAACAACAAACGTTGCAAGCGGAATTATCTAGAATAGACAAGATATTAAAAGACAATAAACTATTTAAAAATTTCGTTTCAGAAATCAAATTATTGGTAAAAACCCCGGATGGTCAAATTATTCCTGTAAACGACACAAATATTGTCGGATTAACTGACACGATAGAATTTCTTGTTGCTAAAAGAAAAATTGTTTCTGCAAAATTATCAAATATTGCTAGACAATTAGTATTAATACAAAATGAATTAAAAAGAGAACAAGAACAAGAAGAGTTTTTTTCTTCAGAAGATATTGTGAATATATTTAATCGTGAAATATTATCTATACCCATAAACGAAATTGCCATAAACGAAGAAATACAAAAAACAGAAAAAGAACTTAAATTTATAAGGGGCAAAATAGATAGAAAAACAAAATCGGACGATATTGTAATCGCGTCTATGTATAATAATGTAGCGAAATACGCAACAGAACTTGGAGTTGCAGACGGTGATTCTATAGCAGCTTCTTATTTATTCACTTCCAATTTAAAAGAGTTATCTGGTGCCGTGTTACATAAAACTGTATTTGCTTTTAGACTAGCGTACATCCTTGAAATAGAAAAAAAGTTAGGGATAAAACTGCCTATAATTTTAGATTCCCCTAGCGGTAAAGAAATAGATCGAAAAAATTTAGAGTGCATGATTAATATATTAAAGAGAGATTTTAAAGATAATCAGATAATAATAGCCTCGATTTATAAATATAATTTTGATGATATAAATATAATTCCAATCGTAAACAGATTAGTGGAATAATTTTGGGGTTATATTTGATTCTTCTGCGCAATCTGAAACAAATCATTAACATTAATTTTTAATTTCCCGGACAGGATTTCATTAATCTTGTCCGGATTCATATATGCGACATCTAGGTGCCGGTAAAACTGGCGTGGCGAAGTGTGTTCTCCTTGGAATATTCTGTGGATATCCCCACCATGTTCATACATTTCCCTATACCGCCACGCGGTGGCAAAAGCCTTCAATATCAGGTGGTTGTTTTCTGTAATGCTCAGCGTGCCATTGTGTCCACCGCCAAATCTGGTGTTGGCATATCGGCGCAGCACAACCGGTCGCACAATCATCACACTATCGCCGTTGACCGTATATTCCATTGGACGGCTATTGTGATTGATATGATATGTAGATAAAAATGCATTGAATAACTGAGGATTGGTATTGATATGAAATATCAGTTTTTCTTGTGAATAAATAGCTTGGTCAATCATAACGCGAACCAATTCCAGCCTTTGTGGGTATTACAGGTTTGATCCCTTATAATTAATTAATAACGGGAAAGGAATTTTTTTCAAATGTGATCTTTGTAGAAATCACCAAATTTGAAAATATTTTACTTGAAAACAAATTTTAAATTTTTCCCATATAGTTTTGTTATGAGTAAAAGAAAAATTTAATCAAAACTTGATTTTGTGAATTTATACAGTAAGATACTACCCATACAGGGAGAAGCAAAATGGCGGAATTTAAGGTTGCGTTGAAGGCAATTATACATAAAGACGATAAGATTTTAGTTCTGAAGCGCAGTTGCGAAGAAGATGTTTATGCCGAATTATGGGATATCCCAGGCGGAAAAATTGAGTACGGTGAAAAAACAACAGATGGTATCAAGCGCGAAGTGTTTGAAGAAACCGGTCTTGATGTAGAAATTGAATTCAGACCATGGTCGTTGTGGTCATTTATGACGCCTGCAAAAGAAAGACAGACTGTTGGTATTACTTTGTTAGCTAAATATCTGGGGGGAGATGTAAAACTGTCAAGTGAACATACAGAATATAAATGGATAGATCCTGCAGAATTTGCAGATATGTCCGCAGACCCCAGCTTAAAGGCCGAAATTGCAAAGTATGCGGAACAAAAATAATTTTATTATCTTAGCAACCCCAGCACCCATCAGTCATAGAACTGCAGAAGAAAATCTGGGGCTGGGGTATTTGTCAGCTGTTTTACAAAAAAAAGGATTCGAGGTAAAAATTTTAGATGCGTGGCTAAATGGCTGGACGCCAGACGAATTAGCAAATAAAATTTTACAAGACAAAGATCCTTTGTTCATTGGTGTTTCTGCGTATCAATCCAATATAGATCAGGCATTAAAGACATTGAATGCTGTAAAGCAACAAAAAAACATTACCTTTGTTGCAGGTGGTTTTGGCCCCACTTTTAGTCCAGACTTATTTTTAGACAGCGGATTTGATTTCGTAATTCGTGGCGAGGGCGAGCAGGCGATTTGTGATTTAGCACAAGCGTTACAAGATAAAAAAACTGTTTGGGATATTAAGAATTTAAGTTATAAAGAAAATACTAAAAATACGCATAATCCTATTGTAAAGTTATCAAGCCCGTTGGACGACCTGCCAATCCCAGTTCGAGATACGGTAAAAATAGCAATAGATAAACGTACGCCCATACACCTGTTGACGGCACGTGGTTGTACGGGTTATTGCTCTTTTTGTAGTATAAATTCTTTTTTTAGACTGTCAAAGTCTCCAAAATGGCGTGGGCGTAGCATAGACAATATTATATCTGAAATGCGGTATTTGAAAAGTTTAGGTGTGCAACATATCAAAGTTATTGACGATTCCTTTGTTGATGGTGACAGGGAAGCGCAATGGTGTCGCGATTTTGCAAACAAAATGCAAGAATATGGTCTT
>JAZSAG010000030.1:0-9727 GCA_045601765.1 Candidatus Enterousia sp. | reverse complement strand
ATGACAAAAAATTTTTGTGAAAAATTTTTTGTTCGTAATATGAAAAATTAAAAACCTTGTCATTGCGAGGGAACGATAGTGACCGTGGCAATCCAGTGAATTGTGCCTTGTTATAATAATGCATCAACTGGATTGCCGCGCTGTCGCTCGCAATGACAAAAAATTTTTGTGAAAAATTTTTTGTTCGTAATATGAATAACAGACTGGATTGCCACGGGGTTCCACCCCTCGCAATGACAAAGAGGAAGAATAGACTGGATTGCCACGGGGGTTCCACCCCTCGCAATGACAAAGAGGAAGAATAGACTGGATTGCCACGGGGGTTGCACCCCCTCGCAATGACAAAGGTTTTTAATTCCCCCATGAAAAAGAAAAAATAATGTTGTTATTGTTTACTTTCTAAATTAGAATAAAACCATGAAACGACATAAATCATACGTTTATATAATGTTTAACGAACGAAATGGAACCTTGTACACAGGTGTAACGGGTAATTTACTACAACGCATACACGAGCATAAAAATGCTGTTCATCCAAAATCATTTACCGCAAGATATAAATGTAATAAACTTGGATTTTTTGAAGAATTTCAATATATTAACGACGCACTAGAATACGAGAAATACATTAAATCTAAATCCAGAAAATACAAGATATCACTGATAGAATCAATAAATCCTGAATGGGTTGATTTATCTGAACAAGATATGTTTTGGATTAGATTATAATTATTTTAGTAATAAAGAAAGGGACATTCCTCTTTGTCATTGCGAGCGGCAGCGCGGCAATCCAGTTGATGCATTATTATAACAAAGCACAATTTACTGGATTGCCACGGTCACTGCGTTCCCTCGCAATGACAAAGAGGAAGAATAGACTGGATTGCCACGGTCACTGCGTTCCCTCGCAATGACAAAGAGGAAGAATAGACTGGATTGCCACGGGGGTTGCACCCCCTCGCAATGACAAAAAATTTTTCACAAAAATTTTTTGTATACTTCCACCACTAACCACTAACCACTAGCGTCAGCACCTCTAACCACTTAAAAAATGCCCCAACGGGGCATTTTTTATTTTGATACAATAACCATGGCGGGGCGTAATATGTTATCACAATATGTATAGCCCGCCTGAATTTCCGATAATATCGTGTTCGGGGCAGGGCGCGGGTCGGCGTCTGGGGACGCGTCTGTGACCTGAACCGCGTTGTGATACGCGGGATTTAATATTTCACCAACCGACTTTATGCGCGATATGCCAATCTGGGTAAATGCAGATTCTAATGCCATCGCCATCGATTTTATGCCCGCATCATCAGGTGAATGCAGAACCGCCGCATCAACCGCATCCATTACCGGTAATATCTTTTCCGCAATGCCCATCGCACGATTGCGGGCACGCGATTCGGCGTCCAGTGCCGAACGACGACGCGTGTTTTCTAATTCTGCCGCCAGACGTAAATATTTATCATTTAATTCTGCAATCTGCGCATTTAATTGCGCAATCTGTTTTTCCGAATCGGTCGTGGACGGTGCATCTGATACGGGCGCGTCGTCAATGGATACTGATTCGGTTTGGACTGATTTATCTTCGTTCATATTTTTTTCCATTTTGTTTTCTTGGGTAAGACTATAAAACTAATTCACACTGGTTATTATAGGTATGAAATCGTCCGTTTTCAAGGATGCACCACCAACCAATACACCATCAACATGTGGAATTGACATTATTGATGCCGCATTCGTGCCTTTGACAGAGGCACCGTATAATACCGGTGTCGCGCCTAAACCCATGTCAGACAATGTGCGCGCAATTAATGTGTGCGCGTCTGCAATTTCAGAATCTGTCGGGGTCAGACCCGCACCAATTGCCCATCGGGGCTCGTACGCGATGATAATCGGCGCGCCCGGGTTTTCCGGTACTGATTCACGTACACCCGATTCGATTATTTCCATCGTTTTGCCAGATTGCTTTTCATCCATCGTTTCGCCAACACATATAATTGGTGTTAATCCATTGGTAATGGCATTTTGCGCCTTGGTGCGGACGGTCTGATTCGTGTCGCCATGGTACATGCGACATTCACTGTGCCCGACAATTACATACTTTGCCCCAGTCGCCGCAACCATCGTGGCAGAAACCTGGCCAGTATAGGCACCGTGGGGGTGAATGCTGATGTCTTGGGCGCCCAGGGAAATGCCGTGCGACGGCGCACACAGCATCGTATATGGAACACATAAAATAACCTGGTTCGGTGTGGACAATTGTGACAGGGCCGCGGTCATTTCTGTCAGGTTTTCAATCGTGCCGTTCATCTTCCAGTTGCCTGCAATAATTTTCATTGGATTTTCCCCTTTTTTTCGTTGATTTTATCCGTTTTGTTTTGCTATGGTAACGCAAAAGGGGAACAAATGCTAGAATATTTAAGAAATGCATCAGAAAAATTAGTCGCCAAGATTTTAATCGCAGTTTTGGCTTTTTCTTTCGTGGGATGGGGCGTCGCAGAATGGATCTTTGGCGCGTCTGTTAATGATAATGTCGTGATGACCGTCGGAAATGCCGATATTTCCGCACAAATGTTTAATGCCCAGCGGTCGCGCGCGTTGGCACAATTGGGACGTGATGAACAACGTAAGGTCTATGCCGATAACGAATCGCAAAATGCCTTTTCAAAACAGGTAATGTCAGAAATAGTCACACAACAAATGACCGAAAATCGGGCCCGCGATTTGGGGTTCGTCGTCACAGATAAACGAATCGCAAATCAAATTCGAGAATTACCTGATTTCCAGAATAATGGCGCGTTTTCCGCACAAAAATTTGATGCCGTTTTGGCAAATTCAGGATATAGCGAGGCCGACTTTGCCGATGTGCTGCGCGCAGATACGCTGCGGTCGATGGTGCTGGGCGCAATGGGGACGCCAGTGGCGGTGCCTGAATTCGCGGTCCAGGCCGGATTTAATGCCAGATATGCAAAACGTAATTTGGAATATGCAACGGTAAAATTCAATGATTTCAAGGTGGATAACCCAACAGATGATCAATTAAAACAGTTCTATGTACAAAATCCAACCGTGGTCCCAGAAACACGCAGTGTGTCATATGTTTTGGTGCCAACAGAAATGAATCAGCCTGATAAATATGACGCAGGATATGCAACCGCAATCAAGGTCGAAGACGATATCATCGCAGGCGAAACAATGAAAGATACGGCAAAAAAACACGGCGTGAAATTCGTGGAATTAAAGGCCTTTGCACGTGATAACAGACCCGTGGATAAAATATTGACCGATTCGATGGTTGATAAAATATTTGATATGGATGCGGGACTGGAAAGCGAAATGATTGAAACCAAAGATGGATTCTTGTTCGTGCGCGTCGATAAAATAAACCCTGAACATAATGCGAATTTCGATGATGTGAAAAAATCTTTGGTCGCAAATTGGAAGCACGCAGAACAAGAAAAACAGGCATATGTGCGCGCAAATGAATTGTTGGTCGATTTAAAAGAAAATGGTGCGTTGGCCGGTAAAAAATCTGCGGTCGTGTCGCGTACGTCTGGGGCGCCAGATGATGTCGTGGTCGCCGCGTTCGCAAATGATGTCGGACAAAAAGTAATCGTGCCGTCGACCGATGCGTTCTATGTGGTGAATATAACCAAAAATGTCGTGCCAGATGCAGATGCTAAAAAGTCCGCAAATCTGCGCAAGGAATCTGAAAATATGATGCAAACATTTATCATGGATGATTATAATTCTTTCTTGATGCGTGAATACCCAACCAAGGTAAATGAAAAAGTTTATAATCGTTTGTTTTCAAGATAAAAAATAAGGGAACGTTTTGTTCCCTTGTTTTTTTAGCGTTCGGTTTGTCGCGATTGTTGTTGGGTGCTTTGTTTCGTAAATATCTTTTTTACGCCGGCAACAAAACCTTTGATTTTTTTTCTGCGTTTCATCATGTCATCGTACGCCTTGTCCAAACGTTCTTGTTCGCGAATGCCGGCCAAATCGGCCTTGGCCCTGGAATTTTCGTCTGCGTCGCGTAATATTTTCGCGTATTCAGTGTCGTTTTCCGGTATCATCTTTTTATCTTCTTCCATGTTTTTTCCTTTGTTAAAAAATTTAAACCACTTCGGTGACAGCACGCAGCGCACCATCACGCGATAATTGAACAACACGTATTTTGCGCCGCATTTCCGCAATTAGGTCTGTGCGATTGTACGCCGGTTGCGTGTGTAAAATTCTGTCCGCAAATGCAGCATAGGCGGCATCAGAACTTTCGGCGTGTATCGTCGTGTAAAAATGGTCGTGCCCGGTCCCCAACATTTCCCATAATACAGACGCGTTGTCTGTGGATATTTCGCCACCAATAATTACATCAGGTGTCATGCGTACAACTAAATCCAGTAACCGCGCGTAATTGAAATCGTTCGTCTGTTCGGTGCGAGATAATATAAAGTGAACCCGATTCGCCTGGGGAACACGAATTTCACGCGCGTCCTCGACAGTTATAACGCGACTGTTTTTATCAATTAATGTCAGCAGATGATTTAAAAATGTCGTTTTGCCGGTTGATGTTGCACCACTAATCAATATCGGACTGCCGTCGTTAATTGCGGACATTAACCTGTCGTATGGGTCGTCTGGACGCTGTTTAAGGCGGGGTTTGACCTTTAATAATTTCTGGCCACGGCGCAGGTGATAGTTTTCAAAACTGGTATCTGGGGCGCCACCACCACGAATGTTTAATGCAACACCACCGGTCACATCCGATTCGTCATACTGAACATTTGGACCCGCAATCGCCGTAAAGCGATGATTTCCAGGCAGGGTCGCATATACCACAGGCGTGCCATGAACCGGGTCAAATGGACGCTCGTAAATGTTCGCAACAGTGTGAATCAAATCAATTAAATATTGTTTGCTAAGTGCCTCTGCCTTGTACGATACCCACGGTACGCGGGCACCATGCAGACGCATCCATACCTCGCCAGCGTGATTAATAGCAATTTCTTCGACAAATGATGGCGAATAAAAATCTTCTAGCGGTTTTAGCAAAGATTCAAGAACTATATTTGACATTGATATAATTTTATCATAAATCGTGACTTGAATCAAAACGCTTTATTTGATAAAATTAAAAAAAAGAGAGATATAATATGAAAAAATCATTTTTGATTACTTTGTTCGCAGGATTGGTTTTGGTGGGCTGTGGTGGTTTGCCATACAATGCGGACGATTTTAAAAATGGTGGGCCAGATGCACCACTGTATAATGAAGTGACCGCGGGGCAGATGACCGCAGATAATCAATATGCAAATATTGACGGTTTCAGGTCTTTTTCCAAAGAAGATATAGAAAAGAATTCTAAGCGTTGGGAAACATCACGTATGGAAACACGCTGGCAAGAATATAAGGGCGCAATGGTGCGCGTTCAGATATTACTGGGGAACAGCGATTTGCGTGAAATGCGGTTACGTCTGATGCAAAATGCAGATGGTATGGATGTCGATGGCGATGTACGTACCGTATTGGCCGCGGTTGCAGACTATGAAATGAAGCGTGTTTGCGGACGTAATGCAGACAGCATTGTCATGATTTATGATCAGCCGTCTTTTGATGCAATGCGCCCAACACCTTATTTTGATTACAGAATCGAGGCCGAAGGCGTTACTATGCGTGAATATGGTTTCAGATGTGTTTACAAATAATAAATAACAAAACAAAAAGGAAAAAAAATGAAAAAGTTAGTATCTGTTCTTGGTATTTGTGCGGCGTTGGGTTTGACGGCGTGTGATAAAACCGTTACTGCGGAAAATGGTGATACCGTGGTAATTAATTTTGCGGGCTATTTAGATGGTGTTCAATTCCCAGGTGGAACGGCTGAAAATTTCCCATTGAAATTGGGCAGTGGTCAATTTGTACCGGGTTTTGAAGAACAGGTTGTTGGTATGGCCGAAGGCGAAGAACGTGATATTAATATTACGTTCCCAACAGATTATGTTCCAGAATTGGCCGGCAAATCTGTTGTGTTTAAGGTAAAGTTATTAGACGTTACAGAATAAAAAAAACCGCCATCTGGCGGTTTTTTTTATTAGAATGGTAAATCGTCATCAATTTCAGAAATTGATATTTCTTCGCGTGGTTGTGATGCCGGGGCAGGGGATGCAGTGTATTCAGCACCTGTACCGTCAAGTGCCTTGGCACCAGATAATATAACCATTTGACCGGCGAATTGATTTAATACAACCTCGGTTGTAAATACGTCTGCGCCTTGCTGATTTTGCCATTTACGTGTGCGCAAGGAACCCTCTAGGTATAATTTAGTTCCTTTTTGCAACATACGTTCTGCAACCTCGATTAAATTTGGGTTGAAAATCACAACGCGATGCCATTCGGTTTGTTCTTTTTGTTCGCCTGTGGCGCGGTCGCGCCAGCGGTCAGATGTTGCCAATGAAAAACTGACTACTTTCTGGCCGTTGCCCATTGTGCGAACCTGGGGTTCTTGCCCGATGTTTCCAACCAATATAACCTTGTTAATGCTGCCTGCCATGTTTCTTCCTTTGTTTATTTTTTATCCTATGATGTATTTGACCAATATTGTGGCTAAAAAGCAAGGTTTTTTTATTGGCAAATTGTTATAAAATTTTTTCCTAGATACATGGGGTATAATATGTGTTACAATGCGGACACAGGTTAAATAAAACAAAAGGAGTTAAATATGAAAAAAGTATCTTTGGCGGTTTTAGGTGGTCTGTTTTTTGTTAGTGGTGCAATGGCGACATCTGCGGCACCGAAAATGGGCCCAGAATATATTGTTGGCGGTTTTATTGATGGTAACGAGGCAATAGTTACCGTTGAACAGGTCAATGAAATGCGTGATGATATTCCGGTTGTATTACAGGGCGTGATTGTTCAACGCATGGGTGATGAAAAGTATTTGTTCCAAGATTCAACGGGATCAATTACTGTGGAGATAGATGATGATAATTGGGGTGGGGTAACCGTATCACCCGAAGAAGTCATCAAGATATACGGTGATGTTGATCGCGGAATATTTTCAACAGAAATTGACGTAGATTATATCAGAAAGATGTAAAAAAAATCGCCCATATGGGCGATTTTTAGTGCGTACGCAAGTGTAAGTGGTTAGTGAAGGAAGGATAGATTTTTTCCTTTGTCATTGCGAGGGGTGTTAACCCCGTGGCAATCCAGTCTGTTCTTCCTCATTGTCATTGCGAGCGGACGCGCAGCAATCCAGTCTGTTATTCTACTCTGTCATCCTGGGGCTTGACCCCAGGACCCAGGTGAATGTGTCGCGCACAGCGCACTTTGTTATAATAATGCCTCACCTGGATTGCCACGCGTACGCTCGCAATGACAAGTTTTTAAGTTTTCATATTACGAACTGAACAAAATACCACGTTGGGTGCAGGTAATAATAAGGTCAAACCTGGGTCCTGGGGTCAAGCCCCAGGATGACAGAAGAGGAAAATTTACATTTTTGCGGGGCCCGAACAAGCCCCAGGATGACAAAGGAAAGAAATTTACATTTTTGTGGGGGCCGAACAAGCCCCAGGATGACAGGAGTTTTTAAATTCTTTTATAACGAACAAAAAAAATCCCCCGACACGGGGGATGAAGGGACATGAAAACTGTTTTATTCCACCAACTTCCAACCCATAAACGTGTATCCTGGTTTGACTGGGTCGGGGATTGGCAATAATACATCTGAACCATAGTAACACATACCTTGGGTTTTATTAGTGCCGGTATCCCAATTAATATTTATGGTATTTGCGTCACAATATGATTCACTAAGGCCGCCTTTGGATTCCAATGCTGCGATTGCGGCGGCTGCCGCGTCTCGCACCGATTCACGTACAAGGGCCGCTTGTTCGTCGGTTAATACGGCGCCATCCTCTATAAACAAAGCCTGCATTAAACTTTGATCTGGTAATACCCATGGGGCATTTCTGTACGTTCTGTTAACTAACAGATACTTTCTATAAGTCTCATACCCCTCTGAGAAAAGTAAGGCGAGCGTATCACAATTATCATATGACTGAATCAAGGTGATAGATATGTCATCTTGATACAACATGGCGGTCCTTAATACAATTTGCAATAAATAAAGATCGTTTATTGGAATGCTGTCTAATGCTGTAATTTCCTCTTCGGACAAGGATGGTTTGATATCTGATTCTATAAAATCACTTAATTCTGTCTCGCTATTAAAATAAGTGGATAAAAATTTTTCTAGCGTTTCGGTTGGAACAGATGAAAACCATGTCTGTACTACCTCCATATACTGTACAGCGGCACATATTTTATCAGTACCATAATTTTTTATCAAAGCCACACCAGCAGAATTTAGTTCAGCATCATAATCATTAACAATCGGACGTATCCATACGTATTTGCCAGATGATTTGATTTCAAAATTTGCGTTTTCTAGATAAGATGCATTGAACACTTCGTCACCATCGGTGTATTCGAAATTTTGTATCCCGGGTGTATCAGGTCCATAATCATTAATAGTAATTTCAAAGTTTATTTGCGGCAAGATATCCAAGCTGTCAAAATGTGCCGTTCCGGGTGGGAATGAATCGCTACACCCGTTCCCCATCCAACTGCCAGGTTGCACATATATATTATTGGCTGAACAATATTCAAAGAAGCGTGCGTCATACCTACGGATTATGGTTCTAAGTTCGCTTGCATCGTCTGCTGTTAATGTTGCGGTCTTTTTTGTGGATCCCGCATCGCATTCCAGATTGGCAATTGGGCAAAAACTGGGGTATGCATTACACGAACTGTCAACGTATTGTTTCCCAGAAACCATTGATGATGTATTGTATGTACATGTCGCATTTTTTGGACATTCGGCGTTTGTGCCACATGCCAATTCCCAACCCATATAGCATTCAGATTCTGCCGTCGCGGCGGCGTCTGATGTATAATTTGTGGGGCATGCGGTTTTACTGTTATTTGCCTCGACCGTAAAGGTTCCGCCGGGACAATATGACCCGGTTGGGCATTCGGTGCAGTTCAGTGTCGTTTCATCCAGGTATTGTCCCGCCGCGCATTCGTAACTGTTCAGTGACCATGTAGCGATTGTGTTGGCCGTTGCGTTATTGTCGGACACCCCCAGCACGTCCACCGTACACGTACCCGCGCCGCCCGTTATTATTTCATCCGCCGCGTACGCGCCAAATGACACCATGACCATTATTAATGCACTGGATAATATTCTGGATTTTTTCATATTTGCTCTCCTTCCTTATGTTCGCGGTGGTTTTGTAAAAACAAAACCACTGAATTTTATGCAGTGGTCAGGAGGTTCAAGACAATTACCAGAATTGTGTGCTTATTCAATATATTCACATCCCTCCTGACCGTCTGGGTCAGGAGAATTTTTCGTCATAATGAATAAAAGGCACAACATGTGCGCCAAAATTCATCATTTCTGACGCTGGTAAACGGGCCTTGACACCCCATCATCAATAACCACTGATGACGTAACAATTATATCAAATATGACATTTTCCCGCAAGGGGAAAATAGGGGGATGTTCGCCAGATATTATTTTTCTGTTTCGGAATTTTTTTCAGATTTCTTTTTATAAACCGCACTTTCGGTAATATGCCCAACCAGGCCCGCACCCGCACCGGCACCCGCAGTTATGGCACCTGTTTTTATATTCTGGGATGTCTTTTCTGTTTCC
>JAZSAG010000029.1:0-20655 GCA_045601765.1 Candidatus Enterousia sp. | reverse complement strand
GCCAAGGCAACATGGGGGACCGCAATTGGTGCAACCACAGGCGCAATTCTGGGCAGCACTAAAAGCAGCGAGGCCGCATTAGTCGCCGGTCTGGCGGGGGCGGCAATTGGTGGGGGCGTGGGATATTATCTGGATGCCCAGGCGGCAGAACTGCGTGCAGAATTGGTATCTACGGGCGTCCAGGTCGTTGAATCTGATGATAACATTCGTCTGATTATGCCAGGCAATGTCACATTTAAAACAGATTCATCAGATATAAACGCGTCTTTCTATCCGGTATTAAATTCTGTGGCACGCGTGTTGAACAAATATGACAATTCAACTGTTTTGGTTTCTGGCCACACGGACAGCACCGGCAGCGCGGAATATAACCTGACACTGTCACGCGACCGCGCCCAGTCTGTTGCAGCATACCTGCAGGGCCAGGGTGTAAAATTATCACGATTTGAAGTTTTGGGTATGGGTTCATCAAACCCAATCGCCAGTAATTCAACCGACGCAGGGCGTGCACAAAACAGACGCGTGGAAATAAAAATTATTCCAAATAAGTAAAAAATCCCCCGGTTGGGGGATTTTTTGTGGGCAAGTGTAAGTGGTTAGTGGTGCTGACGCCATTGGTTAGTGTAAGTGGTTAGTGGTTAGTGAATGCGGGATACAAAAAATTTTTGTGAAAAATTTTTTGTCATTGCGAGCGGACGCGTGGCAATCCAGTTAATGCATTATTATAACAAAGTGTGCTTCGCACTACATATTCACCTGGGTCCTGGGGTCAAGCCCCAGGATGACAAAGGAAAGAAATTTACATTTTTGCGGGGCCCGAACAAGCCACACGATGACAGAGTAGAATAATCTATCCTTCCTTCACTAATCACTAACCACTAATCACTAAAAAATGTCCCGAACGGGACATTTTTTATTTACGCAAACCAAGTTTCTTGATCAATTCTTCATATTTTGCAGAATTGCGTCTTTTGATATACGCCAATAATTTTTTACGACGGTTTACCAACAACAACAAACCACGTTTTGAATGATTATCGTTGTGATTCGCCTTCATATGTTCTGTCAAATTACGAATACGTTCTGTTAAAACAGCAACCTGAGATTCAACAGATCCACCATTATCTTGGTCAGATACCTTGTATGTCTGAATTAATTCAGATTTTTTTGCCTTTGTAATGGACATTATATTTTCCTTTGGTTTTATATTGTTCGTTTTGGACGTAAAATGCCGCCATTTATCGCGCCAATACCAATGAACACATCGTCACTGTAAACGCGCACCAGCCCATCATCCACGCCCGTTTTGATAAAGCCACCATTCTTGTAAAACAATGCGTCTTTATCATCCAGATTCAGAACCGGAATGCCCCCCAGTCCAAAATCCATCGGCATCAGGTTTTCACCAATGCACCCGTTATTATTAAACAGTTTTTCCAAAAAATCAAGTTTTACGGCACTTTTTATGTCAAAGCGTCCCGATAATGTGCGCCGTATCATGTCAACAGTTGCATATGCGCCAAATCTTGCCGCAATATCACGGGCAACACTGCGCACATACGTACCAGGCGAACAACGCATGCGAAAATGCCACGATTTATCGTGCAACCCCAAAAATTCCAGTTCATCAATATGGACCATACGCGCAGGTATATCCAACACGCGCCCCCGGCGGGCGGCGTCATACGCGCGAACGCCGTCAACGTGTACGGCACTGAATTGCGGGGGAATTTGCGAAATATCGCCAATAAAGTCTGGTAATACTGATTTTATATCTGCGTCCGATGGAATAACGTCATTGCGGGCAATTTCACGTCCTGTGATATCCAGACTGTCTGTTTCAAATCCAAATTGGCACGAAAATAAATATTCTTTGATTTTGGGCGATAATTCTTCGACAAAAGGTATCATCTTTGTTGCATCGCCAATCGCAATCGGCAAAACACCAGATGCCATTGGATCCAACGTGCCGATATGACCGAACTTTTTAGTTCCCAACATTCGTGCAACCCGGCCACCGGCCGTTCTGGAAAACAGACCTGAATCTTTGTCCAAAATAACCCAACCAGATTGCATTTATTTAACTTTTTCCAATTTACTTTTTATTGATTTTATTTGTTGTATAAATTGCCCCAGTTGCGAATCTTTAAATTTATCAACAGGTGGATATATTTGTTGTAAAGTTTTTTTGTTTAACACACAATATCTATCGCTTACCAGTACTGTTTCTGTGGTGTTCGGTTTTTTTGGATTCAAAACTTTAACCAGATTCCCTTTTTGATTTGGTGCGACTTGTTCTGCTATATAAAAAGTATGTTGATAACCAACATCTGTTTGAAAATGAAATTCACCTATATCGCATATTAAATATGCACCAACACGTATATAATCAAGACGATTATTATCAAATACGTCTTCGTAAGATTTGATTTCAAATGGTTTCGCTTCAAATGTTTTTATGTATTCTAACAAAGCTTTTTTTGTAGGAAATTCTCTTTTATTTGAATTACAAGAAAAAGTATATCTTACTTCTACCTTCATATTTTTATACTCCTTTTTTAGTTAAACAAATTTAATTGTGGGGCGGCGTCATCTGATGAAACCGGTTTTCTGCGTTGTGTGGTGCGCTGGGGTGGGACAGACATTTCGTTTGATTCCAACGCAGATAATACACATTCTGCACGCGCAACAACCGACGCCGGCATGCCCGCCATTTTTGCTACCTGAATACCGTATGAACGATTCGCAACACCAGATATTATCCGATGCATAAATATAATTTCGTTGTTATGTTCACGTACGTCAATCGTTAAACATGACGCATTCGCCAGATAACCATTTGTAACCAGACCTGTTAATTCATGATAATGTGTCGCAAACAATGTACGTGGGCACAATTCGTTCAGGTATTCTAATACCGCCTGGGCAATCGCCATGCCATCATAGGTCGCTGTGCCACGGCCAATTTCATCAAATATAATAAACGAACGATTTGTCGCACGGTTCAAGATATTGGCGGTCTCACTCATTTCCACCATAAATGTTGATTGGCCTGCCGCCAAATTGTCCGATGCGCCAACACGACTGAATAACTGGTCACAAATACCAATAGTCGCACTTTGCGCCGGCACAAACGATCCCAGGTGCGCCAAGACAACAATTATCGCATTCTGGCGCAGGTATGTTGATTTACCCGCCATATTTGGCCCAGTCAGCAATGCAATTGGTGTCGTATTCAAATTACAATCGTTTTGGACAAAGTTATCACCACGTGTGCGCAGGACTGATTCAATCACCGGATGACGCTCACCAATAATTTCAAATGCACAATTTTCTGTTATCTGTGGACGCGTCCATGAATATTTATCTGCGACAGACGCCAATGAAATCCACACATCTGCATCAGCCAACAAATCAGCCGAAGACAACAAATCATCGGCAATTGAACGTATTTGTTCAATAAATCTGGTGATAATATCATCTTCGATACCGGCGGCCTTTTCAGCCGCACTGCGCACGTCATTATCCAGATCAATCAGGCGCGCGGTTGTAAAGCGCATATTGCCCGCCATCGTTTGACGATGTATAAAACCAGATTCTGGGGCCATTAATGCATCAGCACGGGCGGATGGGACCTCTATAAAATACCCCAAGATATTATTATATTTTATCTTTAACGTATTTACGCCTGTTTGCGCAATGTATTCTGATTGCAGGCCCGCAATTGTTTCGCGCGCACCATGTGACAGACCACGCATATTATCCAAGGCCGTATCAAAACCGTCACGAATTACACCACCATCACGGAAAAACGTCGGCAATTCATCGGCCAGTGCATTATTTAACATTATCGCAAAGTCACTGTGTAATCTGATGCCTGAAAAACGCGTGGCAAAATCACTGTCCAGACGACTTGATAAAATCTGGGCACGTGGCAACATATTTAAAAATTCAGAAACATGGCGCATGTCACGTGGCGTGCCACGCCCAGACAGTAAACGTGACAGCGCACGCCCAACATCAGGCACACTGGATAAAACATGCGATAAAGAAGAACGAACGTCCAGATTTGACAAGAAATGTGCCACGTGTGTTTGACGGCGCTGAATTTCGGACATGTCGCCTGATAAATTACGTAAATAAGAACGCAATTTTCGCGCCCCAGATGCCGTATGCGTTTCATCCAGTACATCAATCAAGCATGCGCCACCATCGTTTATTGGTGCGTCTATTTCAAGACTTTTCCACGTGGCAGAATCAATCAATAACTGGCGCCCTGATTTGTAAGTATATGGCGCACGAAATGTTATTGTTGCGTCACGCTGTGTATTAAACAAATAGCCCGCCAATAAACATATTGCACAATCAATATCTGTTATAACGCTGTGACCATCAACCGCACCACCAAAAACGCGCATAACCACAGAATCAATGTCTGTGCGATGGTATAATTTTTCATATACAGGCGCAGATTTAAACAGGCCACGCAATGTCATGATATTTTTTTCTTCGGCAGATGAAAATGGAAATATAACCTCGGCCGGGTTGATACGAACCAAATCGTCTATTAAATCATGTGTTTGACCAACAAAAAATTCACCTGTTGAAATATCGCAACCGGCAATATCGTACTTCTTGCCCCCAGCCATTGGTGATACAGCAACCAAAAAGTTTGAATTTTTTGGCGTTAATAAATTTTCATCTGTCAATGTTCCAGGTGTTAAAACACGTACCACTTTGCGTTCTATATATTTATGACCGCGGGCCTTGGCCTGGGCGGGTGTTTCCATTTGTTCAACCAATGCGACCTTGTGCCCACTGCGCACCAGACGACCGAAATAGTTATCTGCCGCGTGCCACGGGATACCACACATTGGAATTGATTCGCCATCACCATCTGTACCACGTGCGGTTAACACCAACCCCAGTGCGGCACTGATAACCTTGGCGTCTTCGAAAAATGATTCATAAAAATCACCCAGACGAAACATTAACAAGGCATCTGGGTTTTCCGCCTTCATATCAACATACTGTTGCATAACGGGGGTTAGTTTGCTTTTTTCTGCCACGGTAAATCCATTTGATTAAAAAATTATGCACCGACTTTTAATGTTTCTATTTTTAATTCGGCTTCTTTTAACAGTTGTTCGCAATACGCTTTTAGTTTAATTCCCTGCTCGTACGCGGCGACAGAATCAGCCAATGGCATTTGTCCAGATTCCATCTTTTTAACCAGTTCCATTAATTGATTATACGCTTCTTCGAATGATAATTTTTGTTCTTCCATAATCTTTTCCTTTGGCTTGGTGTAAAGATACAAAAATAAATCCCAATTTTCAAATTAAAAATCCGGTTAAAAACCGGTTTTTTATTTGATTCTTTGTTGCGCATCCCAATTTAACGCATTTTGTATATAGCCACGAACACGTTCCATATCCCATGTACGCTCGTACGGTTGCATGAGTCTGCCTTCTGCATCAATCCATGTGGTGTAATTTTCTGGTACAACACCAGAAATTTTATTCAAATTTTCTGATACATTTTCTGATGACAGACCGCCTGCATATCCCATCGGAACATCTTTGTAGACGGGCGCATTCCATTTATCAGGACATATGCCACATCCATAAGAAGAATCGTACAATAATGAAAAATTGGCACCAGTATTGCGTAACAAATCAATTTTGTGCGCAACACCGGCATTGTACGGGAATATAAATTCATTTTCAGGGAAAGTCTCTATTAATTTTGCAACCCGGTCCGCGTTAAAATTGAATGTCCCGTCGCCCACATTTAACTGCCAACGTTTGATAACAGGTGCGCCACTGTTTTTGTTACGCAAATCCATCCAGCGCGCAATTTCTGTTGGAATATTTCCACTGCATATCGCATCGCACCATTGATAGTTTACATGCATTGCGATATTAACAGGCATTATTTGATTCTGGGCCCATGAAATAAATTCATTAAACCATGCATATCTATCCATGCCTTGCTTCATTGCACTGGGGTGTGATTGCATACCTATTTCAACCTTGGGCGACAGTTGTGTTAAACGTTTTAAATCATCCAGATTTACCGTTTCACGTGGATCAGAACAAGTTATATATTTCAAATTCATTTTCTATCCTTTGCATTATTTAATCTTAGTTGGCCACATGCAGAACCAATATCTGTGCCGCGTTCACGTCTGATACGCGTGTGAATTCCATTTTTTATCAGTGTGTCTTGAAACCTATGTATCGCGTTGCCTGATAAAGACGTAAAATCACGTTCGTCAACCGCATTCCATGGTATTAAATTTACCATGCAATTTTTACCACGCAAAATTTCAGATAATTTTTCTGCATATTCAGGTGTGGCATTATACAGAACTGTTTCGCCATTTTCATCTTTCTTGCCCAGCAGGATATATTCAATCATTAACTGGCGATTATGGGTATCTGTAAAACGCCATGCCGCATCCATATCATCTGATATTTTATATTTATTATTTATCGGCATAATTTGACCGCGCAATTCATCAGTCGGTGCATGCAAAGATATTGCCAAATTTATCGGACGTCCCCATTGTGTTAACCGTTCAATTCCAGGTACAATACCACACGTAGACACGGTTATTCTGCGCCAACCAATTCCCATATCACGATTTGCGCGTTCAATAAAATCAATTACATTTTCTGTGTTTTGCAGTGGTTCGCCGGTCCCCATAATTACAATATGGGATACGTCATCATTATTTGGATCGCCATTTGGGCGAATTGATTTATCTGAAAATTTATCTTGGCGCAGTTCCCATTGGGCAACTAAAATTTGCGCCAATATTTCATTAGATGTTAAATTCCTTTTTAGACCCAACAATGTACTTGCACAAAATTTACAACCCATGGCGCAACCGGCCTGGGAACTGACACAAACACTGTTGCCATAGGTTGTGCGCATTAAAACACATTCTATTTGTTCGCCATCATGCAATTCCAATAAAAATTTGGTCGTTTCACCGTCAGATGAACACAATTTTTTTACAATTTTTACAGGCAGTGTATCTGCGACCGCGTCCAATTGTTTACGCAACGTGTCTGGGATATTTTTCATAGACATAAAATCAGGCGCACCACGCATCAGCCATTGTCTGATTTGTTTTGCACGAAATTTAGGTTGCCCCATGTCTGTGATATATTTTTCCAGTTCTGGGTCTGTGAAATTAAACAATATCGGTCTCATAATTTATACCTGTCATCATTTATGACAATAACTGCCTTGCGGCGCAATTGTTTTAACTGTTGATCCGCCATAAACATTGCCTGTTTATACATTGTGTTTTGTTTAATCATGTTATCAATATTTTTATATTCTGATGTCTTGGATGTGTCACATACCAATAAAACTGTGCCATCTTGGACAGGTGACCAGGTAAGACGTGGTAAATCAGCAACACGCGTGCGAATATCATCGGACAATTCATATTGCAACGCAGTAAACTTTTGTGGTGCGCCACCCATATTCTGGGCCATTTGAACCGCATCATCACACGATTTCGGTTTTGTTAATTTTTCTGCCACGTCTGATGGAATATCCGTTAAACGCACAATTGTCATTTCAATTGGCAAACCGTGTTCGCGAGCCAGGTTTATTTTTTCTGCGTTTATATCTTCGGATGAAACGTCTACGGTTGGCAAAATCGTTCGTGCAACAATAATTTGCCATGCTATTTCTGAACGCAATGCAGACCGCGCCATTTCTTTTTCAGCGGCACCCATTTCACCTAAATTCATTTTTTGCAATTCTTTGTCCACAATTTCATCATCTGGGACCGCGTTAAAATTCTGGGCATAGGCAATTTTTACATTGTCATCTATTATATTTTGCAATGCGATACGACGATTGTCTGTGGATGTTTTTCCCTGGCGGTTCATTAATTGGGTACGCAGTGTTATGTCCGTATCTGTGATTGGCGTACCGTTTACAGTTGCAACAACACTGGCGCCATGCACGGGCAACACGCACATTGTAAACAACATTGATAAAATACAATTTAATATTCTCATTTCTTCCTTCCTGTGGTTTTAATATTGTTGGCCATCAATTGCCATCCCAAATCTGAATTGGAATGTAGTGGTTCCGACATAGTCTTCTTTAATCGCGTTATCGCGGCGATATCCAAAAGATAAATAATAGCATGGATGCGAATAAAACAAGGCACCTGTGTGACGTTGAAACTGTTCCAGTTCCATATTATATATCGCATTCCAACGCACAGACCAACGATTTGACAATTGAACACCGGCACCAATGACCGCCTCGTTCACATTGGTCGCAGAAATCATATCTGCATCCAAATTCTGGGACCAGATATGGCCAATGTTAAAGAAATTTGTCGCAGTTCCTATATTTGCAGTTGTTTCCATATGACGCAAAGACAAATCATCTTGGCTTAGTCTAAAACGCGTAGAAATGTCAAGCCAATCAGAATTATCATAACCAATGCGACCAACATAATCAGAAAAACCATTATGAAAACCACTGTTTAAATCTATGGCGGCCTTGTCTACGAAATCATATGATTGGCCCAAGAAAACTTCAAATGTATGCCCGTCATTATTAAACGCGGCCCAGCGCACCCCATAATCTGCATAGTTACCATTTTCCCACAGGTCAAGCCCGGCAAAACGACTGTCTGAAAACAATGTGGTATCTGTTAAAATCGTTCCCGCAGAATCATTATTCAACGCAAATTCTTCGGCATCCATATGGCGCATAAATGTTATGCGGGCACGTGGCTCGATAATTTGTGTCCAATTACCACCCGGGCGAAACATCGGCAGTCCCCATTCTAGATACCCGCTGGGTAAAAATCTGTCTTGCATACCAGAATACGTTTCACGGTCCACCATTACCGTATTATCAAAATGGTACAGGTCATATCGGGCAGAAACACTGGCGGTCAATCTGTTGCCACCCCACAGGGTCCATGGCGTAGTTAAACGCATATCACCGATAAAACGCTGGGACGATGTATCATGTCCAGATATGCCCAAAATATCACCATTAAATGTCGCGTATGTTTCACCAAATAACGGTTCTGATTGATATGCCGCACGAATGTTTGGCAATATATTACCATCTGGTACAGATTGAACACCGGTTGCCTCACGCAGTTCTTGGAATATATGAGTGTCGGCAACAACATAACTGCTTTGGCCAAAGACCTCTAACTTGGCACCAGAATCAAGATATGGTTGGTCACTGTAAAACCCATATTTTTGCAAATATGTTTTATCAGACGCACGTTCCAAGAAAATCGTCGCACGCGCATATTCGCCCAGTTCTATAACATCATCATTAAAAACATGCCAACGATTTTCACCCAGACGATTATGTGTGAATGAACCCTGGGTTCTGAATTCTGAATGCGGGGTGTTTAATCTGTGCTCTAATTGAAACAGTGGATTTTCCTGGGTCAGATATGACAAAGTAAACGTCATATCATGCGTATCAGATAATGATATATACAATGGTATATTTATCTGGGTTCCCATTTTATTCGTAGATTCAATATCAGGTGTTAACAGACCTGTTTTATATTTAACACCCGGGTCTGGCATTTCAAAATACGGAATCCAAAACACCGGTACACGGTACGCATAAAACACAGGACTGTAAAATTCCAGCATTCGCGATTGCATATCATGAACAATTTTATATGTTGATATTTTCCATGCGTCACCAAAAGAATCACAATTATCACATGCCGTGAATACGGCGTGACGCGCGATTGTCAAATCACCTTCGCGGGTAATATTATCTGTT
Source organism: Candidatus Enterousia sp. (assembly GCA_045601765.1). Classification (GTDB taxonomy): domain Bacteria; phylum Pseudomonadota; class Alphaproteobacteria; order Rs-D84; family Rs-D84; genus Enterousia. Next base: position 10,845 of record JAZSAG010000029.1, on the reverse strand, counting down.
TCAACATAAACATGACTGCCCAGCCACAGTTTTATATCTTCGCCCGACAAAGAACCAGATTGTTGCGAAATATAAGAATCTGTCAGGGTCATACGCTGGCCCGAGGTGTTCACAATCTCTGCATTGCCAGATGTTTTTATCGTTTCGGACCTTACATCGTATTCTATGCGGTCGGCCGTGATTAAACGCGGATCATCGGCATCAACAGTTATCGCATGCGATGCACTGATAAACAACAATCCTGAAAAAAATGCAGTTAAGAAAATCATTTTTTTATCAACACCGTTAATAACCCCAGGAATAAAACAACAATAAACCCGGCCAACAATACTAATTCAGTTATACTGCCGATAATATTAGACGCGGACATATATATCGCCATAACACACGCCATGGACGCAACCGCAACCGCAGGCGCAAGACTGGCACGGCGACGCAACAAAGATGAACGCAACAATATTGTCGCACACAATATCGCCAATACCAAATTCATCAGTGGACTGATAAAACGATTACATAATTCCGTTAATATCATCTTGTGTTGTTTTTTTGTTTCGGCATCAAATGCAACGCGCAATAATTCACCCGTAGACAATCTGCGTACACGAAATGAATTGCCACCAGATTTTTCAACAACATTTAAATCCATATCAAATGTATCAAATGTACCTGTGACCATGTGATTTCCCGTTGACTGTAACGCGCCATTATTCATTACCAATGACAATCCACGATTTGTTGATATCAATTTACCTTTTTCGGCAAATATCATGCTGGGGGAATCGGGGGAACGCATATCAGACAACATAACCTGGTTCAGGTCATGATCCGAGACCTTGTCAACATATACAACCAATCCATCTGAAATTTCTGTAAAGGCACCCTCTTGCAATTTCATGTGCGCCATACCATATTGCAGATTCCACTGGGTATCATAAAATAAACTTTGACTGGCAGGAACAATCCAAATATTTAACAATAAATTTACAACAGTTAAAACAATCCCAAGATTTAATGCAGGACGCGCAATTTGCCATGGCGACAAACCAGATGCAGCCATAACAGCAACCTCGTTATCAGATATCAATTTATTATAAACAAATACAACCGCAATAAAGCAAACAAACGGTATTATTATTGATGCAATAAACGGTATCATCAGTGCGGTAAGTCCCAGAAAACTGCCTAAATCAATGCCGTATTTCAGCAAAAATTTCATCATAGACATGATTTGCATCATCCATGCCAGTCCTGTTAAGACCAACAGCAACATGATAAAAATTGCAACCAATTGCTTTGAAAAATATTTATTTAATATACTCATATCGTATGCAGTATAAAATATAACTTTTCAGTTTTCAAGGTATAGATAGGATATATACACCATTAAAAAAAACCGCATTTTGCGGTTTTGATTTAGTTTGGCATTGGTATGCCCGCAGTGGCCTGGCCCATGACATCGTCTATTAAAACATCTGCCTTGGATTTGGCGTCACTGTATGCGGCCATTACAATCTGGGCAACCGCATCCGCACCCAATTTCAGCACGTCCGGCGATATTGTCATTTTAACCAAGTCATATTTACCGGTCATATCAACAATACATGCGCCATTTTGTGCGATGCCTTTGACCACAGTATTTGCCAATTTATCTTGGGCCTGGGCAACCTTGGCCTGTAAAGACGCCGCCTGGGCCATTAATGATTCCATATCCATTTTATTTCTCCTTTATATGTAACATCTGTAATGCACGGCGCGGAACATAATACGAAGTCGCCCAAAAGTTTGTAAATTCTAATTTTGGTATAATAACCTCGTTTGCATGCTTTCTGGCCTCTTGTAGTGTTGCAAATGTTCTTTTATCAGAAATCATCGGCATTATTCTTTTTGTTCCGGCCATACTGGAACTGATTCTGGTCATAACAAAATTATATTTGCCAGTGACTATATCCCGCTCGATCAAAGGAAAAAAATTCCTTGTCATAAACTTTCTGATACTTGGTATTTCTTGAATTGGGCAACCTAAATAGATTGCCCATTGTCCATCAGACCAAGTTAATTGTTCAGGCGTCATCAGAAATCCTTATTTTTTGATTTCTTTACCTGTTTTCTGGTCAATCCCAACCATTGACATACGTGTTTTACCACGTTTATCCAAGCCAAGATATTTTACATAAACACTGTCGCCTTCTTTGATTTTGGCATCTTCGATTTTTGCCAGACGTTCGCCAGTGATTTCAGAAATATGAACCATAGATTCAAATCCATTTAACACTTTGACGAACAAACCAAAATCTTTGACCCCAGAAACAGTGCCATGGTATATTTCGCCAACCTCTGGTTCTGCGACGATATCTTTGATACGTGCGATTGCCGCGTCTGCATCTTCTTTGTGCACGGCCATAATTTTAACCGTACCATCGTCTTCCAGGTCAATCGTTGTGTTTGTTTCACGGGTCAGGGCCTGGATAACAACACCGCCCTTGCCGATTACATCACGCAATTTTTCTGGATTGATTTGCATGGTGTAAATCTGGGGCGCAAATTCAGACAATTTTGCACGTGGCTTTTTAATTGCCTTTTCAATTTTACCCAAGATATGCATACGACCATCTTTGGCCTGGGCCAGGGCACGTTCCATGATTTCAAATGTGATAGATGTGATTTTAATATCCATCTGCAAGGCTGTGACACCCTGGTCTGTACCAGTTACCTTGAAGTCCATATCACCCAAGTGATCTTCGTCACCCAAGATATCTGTCAGAATCGCGTAATCATCGCCTTCTTTAATCAAGCCCATTGCAATACCTGCGACCGGACGTTTCATTGGAACACCACCGTCCATCATTGCCAATGTCGCACCGCATGTTGTTGCCATTGATGATGAACCATTTGATTCCAAAATATCAGAAACAATACGGATTACATAATCAAATTCACTGCGGCTGGGGACCATCGGATGAACCGCGCGCCACGCCAAATTACCGTGACCAATTTCACGACGACCAGGCGATTTTAAACCCTTGGCTTCGCCAACAGAATAACCTGGGAAATTATAATTCAAAATGAAATCGCGTTCTTCGGCACCATCTAATGATTCAAGTGGTAATGCGTCTTTGCCACCACCCAATGTCAATGATACCAACGCCTGGGTTTCACCGCGCGTAAACAAGGCAGATCCATGTGCACGTGGCAAAACACCCAATTCAATTTCAATCGGACGAACTGTTTTATTATCACGACCGTCAATACGAGGCTTGCCCGCCAAGATATTACCACGCATAATACGTGCAGTCAGATTTTCAACAACTTCATCAGCCCATGATTCCAACGTAGATGTGGCACGTTCTGATTCAGGGAATAATTCTGGGATACGCGCCTTGGCCGCGGCATGAATTGATGCCAATGTTTCCAAACGAACCAATTTTTCTTTGATTTTTAACGCATCTTCTATTTGTGTTGCAAATTGTTCAAAATCAGATTCCATTGCGATATATTCAGCAGACTTTTCAGGCACAGCCCAACGTTCTTTGCCCGCATTTTCAGCCAATTCATTAATCGCAGCAATAACAGACTGTTGCGCATCGAAACCAAATTTTACCGCACCCAACACAGTTGCTTCGTCTAATTCGCCGATTTCTGATTCAACCATCAAAACACCGTCTTTGGTCGCAGCAACAACCAAATCCATTTGTGAATCTTCTGTGTCTTTTTTAGATGGGTTTAAAACATATTTACCATTCGCATAACCAACACGCGCGGCACCAATTGGACCCTGGAATGGAACACCAGACAATGCCAAAGCCGCACTGGATGCAATCATTGCTAAAATATCAGGCTGATTTTTTCTGTCATAAGAAAATACCTGGGCAATAATTTGAACCTTGTTCTTGAATGTTTCTGGGAACAATGGACGAATTGGACGGTCAATCAAACGCGCAATCAATGTTTCTGCGTTTGATGCACGACCTTCGCGACGATCGCGTGACCCAGGAATACGACCCGCAGATGCGAATTTTTCCTGGTAATCAACGGTCAATGGAAAGAAATCTTGACCCTCTACCGCGTCTTTTTCGGCGCACACAGTTGCCAAAACCATTGTGCCACCCATCGTTGCCAACACAGAACCATTTGCCTGTTTTGCCATACGACCTGTTTCCAAACGCAATGTTTCATCACCATATGGTATTTCAACAGCGATTGGATTATTTAATTTTGTTTTTTCTTCTTTGTTAAACAAACCAAATAACATTTATTACTCCTAAGTTTTTTTCAGTTTTCTAAATGCGAAGAAGAATTATTCGTTTCTGCACTCTGTTCCAAGCACAGGAATGAACAATTTCATCTCCGCCATGCGGATTATAAAATATATTTGATACTTTGCAAATAAATTTCATAAAAAAAATCCCCATGGTGGGGATTTTTTTTACATCTGTGCTGGATATTAACGATTACAATGTACCTGCGGCAACCTGATTATCCATATCTGTAATCAAGGTCTGCAAACGATTCATTGTTTCTTCGTCATTTAATGCAACAGCAATTGTGTACGCAGATTCCAAATCTGTACGCGCCGCATCTATGTTGCCCAGTTTCAGATTTAATGCGGCAGATTTTTCAAAATAACCCATCGCACTGGCAGACATTGCTTCGCGTTCTTCTATGCTGGCCGCGCCCTGAATTTGTTCAGAAATAATGCGCACCGCAGATGTGTAATCATTTATCGCCTCGGCAAAGTTACCCAGGGCAATATATGCCTCGGCACGTTCGGCATAAACAGTTGGGTTAATTGAACCTTCGGGGCGTGCCAAAGAATTTGTATAATCTGCAATTGCACCTTCCCAATTTTTCAGCCACAAATTCAACTGACCACGTTTTGCATACAAATCGCGCATTTGCAAAATCTGGCTGGGGTTAGATGTGTTTGCGGCCAACGCATTGTTTATATCATTCATGGCCGATGAATAATCTTCCAGACGTAAATCCAGCAAATAACGATCATAATATGCAACCGGATTCACAGGGTCTTTGGACAAGGCTGTATTAAAATCAGATAACGCGTCACGATAATTACCGGCCTGCATGTATGCTTCGCCACGCAGTACATATGTATCAACAGATGCGACACCTGCCTCTATCGCGGTGGTCAAATCAGCAACGGCTTCGTCCAGATTGCCCGCCATTAATTTTTCTTTGCCACTGTTATAATAATCACCAGCCTGCAACAAGACTTCTTCGGTAATTGCAATCGTTTCTATGTTCGGTTGTGAATTATGACTGCGTCCCAGAATATAAAAAGTCGCAGCAATAAAGAACAAAATAATAAACCAATAAACATATATAGACAAAGACCATGAACTGCAACATGACTTTGTTTTTGGTTGTTTAATTGTTGCCTTGGACGTTATAGGACGCACCTTGGCGCGACTGTTAACAGTTGTTTTTTTTGCAGCAGATGTTTTTTTCATGGTAAAACTCCTCTCCTTAGTTATTTGAATATTAGAGAGTTTTTAACAGTTCGTCAATTGTTTTCTGATCTATTTTACAAATTTTTCCAACAGGCAGATTTCCTAGCTTGATTTTTCCATACGAAACACGGTGTAATTTTACCACCCGACAACCGCATGCAGCCAAGACTATTCTGATTTCGTTCTTTTTTCCTTCGTAAATTTTTATACGTAATCTTTTATTGCCAATGTCAATTATTTCCATTGGCGCATAATTAACACCATCAACCGTCATACCACGACGCGCATTATCCAGACCAGATAAATCATCACATGCAACCTTGGCAATATAAATGCGCGGAATGTTCGATGACGGCAATGTTAATTTACGTGCCAATTCACCATCGTTTGTCAGCAATAACAGGCCGGTGGTTTTAAAATCCAGACGACCAATATATTTTAAATTTCTGTATTCCATCGGCAAACAATCATAAACTGTTTTACGACCACGGGGTTCATGCATTGTTGTCATTGTATTCACAGGCTTATGAAACATATATAATTCTGTGCCGCGACGTGGCGTAACAACCTTTTCGCCAATTTTTACAATATCGCCATTATCAACAAAGCAGACCGGACTGACGACAACATTACCATTTAAGGTGACACGACCACGTGATATTAAATCTTCGGCCACGCGACGTGACGCAAATCCTGAATCAGAAATAAATTTTGCAATTCTTACTTTTGTCATTTTATCCAACCAACTTTGATATAGCGATTGCCGCCGCCAATTCTGCGCGCAAAATTGTTTTACCCAATGATATACCACATGCGCCCGCAGAATCAAGTCTGGCAAATTCATCCGCAGAAAAACCACCCTCGGGACCAACCAAGACCGTTTTAATGTCACCGCCGCACAATTTTGTTTCATGACCGTATGCCGCACGTTCATCTGCAAATGCGATACCAGATAAATCCAGGTCCGCAAAATTTTTCGGCGCCAGAATTTCAGGGACACTGTTACGATTTGATTGTTCACTGCTTTCAACAACTATCTTTCTCATACGTTCCCAATTTATATGATTGGCCACGGTGCGACTGGTTATAACAGGTTGAAATTTTGCAACACCCATTTGGGTCGCCATATTTAGCAAATCATCTGTGCGTTTAATTGGCGCAAACATTAACGTTATATCATTTGACGGGTCTGTATGTGACGTTTTATCACCAACAATAATCCATTTGTTATCTGGGGAAAGTGTCGCGTTAAATTCATGTCCGCCACCAAAGACTAGGCACGTATCGGTTCGCATAACACGCGTCAGATAATGCGCAACAGACTTTTCCACCGGCAATTGTGCGCCAGTGTGCACATCATCACCAACAAAAATTCTTGGAATATTTTTCATATTTTTATAATTCCTGATTTAAAAATTGTCTTTTTTCTGATATAATCTTAGCACCATGGCAGTAAAATTCAACATTTTATCCGCATCAGGCAAAGGCAAAGGTTTAAAAATCTTTGATTCTGGTGCATACAAAGAACACGAAAAGACCCCACTGGCCCGCGAATTTTGGACAATCAGGTGGACCGTTATCATTTGGTTAATTGCGGCGTTAATGTTTGTGTGCGCATTTCCAATTGAACATGTGTGGCGGTACGGCTGGTCCCCGGCCAGTCAGCACTGGATTTGGATATATTTGGAAAATATGCTGTCTACGTTTGGTATTTCTGTTCTGGCCGAAATTCCGGCCTGGGCCGTCCGTTGCTTTTCCAACCCTGATATTCCGTGCATAACACCATTATTGCCAATTATTGGGTACTATATATTGTCTGACGCGACCGTGTCCGATGAAATCAACCCACACAGCAAGGATAAATTTGAAGAAAAAACTGCGCGCAAGGCCGACGCAAACGACATCAAAAAAATGGGAACAGACTATAAAAACAAAGAAGGTTTGTTCAAAGGCTTTATGATGGTGTTGGGATATTTCAAGGGCAAGGCATTAAAAATGGACGAATGTTTGTCTGCACTGTTGTTGGCGCCCGCAGGTACCGGTAAAACACAGGGCGTCGTTATACCAACAATTCTGGGGTGCGACAATGTATCAATGATTGTAAATGACCCAAAGCCTGAATTGTGTTATCTGACATCTGGGTATCGTGCGACAATTGGGCCGGTGTTTATATTGAACTGGGCCGCCCGTGACGAACCAGAAAAAGGCGTATATTATCCTGCGTGGAATCCATTGTCGCCGGAAAATCTGCCGGATAACGAGGAAGAACGCAGTACATATATCCAGGTTATCGTTAATTCTATTATTTTAGAAAACGCCAAAGATCCACACTGGTCAACAACTGCACGTGCGGCGTTGACTGGATTTTTGAACTTCATTATATCCAAGGTAGAACGCGCCAAGGCAAACGACTATTTTTACAACAGATTAAAAACCAAGACTTTTGACAAACAAGACGCGGCTGTTTTGATGGACTATTACTCAACAATGACATCTGACCCAAATGCGTATGCGGCAATGTCGCTGTTGCAACGCGGACAGTTGAATATCGATAACTATGTCCATGTTGGAACATGGGCCGGACTGCCCCCAGATTGGCATGGAACCGAGGCATCAATCCCAATGTTCTTGGCATGGTATGTCGAAGGCCAAATTCAGGTCGCAAACGCAATCGCAGAACGTAAACGCCAAGGTGACCAGACACTTATGATGGCGGACCCAATGAAAGAGTTCTTAGAGGCAACCGTTAACGAAGCACGCCTGTATTCATATGCCCCAGATGCGGTATCTGCGCTGATTAACCTGGCCAATACACCGGACAAAGAACGTGGTTCTATTATGTCAACAATGAATGCGGGACTGAACATATTCCGTCATCCGGCGGTAAATAAACACACGCGCCATTCTGACCTGCACTTTGGTGACCTGCGCGGAATGGTTGACCCACGTGATGGCAAGGTTAAGCCCGTAACGGTATATCTGTCGATGAACGTTGCAGACGCACCGGCATTCAGCACCATTACCAGTATGTTTATTGAATTGCTGTCTAATTTCTTGATTGCGAACAAACCAGAAATGATCAATCACGGACGAAAACTGGGGCCGTATCCAACACTGTTTGTGCTGGACGAAATGCCGACGATGAACAAATTAGAGGCCATTATTCGTGGACCTGCGGTTGGCCGTGGCCAGAAAGTATCATATCTGATTGTGGGCCAGGACATCAGCCAGATTGCAGAAAAATATGGCGACAAGGCCGCCGATACAATTATCGCAAATACCGCGGCCAAGGTGATTTTACGTGTAAACGATCCCGCAACCGCGGAACGATTTACCCACATGATTGGCAAAAAAAGGGTTAAAAAGAAAGAAAAAGGCCCAGACGGCAAAGATGTCGAGGTTACAAAAGAAGAAGACCTGTTTACCATACATGATTTAATGACATTGGGGTCGGGTAAACAGTTGGTTTTGTTCCAGGGATTTTACAACCGACCAATAGAGGCAGACGGCGAATGGTATTTCCATCGCAAAACCGCCGTTCAAAAGGCCCTGGCGGCCAAGGTTGACATGGGCACAACCACACCAATCCCAGAATATATGATACCAAACCACCATCGCGCATTAAGGTATGCCGGCGCACCACGTGTGTACGACCCAAATACAAAAAGGATTCGTGAACTGAAACAATAAAAAACACCCGCTTGGGTGTTTTTTTTAGTGGTGCTGACGCAAGTGTAAGTGGTTAGTGAAGGAAGAATAGTTTTTTTCCTTTGTCATTGCGAGGGAACGCAGTGACCGTGGCAATCCAGTGAATTGTGCTTTGTTATAATAATGCATCAACTGGATTGCCGCGCGTACGCTCGCAATGACAAAGAGGAATAATGACCTGGGTCCTGGGGTCAAGCCCCAGGATGACAGAGGAGAAAAATTTACATTTTTGCGGGGGCCGAACAAGCCCCAGGATGACAGGAGTGCTTAATTTCTTGTATAACGAACAAAAAATCCCCCGACACGGGGGATGAAGGGACATGAAAACTGTTTTCTTTACTCGGTTGTTGTGGTTTTTTCCACCAATTTCCAACCGGTAAAGGTGTATCCTGGTTTAACCGGGTCAGATGGTAATACAAGTGTGCCATCATATGCGCACATGTTCTGGGTTGCCGAAGCACCGTTATCTGGATTCCAGCTGATATTGATTAAATTAGATACACATGCTTTAAAATTCGCATCGTCATACAAATTTGGCATGGTATTAAAAGCCTGTTCATTCAAAATTGGCGCAAAAACAAAAATTCCTCCATCCATTTCATCTACTACTGCATCGGACATTTTATGTACAGACCCGGGGTTAACGAAGAAGAAACCCTCGATTGCAAGCCATGGTTTGTCGGTTACTTTTATTGTTTCAAAAGAATTTAAAAGTGTTTCATATGAACCTATATTATTTATCGCATAATCGTATATTTCGGTACTTGCAAAACCAATTTCTGTTAATTTATAGTACATATATGCAAAATCATCACTTGATTCTATTTGCAAATTTGCAGGTATCGCTGTCATAGTAAAAGTATCTTGGTCTGATACCATGGAATCTGCAAAAACATATGTTTTTGTATATGCCCCAGGTTGCTCTGACGGTGGGGTTGTATTATATGCAATCTGAAATGTTACCTTTCCAATTTTTGGAATATATCCATCACCCTGTTCATAAAATACTACAGAAAAAGTTCCTGGGGCAACCATTGTGCAATCATCCATATTATTATCTGAAATCGCATCTAATCCAGTTGCCGTGCAATATAATGATATAAGATTTTGAATATTGCCTTGTGAATCAACAAATCCACTGATTAAAGCCTGTTGAATCTCTGCTATGGTCATTTCTTGTTTGTTGTATCCAGTATCACAGTCAAAATTCATTTCACAAGAACTTACAATTGCGTCACATGTCCCACCAACATATTGTTTGCCTGTTGTGCTGGATGCAATATGCGTGCAATTGTTTGAATGCGGTGGGCAGGTCTGTTGGGTGCATGCCAATTCGCAGCCCGTGTAACATTCAGATTCTGCCGTCGCGGCGGCGTCTGATGTATAATCGGTGGGGCATGCGGTTTTACTGTTATTCGCCTCGACCGTGAATGTGCCACCCGGGCAATATGAACCAACGGGGCATTCGGTGCAGTTCAGTGTCGTTTCATCCAGGTATTGTCCCGCCGCGCAATCATAACTGTTCAGTGACCATGTTGCAATCGTGTTCGCCGTTGCGCCATCCGCCGACACGCCCAGTACGTCCACGGTACATGTACCCGCGCCACCGGTGATTTTTTTATCTGGGGTGGTTGTGTCTTCTGCGAACGCCGGTGCGACCAATCCAGCC
>JAZSAG010000028.1:0-2097 GCA_045601765.1 Candidatus Enterousia sp. | reverse complement strand
TCATTAACAATTCTTTGGCATTGATTTAGCATTTCATTATCAATATTTAACATCACACCATAAATCATAGAGTCAATATTTTCCCAGGTAGATGTAAAATCACCATTTTCATCCCGTGCCTGGCAGGCCACTAATTTATCTAATGGGCACATGGCTTTAATCGAAGCCAAATCCAAACCGACACAATTAGCATAATTATCTCCACATCTATCCTTATGTTGCAAACAATTTTTGACTTCTGTTGTACAGGAATCTACACGCATAGCGGCCAATCTAGCCATCACGAAACCCCATATCTGAGATTCCTGGGCCTTTTGAACAGAACTGGCATCAATACCACACGCGTTCAGTGGAACCTTACACAGGTTCAGCATAGTTTCCGGCCGCGACAAACACATATCATAAGAACCATCAGGATCATTAGGGTCAATATTATCTCTACACGCCTTTTGGAAACAATTAGAAACATTACCGATACAGTCTTGTCTTGCGTTATCTTCTGCGATAAGTTCCGCCGATTTTAATTGCGGTGCGACATCTTTCAAGAAAGTATCCCAGACTTGGTCAGCAACCCTTACACACTGTTTAGTAACGGTTTCGCAAATAGGTTTCTTGGCAACCAACGTATCATATGTAGAAGCAGATATTTCTATGGTTGTCACAGCGCCTTTGATTTGAAAATTCTTGGTTTTCTTAGAAGTACTTTTTCTGGTATTAGTAGAATCTGTTGCAACGACACTGGCACATTGTGCGAAATCATCACCACAACCTGCTGTTTTTTGCATACATTCACGGAATTTAATTGTGCATTGTCCCAGATCATATTTATTGGCATTTTGATATTGTTCCAATGCGGCTTCACGCAATGCACGTTCAGCGGCCTGTAATTTCTGTGCGCTTTGTGTCTTCTTTTGTTTCAAGCTGTTTTCATAAGCGGTACAATCAGATTTGATACGTTGCGCATACATCATCTGCAACATATTAACATCCTTGCTGCATTCAGGAATAGAAAGAACGCCATAATTTATGTAAAAAGTTGACAAATATGTATTTGTGTATAGTTGTTTTTTTGAAAAAAAATTTGCCATTTTCCAATGGCAAATTTTGTTCTATGTTTGTTTATGTTTTTTTGTTGTGATAAAACGTGCTTGTAAAATTTGTGTGTATATGATAAAATTGAATAAATTGGAAGGAATTTTGCATGAAAAAAGTACTATTTGTATCGATGGCTTTGTTGTCTGTGATGCTTGATAGCGTTGCGTTTGGGGCGGCGCCTGCGCGTCGTGGTCGCACAAATACGGGGGCGACGACGGCAACCGCATCTGCACCCAAGACAACGTCTGCACGGGCGGCGGTGAATTCTCGTTCAGGTGGAACAAAAACTACAACTGCGGCGGCGCCAAAAACAACGTCGGCACGTGCCGCGGTAAAAAATACCGCTAATTCCCCCAAGACGCCAACGGTTAGTGCACGTGCGGCAACAACGCAAAAGGTTATTGGTACAGGAACCAAAGTTGCCAGTGCCGCAAAAAATGTTATTGTAAACGAAGAGTGTCAGGCAAAATACGAAGGCTGTATGGATTCTTTTTGTATGCTGGATAATGATAGTGGTGGCAGATGTATATGCAGTGACAAAGGGGCAGAGTTAGATTTAATATTGGCTGAAATTGAAAAATTAGATGAACAGTCGTACCAAATGGCGACATTGGGTGTTGAAAAGTTGGAAATGGGTGCGGCCGCAGATGACGTTATCAAGGCGGCAAACGCAGCGGCGAATTCATTAAATAAACAGGAAGCCGAAGATACAAAGAAAAAGGCCAGAAAGGCATTAGATTTAAGTATGTGGAGTGCCGAAGTTGATTTTGATGAATTAGAAGATGATGTTTTTGGTTCCGCAGACCCTAATTCGGTTGCGGACAAGCAAGGGGACGCGTTGTACAGTGCGGCGTCCGAATTATGCAAGGCACAGATTCCTGAATGCAGCAAGGATGTTAATATGTTGCAGATGATGTATGCGCAACGTATCAAATCTGATTGTACCGCTTATGAAAACAGCTTGAAACAAAAGAAGACACAAAGCGCACAGAAATTACAGGC
>JAZSAG010000027.1:0-5532 GCA_045601765.1 Candidatus Enterousia sp. | reverse complement strand
ATTATAATAAAGTGCGCTGCGCGCGACATATTCACCTGGGTCCTGGAGACATCACCCACAAAAATTTACATTTTTGCGGTGCCGGAACAAGCCCCAGGATGACAGAGGAGAATAATAGACTGGATTGCCACGGGGTTAACACCCCTCGCAATGACAAAAAATTTTTGTGAAAAATTTTTTGTATTCCACCACCACTAACCACTATTATATAAAAACAGTATAACAACATAAGAATAACAAATTTTTTTGTATTCTTTACATTTTTATAAAAAAGTACTTGCATTTATTTCTTGGGCGGTATAATATATACAACGCTTTAGGGGTTGTAGCTCAGCTGGTTAGAGCGTCTGCCTGTCACGCAGAAGGTCGCGGGTTCGAGCCCCGTCAATCCCGCCAGTATTTACCGCAGTTTCCTGCGGTTTTTCTTTTGTTTGTTTTATGGCGGCATCAACCAAGTTTTAAAAAAGTCACCAAATAGTCACCACGCTAAAAAGTTTTTCTCATGTATGACATGTTTTATATAAATATTGTATCAAATAATCATAAAAACACAAGGACAATATTATAAAAACAGCAGAAATCCGCCATTTGTTGTATGGATTACTACTGAGTGCCGGCGGTCACAGGCCAGCCATACATCAATAAAAAACACCCGATTTAAACGCCGGACCAAGGGGGTGGGTAGTTAAAACATTGAATTTTTGGATATGGGTGCCGACCCACTTTTGAATGCGCGCAGAAAAAATCGCGCTATGAAAAAAATCGAGGCAAGTCAGAGTATATATCTGTGTATAAGTCACACGTCTGGTTTATTGTCTTTATGTCTGTTGCAGACATGTTGAAATAGATGTCGCCTGTTTTGCGGTTTCTACAATGTTTAAATCCCGCCAGCATAGCCGCAATTATAAAACATCCGTATGTGATTTTATCTGCACCTATAAACGCACTGTCATTAACAATGGATGATTTTACTGTGGAATAAATATCTGTGCCAGAACGGCGCATATTTATCGATTTAGTGGGTTTTACATGCGCTTTTAGATATGTTGCCAATTCATGGATATAAGCATAGTTTCTGGCGATATATTTTCTGGATTCTTCATAATCATGCGCATATGTCGAACAAATACCGTTTTTACCAATCCAGTAATGTTTTAAAAATAACTTAGAAAAACGCAACCGGGTATCAGATGTTTCGCACAAACGCCCCCAGTTAGCAAAATCTAGATGCCATGCGGTTTGATTTCTGGCCCGTTGCAAAGTAAACTGAGCCACACCATTTGTTTTGCGTTCGCGTTCATAATATGGGTCAAACAACCAATCGTTTAATTCGTGTTTTGCGTATCGCTTTATATATCCAAGGTCAGACATCATACCCCCACATATCTTATATACTTATATATAGCACACAAAAGCACAATTATCAAGTAAATACAATTTATTAAATGGCACAAAAACGCATTTTTATTATTAATAACACATAACCAGTACGCGATTTTTATAAGAAATTCGTACACATACATAAAAACAAAAATAAAAAACGCACATCGCCAATCGCAACATGCGTTTATGGTGTAAATTAGCACCTAGATTAAAATATAGCTTTTATTGCCAGCCCTAGCTTATAGTCAGAGTAGTTTTTTGACCATGCGCCACCGCCGTTTATATTAATATCGAACCAACTTGTTGTTTTGAAATTTACACCGCCAGAAATACGCCAAAAATCATTTGCCTCGATTGCATTTGCTGTATTTATGTTTGTTATATTAACATGAGGGGCATGGATATTTGTTAATACATATTCAGGCTCTATAAGGATATCAAAAGTATCATGTGCGTATTTTAAGACGACGCCAGCAGAAAATTCATAATATTTTAGCTTTTTATATTCTGCAGAGATGCCGAAATCGTCTTTAATGTTATCGACATTAATTTGAAGATATTTTGCACCAATACCTGGGGCTGAGTATATGCTTTTTGCTATTTTAAATGGCGTATCAAGTTTTGCTTGAACACCAAATGCATTGCTTTTTGTTTTAGCATTAATGCCATCATCGGTTGCTATTTTTATGGTTTGTTTACCCGCATGAGCGGCCATAAAACCACTGAAGTATTTTTTTATTGTATAAAAATATGCTCCTATATTGACATCGTATATATCTAAATCAGATTCAATTAGAGACAACATCTCTTTTGATTTTCCATTAAAATTATGTTTCCCTAGCGTAACATCCCCCCACAAACCAATATCTACATTATCTTGTGAATATAATCTAGCTCCTAATTCAGTACCATAAATTTCAGAAATCATGTTAACTGTATTTGTGTCCTTTATTTTATTAAATTTAGGATTAACCCAAAAGGCTTTTACTGATTTTTGGGGCCTGCAAATATATTTTTCATCTATTACGTATTCTGGGCTTGCAGGCGTTTGTTTCAAATTACGCAAGACATATAATATGTTGTTTGCAACCTGTTTTTGTTGAGTCAATACCGCTTGTTGTATCCCTGAATAAGCTACGATTTCTGGGTTGACGGTAGGGGCCGCTGGGGATGAATTTGGCTTTTCTTGTTCTGTTTTGTCATTGTCTGTGTTCGTATCTTCGTTATCTGTTTCATAATCTGGATTAGCAACAGAATTCATTATAAGCGACCAGACATTTGTATTTTCAACAGTATTATAGCTCACATTATACAGGAAGGGACTTCCGTATACACGAAACACATTAAAGGATTCTGCATTTCCTACCCCGTTAGATGTCGCAAATATTATGTTTGAACCAGCAATATTGCTATTTGACATAGAGTGAATAACTAGGTTTGTCGTTCCGTATATATCACCAGAAATATTAATCATATCCGAAGTTAATGTGTCCGGAGATAAATCCAAATGTAAATAATTGTCCCCATTGCTTGAATTTAAGGACTTTAGATTGATAGTTTCTATATAATTATTATGGATATCAAAAGTCCCATTGTCTAGGTTGACAACTGGGTATGTGTTTGATTGACTAGAAATAGTAAATGCACCGCCAGAAAATCTGCTTTCCCCAGAATGTAAAAATTTAAGCGTAGAATTTGTTATATCGACTGCGCTGGCATCAATTATTTGTTCTTCGGTTGAAAACACACCCGTTCGGTCACCTGTTATTTCTATTCCAGCGTTGTTGAGTTTTATATTGTCACCAAAGTAAAAAGCACCACCATTTGCTATGTCAAATGTTAACCTAGCTGTGCTATAAATTGCGTTGTATTCCTTTGTGTCGCCGCTGCCAATATAATTGTCTAGAAAACTATATTGTTTGGCATTTGCAATAAATCGCATACCAGTGTCTGTATATATGGCCCCACCATACTCTTTTGCATTGTTGCCCCAGAAATTACCAGAAACAGTTGTGTTTTTTCCTCCGGTATTGAAAATTGCACCACCATTAGTTTTTGCTGAATTATTTATAAAATTTCCGATAATGTTATTTATACCACCATAAGAGTATTCTATCCTATTATATATGGCCCCACCGCCATCATTTGACTGATTGGCAATAAAATCGGCATTTATATTATCAATAGTGCCGTTCCTATTGTATATTGCGCCACCTACAGAATGCGAGCTTTTATTTCCAACAAATAATCCAACGATATTTTGTATGGTTTGCGCCCCATCGTTATATATTGCACCACCAGAATAACTTATATTATTAATAAAATTACTGTATATATTACCAATTTCGCCATTGTTATAAATGGCTCCTCCTTGCCCACCGGCATAGCCGTCGGCTTTGTTTTCAATAAAATCCCCATATATATTATTTATTGTGCCTCTGTTATAAATTGCTCCGCCCACGGTTAAAGAAAAATCAACTTTGTTATTTATAAAATCTGCAAATATGTTATCTATTGTACTTTCGTTCAATAATGCTCCGCCAAAACTATTGGTATAACTGCCGATTTTGGTTTTGTTTAGGTAGTATCCGACATAGTTTACAGCTGGATTAGCGCCATTTGCGTTCGCATTATCCGCCCTGTTATATTTTCCATTTGATAAAAATTCTATTGTATATGCACTATTTATTGGGCTTTGATTTTGATTGTACAAAACATCTAATGTCGGCATGTATGAAGTGTATAAATTATTCAGATAACAATCTGCGCTGGCACAGTCTGCCGCATGCACTAGTGCAGGAAAAGAAATCCCCAATATAAAATAAACAACCTTTTTCATATTATACCTCTTTAATATTAATTAAAAACTGGATTGTGTTTCTGAATTATGTTCTTTGTCTTCGAATTCCTGTGTTGGTAATGCAGGTGTTGTATCACGCATTAACCATCCCTTTATTTTTTCATATATAGCTACAAGCATTAAAAAACCAAAAAAAACAAGGAGCAACGGCACAACAACATATTCCATAAATTTAATTATCTCAGACCAAAATAAGGCACCCATTCCCAACAACAATAAGCCCCCCAAGAATTTCCAAAACTCTGGAATAAATATAAGATATAACAATACCGCTCCGAGAACGATACCTAATGCAATCTCAATAATAAGCACTTTTTTACCCCCTAAACAAAACAACCGCCATGAGAGCATGACGGTCAGGGAGTTAGTAAATCAGCTTAAACCACATGACTCTGGTGGACTTCGGCACAGGCCGTATTTTACGTCCAACAGCTCCCCGACCAGGCGGGGATTTAGCAGCACATTCAGTGCCGGGTTCAAGCAAGACTTACTACAGTCCTGACACACATCTCTGCGTGACAATTTTATGTTAGAAAAAAATACAGAAAAATGCAAATTTTAATTTTCTTGTCCCAGCGTCCCACTACTAAATAGTGAAACGATGGGACGAGCAGCTTTTAAGTGCTTTTTTTGCTCATTCTTTGAGCGGTAGATTTTGATATACCAAGAAATTTAGAAATCTCTTGTAAACTCATACCGTCCTTTTGCAATTTTTGCACTTGTTTTGTTTGTTTTTGTCGGGTAGTGCTAGACATTTGCCATTGCAAATATGAATTATCAGGAGGTGACACAAGTTTTGCACAAAACTCTTTAACACTATCATCACCTTTTCCACGACTTTTCGCATAAGATACAGTGACACACAAGCCCTGGTCAGCTGTATGTTCTTCGGGCACGCTTAACGCCATAGAATAATTCAATATGTTTTCTATAGACGAAGAGCCACGAGGACCACGATTTTTATCTTTGCCGCAATGATGACACCATAAAACGGCACGTCCTTTACCACGTTGCTCTCTGGACCATTCGTTATATTGAATCCATGTATTGTGCTCATTCTCTTTGCCATAAGACGTATAAAGACAAGAAATATTGTCTATAATAATAAGTTGTGCATCTGCAATTTCTTTTTCTACAGCCAACTGTTCTTCTTTGATAGCTAAATTAGGCATTGACACACCATTTTGCATTCCGAATAAGAACAAACGCAAATTTTCCTGATTTACACTTTTTCCCTCTTTCTCAAAGCCCTTTATTAGTAAAGATATACGGCTTTGAATTTCACGAGC
>JAZSAG010000026.1:0-4370 GCA_045601765.1 Candidatus Enterousia sp. | reverse complement strand
TGCCCGCATTTGTTGTTCTGCATCACCGTCGGCCGATTTTTCGGCCATGCCCTGCATCAGCATCATGCCACCAACGCCCGTTGCACCAATTCCGGCCGCCCCCAACATTTTGTTTGCCGTGGATGTTTCACGTTCATGTGCGGCATCGGCCTTGGCACGTAATTCTTTGATTTCTTCGTCAGTTGGGATTTGCCTGTCAGAATCCTTATCAGCCCTTGGCACCACAAGATTTTTTTCTTCTTTTTCTTCTGGTTCTGGCACTTCTTCTTTTTCTTCAGATTCTTTTTCTTCTTTATTACACGCACAATCATTTTCAGCATTACACACTTCTGCAAATGGCGCCAGACACGCACACTTTTCATATTGCGTATTAGTTATTTCTTCACCATCTTTAACATACGTCACTGTGTGTTGTTGATTTTGTTTTGTATAATTTTGTTTGCACGTCTGTATACTACAATAAAAACGTTCATCCTTTTTATCATACACACCTGTCTCGGCACTTAATTTATTCAACAAATCCGACGCGCAGGTTTCACCCAGCATATTTTTAACAACAACAACGTTTTCTAATTCATTACCATCTTCATCTAATGATATATTATACTCTTTGCCATCAACCAACGGCAAAATTATGGTTTTATAGCCAACATATGAAAACTGTATAAACTTTGCATTGTCTGGTAATTTATCTATTGTAAAATTCCCATCCAAATCCGTAACAGTCCCGTCACCATAAATATCTTTGGGGTCTATTAAACTATCTTGTTTCAAAAAAACATTTACACCAATTAATGGCTCGTCAGTTCCAGATTCCGTCACAACACCAGACACCCCCGCCACAGCTGGACACGCAATTACCACACACAGCAAAAGACAAAATATCCTTAATATCTCTCTCATATACAAACCCGGCTGTTATTACATTGGCGGGAAACATTCACCTGTTGATTGCACACAGCATACATATTCACCCTGGCCAACATAGGTATATACTTCACCGGTACAACAACCCTCGGGGCTGGGGTATTGGCCATCTGCACACGTTTCAACAGTATCATCTTCTGCGAACATATTTGGTTCTTCGTATTCAATCACCTGATTATCATAGTAAACCTGGGGTTCTTGATATGTGACCGTATCTTCGTATGTAACAATATCAGAATTATAGACCACCATTTCTGGTTCTTCGTATACCACGGCGTCTGTTTCATATTCAGGTGCGGCGACAAACATTTTTTCATTTTGCGACACGCCATATGCCGGTTTTTTAGCCAATATTTCTTCTTCTGTTTCCAAAATAACGGGTTCTGGTACTTCTTCGGTATACCGCAAAGATTTTATAACATTCGCAGATTCTGTTGGTTGCACACTTTCAATTTCCACCACTTCTTCTATCACCGGGGCAACATCTTCTGCAAAAACCATCGGTTCTTCTGGCACAGGTTCTACAAATTCTTCCTGGATTATTGGCTCTTGCGCCATGGGTTCTACAAATTCTTCTTGCACAGGTTCTACCACCGGGGCAATTTCTTCCAACACCACCGGTTCTATTACAGTTGGTTCTATAAATTCAGGTTCTTGGATAACTTCAATATTTTCAGTTTTCGCCCCCAATTCTGGCAAATTAGTATTTGTTGATTTCTGATACAGCCACAATGTAAATACAGACATACATATCAACAAAATCAACATAACATAATACATAAACGATGGTCTGGTCCTGGTAACCGTTACATCCGCCGCCACAGTCTGCTCACCGTCCCCCGTCACAGGCGACACAGGACGCATTCCAGAATCAATCGGTGCAACACCAATTTCTGGCATACTTTGGTTTTCTGCGGTAACTGGCGCGACCGGCGCAACAGGGGCGGTTTGTGCCACCGGCGCCGGCATTTGAAATTCTTCTGTCAAATGTTCTGTGGCATTGACATTATTAAAAGAATAATCATCGGCATTTGTTGACGCCCCATCATCCCCCCAGCCGGTCAATGTTTCATATTCACTGCTGTTTTCTTCAATAATTGGTGTTGGCGTAAATGCCCCCGGCGCTGCAAGTGGTGCCATATTATTATTTTCCCCGCCTGTTGTCACAGGTGGCACAAAATCAACCGGTTGCGGCACAAAAGATTCTGTTGCACTTGGCACTTCGGGAATTCCAGGTATAGGTTCAAACCCGCCAAACACATTGTCAGGCGTTTCAACATCATTTGCCCCGGCGTCACTATCGGGCTGAGAATACCCGTTCCCCGTTCCAAAATCAATTGGCTTAAAAGCGATTTCCTCATCAATAATTTCGGGATCTGT
Source organism: Candidatus Enterousia sp. (assembly GCA_045601765.1). GTDB lineage: Bacteria > Pseudomonadota > Alphaproteobacteria > Rs-D84 > Rs-D84 > Enterousia. Next base: position 2,063 of record JAZSAG010000026.1, on the reverse strand, counting down.
GTCAAACAATGGTTTTACTTCTTCGTTATTATCGGCCATATCGTCAACCTTTGTGTTTATTATGTCTGTAAACTGTATATCTTGCTTCATCGGGGCAGGGGCCACTTGCTTCACAGCAACCTCTGTCGGTATTGGTTCGGCGGGTAAATTAGCCCCGTCATTTAATTTATTTAATATTTTCTGGGCTATTTCTGCATCATCTTCGGCGGTTGCCAACCTGCGCTTTGCATTATTTAAACGTTTTTTTGCACGTTCTAACTTTTCATTTGTCGTATCAATTTGTGATTCAGTGCGCAAAATTTTCGCAGCCGATTGTTTTGTTGGTTCCCGGCCAATTGATTTACGTTGCGCAGCCAACCTGGCCCGCAGTGTTTTTAGCCGTGCCTGCAATTCTGCAACAGCGTCCGTCGTACGATCAATGGTTTCACGTGCCCGGTTTGCGGTTACCTGGGCGGCATTAAGCCTTTCCTGGGCGGCGCGCCTGGCCGCGTCACGATGAAAAGATTCTAACCCACGCAACGCCCCAGACAAATCTGCACCCGCATTATACGCACGGATCAGTTCATCATAGACAACCAACCCCGCATATTCTATATCCAATTTTTGATATTTATTATCCTGTTTTGGGCGCACAGTTTCCAAATCTACGCCGTAATCATTCATCAAAATATCATCCCATTTTCTGTCACCATCTGGGTTTATGACCAACAAAACATTTGGTTTGATATCATCGATTACAAAATCCAGGACGAACACCAATTTGCCATCTGCATCATAATACGCACGAAAAAGTCCACCTGCGATATTATATTCTGTCGCATTTAATGGTTGAAAAATATTTTCTCTCTCGTTTTGCATAGGCATTTCCCTATTCAGATTACTTTTTCTTTATTGGTGCGAATTGGTACGCCTGTTTACAGTGTTCATAACAATACGGCTTTCCTACAAAAACATTTTCGCCACAGAAATGAAAATGTTCGGAATCAGGATCCCCAATTGGCCAACGGCACTGATTCGGTTTTAAATTAGCCATTTCTAACGAATGCTGAATAATACGCTGATGCACCGCCAAATTTTTGGCACTGGACTTCGTCGCAGTTTTAGTGGCCATCTGCTTTGCCACAGGCTTTGCCTTGTTGCTTTTACCATTATTGGCCACTGTATTTTTCACAACCTTTGCCTTTGGCGCGCCTTGCACAGTTTTCTTACCCGTCTGCTTAACAGTCGTTTTTGCTGTTGCCTTCTTTGGCGCAACGACTGCTTTTTTTGTCGCAACATTTTTTGTCACACCCGCAGTTTTCTTGGTCACCTTGGCGGTCGCCGTTGTTTTAGTCGCCTTTTTCTTGGTCGCAACCTCTTTAACCTCTGCCGCGGCGGCACCACCGGCCTTGGCATTCCAACCCAACCGATTTAATTTACCAACAATTGCATTTTTTGACATACCCAACCGCTTACCAATTTCGGACGTTGACAGCCCCTTGCACGTCAGTGCTTTTAATTTTTTCAGCGTTGCGTTATCCCAGCCTTTACTCATTTTACAAAACCCTTGTTATACATTATAATAGTATTCTATCATAAAACCGATTCGAAACGCAAGAGAGAAAAACATGATTTCATACATATTTTTTATATTTTTACTGTTCTGTGCGGCATTGCTTTCTATTTTGATTTCTGTCACGGACCTGCGTCGCAGAATTATTCCGGACGCATACTTGTTTCCACTGATGCTGATTGGGTTGCTTCTGATTGCATTTTACGGTTTTCCACTGTCAATCCAAGACGCGGTTACTGGCGCCACATTTGGATATATAATGTCTGCGACGATTGGTTTTATTTTTGACGCGATTTTACGGCGCAAAAATCCAAAATCAGACACCCCAATTGGCATGGGCGACATAAAATTATTGGGTGTTGGTGGTTTATGGTTGGGGGTATCCGGTATGTCTTTGGCATTGATTATTGCGTGCATATCTGGCGCCATTTGGGCACGAATCCGGGGGCAGAAATATATACCATTTGCACCTTTCTTTTTATTTGGGGGATTTTTATCTTTAATTACAAAC
>JAZSAG010000025.1:0-9849 GCA_045601765.1 Candidatus Enterousia sp. | reverse complement strand
GAATGTGGACCTGGGTATTATTTAGGGCCCAGTTCAACAGACTGTACAAAATGCATCGAAGATTATTACTGTCCCGGTGGTGATTATATTTATGATGAAGTTATGGCCCAGGGATTGAACCCATGCCCAGACGAAACTGTTTCGCCCGAAGGTATGTATGAAATCGCACAATGTGGTCGCAGATTTCACGCAGGTGACAGTGTAATATATATGCGGCGCAGCAAGGTTACAACCCCGTCTTTGAATGTTGATATGGATTTTGATGGGGTGCCTGATTATTTTATCAATTTGACAATCCAAGATGTCCCAATGAATGCCGAAACAGAAAGATCTTTCCGGTTTAATATCGGTGGGGTTATATATTCTGCATACGATGACACAATCAGTATCCAAAATAATGATGCCGGGGAAACAGATTCTGGGACAGAATAATAATTACGCCACTTTCTTGATATCAGATTTGATTTGTCTGATGTATTTGCGCAATTCGTCAATTGCAACCAATGTGCCGTCACGACGTTGGGCAGACCAATAATCCCAACCATTATAACTGACACTGCGTTGTAATTTTGCCGCCATGACGTGAATTGATGCCTTGCCGTGCAGTTGATGCGTTAATTGGCCGTCGTGTGTAATCATGACGCGTTCGCCGTGTGGACTGACCAATGTTTGGCCAACGTATAACAGGCCGGCTTCTATTAACTCTTTGAAAGATATGCGGATTTCATCGCGCTTTGGTTTTGTAACCTCGATATCTGTTAAGTCAATTGGGGTTATGTTCGCAATGCGATTGCGGGCCGCGTCTACATAAGATTCTTCGCGTTCAATGCCAATAAACTGGCGCCCCAGTTCCAATGCCGCCGCCGCAGTTGTCCCAGAACCAACAAATGGATCTAATATAATGTCGCCGGGTTTTGTTGATGATAAAATTACACGATGTAATAAATCTAGTGGTTTTTGGGTGTTGTGCAGACTTTTGCCGTTTTCGTCTTTTAAACGTTCTTCGCCCAGGCAAATGTTTATGTCCCAATCAGAACGCATTTGCTTGCCACCGTTCAGTTTCTTCATCGTTTCATAATTGAATGTGTATTTGCCCGTCTTGGTCGGGGTTGCCCATATCAATGTTTCATGTGCGTTGGTAAAACGGGTGCCGCGAAAGTTTGGCATCGGATTGGTTTTTACCCAAACAATGTCGTTTAATATCCAAAATCCCATGTCTTGTAACATCGCCCCAACGCGGAAAATGTTATGGTAACTGCCAATTGTCCACATGGCGCCGGTGGGTTTTAATACACGTTTGCATTCACGTAACCAGGCGCGGGTAAATTCGTCATATTGTTGGGGGGAATCAAAACTGTCCCAGGAATCACGAACCGCGCGGGCCGCCGTTTGATCTTCGGGGCGGTACAGTGTTTTTGACCCCAGTTGTAAATTATACGGTGGATCTGCAAAAACTGCGTCAACAGATGCGTCAGGTATGCCACGCATTACTTCTATGCAATCACCAAGCAAAATCTTATTCAGGTATTTTTTCATCTCTCTTGTGCAGTTTTGTATCCCAAACCTATGCATACATTTTATCATATTTTTTGATGGATTTTTTCGCCGTATAGCACTTTTTTTTAAATAAAAGACTTGATTTTTATAAAAATGCAATTTTTTGGGTTGTGAAATTCTGCTTGATAATACAGGAATTGACTGATAACCTATATCGGTATGAGATGCCCATATTGTAATTCAACAGACAGTCGTGTCACAGATTCACGCCCAGATACCGAAGATGCAATTATTCGGCGCAGACGGGTGTGTGAACAATGTGGCGCAAAATTTACAACTGTGGAACGTATTCAAATGCGTGATTTGATGGTGCGTAAAAATAGTGGCAAGTTAGAGGCCTTTGACCGTGAAAAATTAAAACGCAGTATTAAGTTGGCATGCCGTAATCGTGATGTCGGTGATGAACAAATCGAAAGATTGGTTACGTCTATTCATCGCAGATTAGAAACAGAAACCCCAGATGATACAGTCAGCAGTGTATTGGTCGGACAAATGGTTTCTGATTCACTGTTGAATTTGGACCCAATCGCGTTCGTACGCTTTGTTTCCGTGTATCGTAAGTTTTCACGCGTTGCGGACTTTAAAAAAATTATTGATAAAATCCCAGAAGACGATGATAATGCAATTGTTTGCAAGTTGCCAAAAACGTCACTGTTTTGATTGTAAAGCGAGATGAGAATATTATTGTGCTTTTTTGCCATGTTTGTGTTGCCTGTAAATTTATGGGCTGCACGTTTGCCACATATTTTAACAGATGTGGATGCAAAATTATATGAACAAATTTTTATACTGCAGGATAAAGAAAAAATAAATACCGCAATAAAGGTTGAAAATCAAATCGCTGATAAATTGTTGATGAACGAGGTTTTATACCAACGATTTATTTCTGATACATATCATACGCGGGGCAAAGAATTGGTTGCATGGATGGAAAAGTATTATGATATGCCCGGTGCCGTGCGTCTGCAAAAAATTGCAAATTATAAAAAGGCAACTGTACGTAAACCCAAGGTGCCAAATATTACAACCGGGAATGAATCTATTGAAACAGCACAATCGGAAACATGGACCGCAGATAAATATACAGGCAAAGTCGCAACAAAAATTGATGAATTTAAACGCGCAATACGCAGCGGTTCTACAAAGGTCGCACGACAATTATTAGAAGATAAGGTTTTGAAAAAAGGGTTGTCTGAATCTGATTATGGCAGATTGGCCGGCAGATTGTCTTTTATTTATTATACAAATGGTGAAATGGAATTGGCTAAAAAGTGGGGGTTCGTGGCGTCTGATGCGAATTCTGAATATGGGCTGTGGTCAATGGGATTGCTGTACTTTAAAGAAGAAAAATATGCGGAATCACAAAAATATTTCAGCCGTATCTTGGATCTGAAACAAATAAATAATGCCAGAAAGACCGAGGCCGCGTTCTGGGCCGGGCGTGCCGCCGATTTTCGTGGTGACAGGACGGCTGCTAAAAAATACTGGAAAATCGCAGCGCAATATCCAATGGCTTTCTATGGGGCGTTGTCTGCGACAATGTTGGGCGATGTGCCAAAATATGAATTCTTTGAACAGGAATATACAGATGAAGATTTAGAAGAGTTGAAAAATACTAAGTATGGTAAAATGGCATTGGCGTTGTTGCAGGTCGACAGAAAAAATAGGGCAGAAGAATATTTGAAATATTTAATCACCCCCCAGGCCAGTGACAGGTTATTACATGCGATTAATTCTGTGGCAACGGCATTTAATTTGCCACGTGTGTCTGTCCAATCGGCCAGTGTTATCAAAGATAGGGGAATTTTGGAAATTGATGATGATATTATTTATTCTGCACAATATCCATTGCCTGATTGGGAACCAATGGGGGGGTGGTCTATTGACAGGGCGTTGCTGTTGGCGATAACAAAACAGGAAAGTAATTTCCGGGTGTCCGCTAAATCTGGGGCCGGGGCAAATGGCGTGATGCAGTTAATGCCCAGTACCGCAAAACGCGTCGCGCGTGCGAACAAGGTGGATATATCTCAAATAGATATGTCTAATCCAGAACATAATATGTTCTTGGGCCAGCAATATATTGTTGATCTGTTGGCGCATCAGCGTGTGGAAAACAGTATTATTAAAATGCTGGTTGCATATAATGCAGGTATGGGAAATATGGTTGAATTTGAAAAGAATTTCTATACATATGACCCGTTGTTGTATATCGAAAGTTTCCCTGCGTACGAAACACGTAATTATATAAAGCGTGTGATGTCTAATCTGTGGCTGTATCGCGCCAGATTGGACCAGCCACTGACATCAATGAAGGAATTGGCAAATGGAAATTGGCCATTGTATAACAGCGAAGATTCTTATGTGCAAAAGCAAATCGCAAAAAGATTGTTGATTTAATAAAAATGCTTTGAATTTGTTTGGGGGTGGTGCTATGTTTGTGCTATGAGAAAAGAAAACCCCAGTTTTGATTTAGAAAATAATTCTGGATATGATTTGGTTGCCGGTGTGGACGAAGCAGGGCGGGGGCCGTTGTGTGGGCCGGTGGTTGCGGCTGCGGTCGTGTTCCCCAGGCGTGATATTGAAATACCGGTGATTATTCGTGATTCTAAACAGATGACCGCAAAACAGCGGGCGGTGGCATACGAATGGATTGTAAATAATACTATTTGGGCGGTGGGGCAATGCAGTCCAATGGAAATAGACGAATTAAATATATTATGGGCGTCTATGTTGGCGATGACGCGGGCGGTTAATGCGTTGGGGTGTGATACAGATTTCTGTCTGGTTGATGGAAATCGGATGCCAATGGATTTAAATGGAATGTCTGTGGTCAGGGGTGACGCAAAATCTGTGTCAATTGCGGCGGCGTCCATAGTGGCTAAGCAAACACGTGATAAAATCATGGCAGATTTATCCAAACAATATCCGCAATATGCATGGGATAAAAATGCAGGGTATCCCACCGCATCTCATTTGCAAGCCATTGAAAAATATGGTATAAATCAACATTACAGAAAAAGTTTTGGACCAATTAAGCAAAGGATAAAAAATGAAACTACGCACAATTGAAAATCTGGATGTTCGCGGCAAATATGTGTTGTTACGTGATGATTTTAATGTACAAATCGTCGATGGACAAATCACAGACGCATTCAGAATAGAACAAAGTATGCCAACAATAAATGCACTGCGTGCCGGTGGGGCGCGAATTGCGATTGTTGCACATCGTGGCCGTCCAAAGGGTGTGCGTAATATGGAATATACTTTGGCGCCAATTGCCCAGTATATGGGGGTAAAATTGGTGCCGGATTGTTTGGACAAAGATTTTATGGCCGATATGCATGATGGTGATGTTGTGTTGCTGGAAAACGTGCGCTTTTACGAAGGCGAAGAAAAAAATGATCCGGCATTTTCGGCAGAATTGGCGCGTGGATATGATTTGTTTATAAACGATGCGTTTGCGGTATCTCATCGTGCACATGCCAGTACCGTTGGTGTGGCGGAAATACTGCCTTCATATGCCGGCAGTTTATTGGCATCCGAGATTTTGCACCTGACGGCGGTTATGGAAAATCCAAAACGTCCATTGTTATCTATTGTCGCAGGCAGCAAGGTTTCTACAAAAATCGGTGTGTTAAAGGCATTGGCAAAATTATCTGATACACTGATTATCGGTGGTGCGCTGGGAACAACATTCAACTATGCCCAAGGCGCCAAGGTTGGTAATTCTTTGTATGAAGCAGACCAAAAAGAAAATGCGCTGGAAATATTAGAATATGCGAAACAGCATGATTGCCAGGTTCTGTTACCACTGGACAAAGGTGTGGCCAAGGTTTTTGAACGTGATGCGGTGCGCGTAAATAAAGACTTTACAGAAATCGAAGATGATGATGTGATTATTGATGCAGGTGTTGCCACAACAAAACGTGATACAGATGCAATTCGTCATGCACGTACAGTAATCTGGAACGGCACAGTTGGTATGGCAGAATGGATGCCAACATGGTCGTATGGTTCGTTTGCGTTGGCGGAAACTATTGCCGAACAAACACGTGCAGGTAAATTGGAAAGTATTGTCGGTGGCGGAGATACCGTCGCCGCATTAGAGGCATGTGGCGTCAAAGACGATATAACATATGTTTCAACCGGTGGTGGGGCGTTCTTGGAATTTATCGAGGGCCGCACATTACCGGGTATCGCAATACTGGAAGATAAATAAAACAAAAAAACAGGAGTGAAAAATGAAAATAAAACCATTCGCAGGGGTCAGACCACCAAAAGATTTGGCAGATCAGGTCGCATCAAGACCATATGATGTATTGAATTCTGTGGAAGCCAAAGCAGAGGCCGGCGAAAAATCTTTGCTGCATATTATTAAACCTGAAATTGATTTTGACCCAATTGCAGATGAACATTCCCAGCCTGTTTATGACAAAGCGGTCCAAAATTTCAAACTGTGGCAGGATCGTGGTTGGTTGGTCCAAGATAATGCAGAAATGTATTATATTTATGCACAAACAATGGACGGCCGTACACAATACGGTTTGGTCGCTGCGGCAAATGTTGATGATTATATGACTGGTAAAATCAAAAAACATGAATTGACACGCAAAGACAAAGAAGATGACCGTATGATTCATGTGCGTATTCAAAATGCAAATATAGAACCTGTATTTTTTGCGTATCCTGATGTCGCAGAAATGAACGAAATTGTTGAAAATATTGTGAAAAATCAAGAACCTGAATACGACTTTGTTGCGCCTGATGGTTTCGGACATACTTTCTGGGTAATTCGTGATGCGAATGTAAATAAACGCATAACAGAAATATTTGCGGAAATTCCTGCGTTGTATGTGGCGGACGGTCATCATCGTACTGCGGCGGCGGCACGTGTTGGTGCGGAAAAACGCGAACAAAATCCAAATCACACAGGCGAAGAAGAATATAATTATTTCTTGGCGGTGATTTTCCCAGAAAGCCAATTGAAAATTATTGACTATAACCGCGTGGTCAAAGATTTAAATGGTTTAACCCCATCACAATTTTTAGAAAAATTATCTGAATCTTTTGATGTTGTTGATATGGGAACAAATATTTACAAGCCAAATGCATTACATAACTTTGGCATGTATCTTGATGGCAAATGGTATTCTTTGACAGCAAAAGATGGTACATATAACGATAATGACCCAATTGGTGTTTTGGATGTAACAGTGCTGTCAAATTTGGTGTTTGATAAAATATTGAATCTGGGTGATTTACGAACCAGTAAACGAATTGACTTTGTTGGTGGAATTCGTGGCCTGGGTGAATTACAGAAACGTGTTGACAGTGGTGAAATGGTTGCGGCATTTGCACTGTATCCTGTTACGATGCGTCAAATTATTGATATCGCAGACACAGGAAATATCATGCCACCCAAGACAACATGGTTTGAACCAAAATTACGCAGTGGTTTGGTAATTCATAAATTGTCATAAAAAATGCCCCATCGGGGCATTTTTTTTCGTCAATTTTTACTGGCATAATCATTTAGGGCTTTGTTTTGTCCAGTGGGTGGTATTGAAATGGCACAACTGGTTTGTGGCCGAATGGATGCCGACATGGTCATATGGGGCATTTGCACCGGCGGAAATAACCGATTATTGTTCGCTACTTTCCCTAAATTTCCCCTTGCGGTAAATTGTCATATTTGATAAAATGATCATGTCATCAGTGGTTATTGATGATGGGGTGTAACGACCCGTTCAAACGCATCTGAAAACAATGCATGACATTGATTGTGTTGTGTATATTGGCTTTCGATGAAATCTCCTGATCTGGGCGGTCAGGAGGGCAGTGAATATGTCGAATAAGCACACAATTCGTTTGATTGTCGTTAACCTCCTGACCACTGCATAAAATTCAGTGGTTTTGTTTTTACAAAACCACCCACGGCAGAAAAGAAGGGGAGCAGACATGAAAAAAATTCTATTTTTATCCAGTGCATTTATTATGACGACCCTTGGCGCGTATGCGGCGGATGGGATAATTACCGGCGGTGCGGGCACATGTACGGTGGATGTATTGGGTGTGTCCGACAATAACGCAACGGCAAACACCATTGCAACATGGTCGTTGAATGATTATGAATGCGGTGCGGGACAATACCTGGATGAAGATACACTGACATGTACAACGTGTCCGGCGGGTTCATATTGTCCGGGCGGAACATTTACGATTGAAAACGCGGCCAGTGGTACATTTGATTGCCCGGCGGGGTATACAGAATCTGCGGCGGGTGCGGGCACCAACAATGAATGTTATACTGCATGTACGGTCGCAAACGCAAATATAGAACACGCAACCGCGGTCAGTGGTAATGACTATTACGGCACAACCGATGCCGACACATGCGCCGCCACAAATTGCGAATTGGGATATCATGTAGAAAGTGATTTGGAATTTTATGAAAAAACACCATTGGTTCCAGTAGATCTTAAGGATTTTTATTGGACGTTTGCGTCTATAAATTCTAATGGTCGTTTGCATTCAGACTATTATCCTGAGGCTGTATTAACAGAAAATAATACATGGGTAAATAAAATGGGTGATGATATGGTATATGGTCGTGCCAGTTGTCAACCAAAAAGACATGATGAAGATTTACAACAGATTTTAAAAGAATATGCTGCGCAAGTGGAAAATGGAACGATGACATTGGAAGAATATCAGTCTGCTGTGGCAAGTGTAACAGATCCTGGGGTAGCAAAATTTATGGCAGAGGCCTTGAAATTGTCGCTTGTAATCTCGGGTGGTAATGTTACGAGTGAAAATTTATATGAGATATTAATGGCTATTGAAGAGTTCGCTGCTAAAGGATATATTAGGTTGGAGAAAGTATTTGATGTGGATTACAGTACAGACAGTTCAGGTCCACATTGTTATTGTCAGTTGACGGATTTTGTGCCGGCAGGTGGCGATAAAGAACCGATTGTATCAGCACCATGGGTACATATATTAACGCAAGATACTGCAGATGATTGTGCGGAGATGTGTGTTTATCATTGTGCTGGTGGTTCGCAAGGTGATATTATGGGGTATGATGGCTATAAGGCCGCATTGTTTGATGCAATGGATTACAGAATGACCGGTGGTATGTGTAAAATCACCGAAAATAATTGTCTGGCGGGGCAATATTTGGCGGTTGTTGGTGATGCAATGATGTGCGTGCCATGTAAACCCGGGTCATATTGTCCGGGCGGTGTGTACACAATTGAAAGCGAAAACAAAGGTACCAATGCATGTCCGGCGGGGTATGCAAATTCAGACGAAGGTGCATCGGCAAATACGCAGTGTTACAAGGCTTGTACATTGGAAACAGCAAACATAGCGCATGCCACGGCGGTTGGCGGTAACGATTACTATGGCGACGGGGCGGATGCCTGTTACGCCACGGCGTGCGACACAGGTTACCACGTCAATAATGATATAGAATTGGTCGAACAAACACCATTAATCCCCGTAAACTATGAAACGGCGGGAAACGGTTATGCTTATATCGATCAATCTGGTACAGTGAACAGCAATGCGTCGGCTGCGGGTTTGACTGCGAATAACACCTGGGCCGCAAGTTTTGACTATGGCGCGGTATACGGCAAGGCGTCATGCCAACCTCAGATAAAGGATGCCGGTATGGCATACATAACATCTAACCAGTCAGCGCTAATGAGTGGCGGTATAACAGTTGAAGAATTTAGAACTGCGATGTTACCGCTTGCGGGCCAGGCGAAGACGGATTTTGCGGTCAAGGTATTGCAAGACGTACAGTCTGGTAAAATGAGCATGGAGGATATGTATAAGGCGATAGACGTAGTATTTGGCAGTGATTATGATGCAGAATACAAAACGACGGATACTGGTCAGTATTGTTATTGCCAAATGGATGGATTTAGCGCGATAACGGACGGTGTCCTGGGTGAAAAAACATTTGTCACGTCTGCCCCGTGGGTGTTCTACGACGGCTACGGGTTGGCGGACGCTTGCGCGTCCTATTGCGCGCGCGACTGTGCGGGCAACCTGCAGAACGATGACGTGGTCTCTCGCGCGTTCCATGCTGCGGTGTTCGGTGCATTGGGCTATACTCAAACCGGCATATGTGCCGCTAACACAATCAACATCGATTGGAATCCGGACAATGGTGGCGCGCATACACAAAATATGTGTTATTATGACGGTGAAATCACACTGCCAGATGAACCGGTAAAGGTTGGGTATACGTTCTCTGGTTGGAAGTTGGTTGAACCAAACAGC
>JAZSAG010000024.1:0-21368 GCA_045601765.1 Candidatus Enterousia sp. | reverse complement strand
GGGCCTTGATAACCAAAAACTAAAATCAAAAAAATCTTGTGAACTGCGATTTTTTAAGATTTTACTAATTGTTTATCTGCGTATTCCCTTGGCATGAATGCCTGCGGGGCAACCGTAACGATTTTGGTGCGTTTACACTGCCAAAATCTACTTGTTGTCGAACCCCCTGGGGGTTCTCATCCGACCATGCGCAACATAAAAATAAAATGCCCGTCGGGCATTTGATTTTTATGGCGGATGGTGAGGGATTCGAACCCCCGGTGGAGTTGCCCCCACAACGGTTTTCAAGACCGCCGCATTCGACCGCTCTGCCAACCATCCGAAACTTTTTTCTTTTTTCCGTCGGTCTTTCAACCTACGGTTTTGTTCGCTGACCGCAACTGACGTTGACGTCCGTCACCGAACCTGTGGCTTGGGTTTAGCGCACTTAGTTTACATTTTGACACAATAAATGTCAAATCATTTTTTATACTTCAAAACTCATTGCGATTAGTCCTGGGTATCATCTTCAAGAATTATCTTACAGAACATAAAAGCCTCCTTGGATTATATGGTACTATTTTAATTTATTACGTTTCATTGCGCAAGTAAAAATCAGTGCAAACGCACCAAAATCGTTACGGTTGCCCCACAGGCATTTATGCCGAGGGAATACGCAGATAAACAATTAGTAAAATCTCAAAAAATCGCAGTTCACAAGATTTTTTTGATTTTAGTTTTTGGTTATCAAGGCACCCCTCTACCCGTCGCCATAAAAATCAAATGCCCTGTTGGGTGTTTTTTCTTTTATTTTCTGTTATGTTATTCTATATAAAAAATGTGGTAGATTAACCGCCAACTTGTACGTTCATATTTTCCCCCTTTTGTTTCAATTTTATTTTAATTTATTACGTTTCATTGCGCAAGTAAAAAATCAGTGCAACTGCGTCACAATACAGCAATTTGATTTTTCATAAAAATATGCTATAATGCCTGAAAAGCAAGGAGTTTTAATATGGCAAAATTAACAAACGAACAAAAAAAGTTGTTAGAATCATATCGGGCTGCCAAGAAAGCGTTATATGAATCTGACCCTGATGCGTCTGTTGACAGACACGACACGATATTAAATTGGTTCAATCGTGCAAAACGCGATTTAATTGCGTCTGGGTATCCGATTGAACTGGAAGACAAAAGCAAAACTGAAAGATTTTTTGGTGCAATCGCAAAAATATTCGTACGTGACAAAAAAATTGCAGATAAATCAAACGAACGATAAAAAATTTATATTTATTTCCCCGAAATTCGGGGGATTTTATTGCTTTTTTTTCAACGCATAAACCAAAATCAAACCGCCGGCAATAAACATCAGACCAGACAGCATTTGCCCCATAGTCAATCCCCACGACGTCAGAAAGCCAATTTGTGCGTCTGGGGCGCGAAAAAATTCACAACCAACACGAAATGTGGCATACAGCATTCCCATAATACCCGCCAATGCGCCCGGTCGCGTACGCAGGTTTGTATACCGATACAGACAGTACATAATGGCGAATAACAGTGCACCTTCGGTGGTGGCTTCGTACAGTGGACTGGGGTGACGGGGAATTGGTGTGTCGCCATTAAAGACAACACCCCATGGTACATCTGTGGGACGGCCCATAACCTCGCGATTTATAAAGTTTGCAATTCTGCCGAAAAACAGTCCAATTGGGACAACAACAGACATTATATCCAGTACCGCCCAACCATTTACACGCGCACGGCGCGCAAACCAAAAGACCGATAAAATAACACCCAGCAGACCACCATGAAAACTCATCCCGCCATGCCACAGCGCCAATATTTCCAACGGATGCATCAGGTAATAAGTCGGGTTATAAAACAAAACATACCCCAACCTGCCACCAATTATCACACCAAACACCACCATGGTCAGCAAATCATCCAGTTGCCTGGTTGATATTTTCAGAACACTGTCCGGGCGATTGATAAGTTTTTTAAATAACCAAAATCCAATTACAAATGCCGCAACATACGCAAGTGCATACCAGCGCACGTCCAAACCAAATACTGAAAATGCGACCGGTGAAATTGGATTGATTATTATTGACATAGTTACGTTATCTGCTGTTTTGTACGCGCTGTATAATTTCCAGGCTGCCAAGAACCTTGTTTATGCCGGCGATACGTCTGTCATCTGTGGCTGTTTTAAGTTCTGAACGCAAGTCTTCTATTTTGGCGTCCAAATCTTGTCTGGCCTGTCTGGCCATGCGTTCAGACGCCAGACAATCAAGAACCCCACGAAATGAACAACTGCCTAGTCTGGCCCCGAATTTATTTGCAATATTTGCCATAAAAAAAATCCTTTTGTTTTGTTATTTATCTTGAAAAGATAATCGATTGTATTATATTTATATCAAATAACAAGGAGAAAAATAAAATGGCAACAAAAAAATCAACTGTGACGGATACAACCGCACGCCAGATGTCTGGGGAAAAAAACGCAAAGGTCGGTGGCATTGAATCTTATTTTAAACGTATCTTTGGACTGATGTTTGGGGCTGTTGGTGTAACTGCGCTGGCCGCGTATATGACAATATGGGGTGGCGGTTTACAATATTTATTTAATTTTAACACAGGTGGTATGTCCGCGTTGTATTACGTATTACTGTTTGGTGGATTGGCATTGTCAATTTGGGCCCAGGTACGTGTATTTCATATGAAACCTGTGACCGCGGCATGGTTATTGATTATATATGCAATACTGATTGGCGTCACAATGACACCACTGATTGCGGTTGCACTGTCAATTAACCCGGCATCTATATTGACGGCGTTTATTGTGGCGGCGTTGATGTTTGCATGTATGGCAATGTTTGGTTATAAAACTGTCAAAGATCTATCTTTCTTGGGTATATTTTTAATGATGGGGATGATTGGGTTGATTATTATTGGTGTCCTGTCATTTATATGGCCGGCGATGTTGGGCGGAACATTTGGCGCGGTTGTTTCATTTGTCGGCGTATTAGTGTTCGCACTGTTTACAGCATACGATATGCAAAACCTGAAACGCGCGTATGTCGTAATTGGTGACGGGGAACAAAAAAATCAATTAGCGGTATTGGGCGCATTACATCTGTATATATCATTTGTTGCAATGTTCCAATATTTGTTAAGTCTGTTCAATCGTGAATAAAACAAACAAGGGGTAAAAAATGGCTTATAAAATTAATCCAAATCAGTGTATCGGTTGTCACACATGTATGGGTATGTGTCCTGTGGCGGCAATTTCAATTGGCGCAGACGGCAAATGTGTAATTGACCCATCAAAATGCATTTCGTGTGGCACGTGCGCCGCGGTATGTCCTGTTGGCGCAATTGCCCCAGATGCATAATAAAAAAATTCCCCGATTTGGGGATTTTTTTTTATATTTTTATTGTAAAAAGATAAAAACTGTATAATATATATTCCGTTACAAAAACAAGGGATTAGATTATGCCAGCAAAAACAGTTAATGATATTGTCGCATTATGCAAACGTCGTGGTTTTATTTTTACAGGTTCTGAAATTTATGGTGGTTTGGGTGGAACATACGATTATGGTCCATACGGCGTTGAACTGATGAAAAATATTCGTAACGCATGGTGGAACGCCATGATTTATTCACGTGATGATATCGAAGGATTGGATGCGGCACTGATTACCAACAGATTGCTGTGGAAATATTCTGGGCACGAGGCCGGTTTTTCAGACCCACTGGTCGAATGCAGAAAATGCGGCACACGTATGCGCCAGGATAAAATGAAAGATCAATCAAAATGCGATAATTGTGGCAGTACCGAAATCACAGAACCACGCGCATATCAATTGATGATGGGGCTGTCGATTGGCGCAACCGCAGACGGTGCAATTAATGCATATCTGCGTCCAGAAACAGCAACAACAACATATACCAACTTTAAAAACGTATTGGACGCGCGTCCGCATAAGTTGCCATTTGGTATCGCACAAATCGGCAAGGCGTTCCGCAATGAAATTTCACCGCGTGGATTTGTGTTCCGTATGCGCGAATTTGAACAGGCAGAAATGCAGTACTTTGTAAACCCGGCAGACGATGAAAAATTCCACAAAATGTGGATGGATGAACGTTTGTCTTGGTGGACAAATGTGTTGGGTATACCGGGGGAAAAATTACGCTTTATGCCACATGAAAAATTGGCCCACTATGCCAAGGCCGCCGTCGACATTGAATACGAATTCCCAGACGGATTTGACGAAGTCGAAGGTATTCATAACAGACAAGATTTTGATTTAGGATCACACACAAAATCACAAGATGAATACAAGATAAATGCCAATGTTATTGAAAACAAAGACAGCACAACAAAACTGTCATATTCTGACCCACAGACGGGCGAAAACTTTATCCCATACGTTATTGAAACCGCAATGGGGGTAAATCGCGCAATGCTGGCCGTTATGTTAGAGGCATACACCGAAGAAGACATGGGTGATGGTAAAACACGTACTGTGTTGAAATTAAAGCCCGGTCTGTCACCGGTCAAGGCGGCGGTAATACCATTGGCACGCAATGTTCCGGAATTGATAAACATATCAAACGATATTGTTGGCAGACTGCGCAAAATGGGGATTGGGCGTATTGAATTAGAAAATTCGGGCAATATTGGTAAAAACTATCGCAGACACGATGAAATCGGAACCCCGGTATGTATAACTGTCGACCACCAAACAATAGAAGACGGCACGGTCACCCTGCGCCATCGTGATACAATGGAACAAGAACGTATCGCAATAGATAATGTTGTTGGTCGTGTTATGGAAATAATTACACAGTAAAATAAAAATGCCCGTTTGGGCATTTTTTTATTGGCCTGATGCCGTTGGAATCATAATTTCGTCATTATACGCACTAAGGAATCGCGTACCTGTTGCACATATGACTTTGTATAACGAGTCTTTGTATGCCTGGGTTTCTGCCAACCAACGCTGGGTAACATCGTCTTGGGCACCCTGGTATGCAGAATATGCCCCCAGTGCACCACCAACACCCGCGCCGGTCAATGTGTCTTTTAAGCGCGCCTTGTTATCCAAATCAATTATGCCACCGTCTTCGGCATCCAGGGTCATTGGTTCAAAATCCCCATCAGTTTCGGCAAACACTAATTCATCTTTGATTTCGCCATCAACAGTGATATTCAAATCCTGGGCCGTGCCATTACCACTGCGTCCAACAATTTTTTTACCGACCAAATTCTTTCTAAGATCCGCCCAATTCTTGTACCCAAACGCCTTGTCTTCAACCCCGACAATCATGGCAGGGGTACGTTTTTTAACAATCTGGGCGCCCTGTAATTTAATATAGATGTTTTTATTGTCCGAACATTGATCAACGCCATTTATCATATCGCCATCTTTATAGCAATATTTGCTTGTAATGGTGCTGAATTTCGGATCTTCTTTGTATGCATCTTCTAATGTATATATAATCCGATTATCAGATTTGCGCTTGGTGCCCGAAACCCAGCCATCTGGCATACCACCCGACAAACGTTTATACTCACATTTTTTGTCATCTGTGCCATTTGTGCCATCAGATTCACAGACCAAGAAATCGTTTATATTGGAAACATTAACATACGCATTGCGGTTGCCCATGTCTTCTGTTTCCTTGTAATATCCCCACAGGCATGTTGTGTTTATGTCTTCAACCACGCAATTTTCAATACGCAATACAGAATCACCAGATGCGATAACATTACCAACCACACCACCGGCCGCCGCATTTACCCCGGTGGATAAAATCATGTCGCCTGCGACCTTGCCACCATATGTATTCCCCAGCATTACCGCCGCACCCAGGCCGGCACCAATCGCCGTATTTTTCATTTTATCTTTGTCTGTACCCAGCAAACTGGAATTACCGGCGTCATTGGCGCCCGTCATATTGCCGCCCAGCCCACCCAGGATAACACCACCAATAATCTTTAGCGCGGCATTTTGTTTTTGTTCTTCATTCATAACCGCAATAACATCTTCCATGGTTGGGGCCGCATCTGCCGGAAAAACAATATTTCCCGCTGCAGGCAACCAGGCGCCCTCGGGGAAAGATGAAATGTTGCATTTCATAGAATCACCCGCCGCCAAATTGGCACGCGCGACAACTATATCCTCGCCGTTTTGACCCGCGCCCAAGGCACGCATTTCAACAACCGCCGTACACATTGATGATGCACCCGCCCGACGTCCCAGTGTCGGACGCGCCCATTCAAAAGTACCGGTGGGATAAATCATAGAACACTGTTCCAGTGTATCAATTCCAACGCCAGACGATGCATTGCCGTCTATAATCTGCTGGGCCAATTCTGAATTTGTAACATTGATTGGTAACGTGGTCGGTTGTACAACCTGATTTTCAGGCACCGCACCATAACGCATTTCATTCACCTGTTGATATGCCTGGGCATTGGAACGTGACGCGTTTCCAACACGAATTGCCGCATCCGCAGAACCAACACAGACCGCCATTACTGCAAACGCCGAACAAAATAAACCAACAGATGTATTTTTCATATTCTCTCTCTTGCAATAAATGCATACACCGGACACGCGTCCGGCAAATGCGATTCTTAGAATTGTAATCTTAACCTAAGGCCGACATCAACCAACCCCAGTCGCCCACTTTCATACCAATTGGTATAATGGAATACACTGTCGTATGGGGCCTCGTATTCCATACCTGCGCCATCAGACAGCCATTCAACCTGGGATAAAACAATACTGCCAGATGTCTTGACCTGGCCCAAATTGGCATAGCGAACAAAGAAGTCCAATTTTATACCGCCTTCTAGTTCTGTGGTAACGCCACCCTCGAGCATAAATGCCAATTCTTCGGTTGTGCCACCATTATGATACGCAACAATATCAGATACCCCGGTTAACTTACCCGCCGGCAGACCAGAAATATCACTTATCACTTCATAAAAAGTGTTATCATATACCGTATAATCAGCAATTGTATTCAGTGAAATCCCAACACCGGCACCAACATACGGACGCAACGAACCGCCCGCCAGGTAACCTGTAAATGTATCAATATTATAATAGACATTTAACATCGTCGTATTCGCAGTTATCGCACCGCCATCAACCTGGGCCGGGACATATCCGCCCGAACCATCCGATGTTTCAACAGTTTTGGGATACGCGATACCAGAATAACGAGTATAAGAAAAATCAACACGAACATCGTTATTAATCGCCGCACCCACAGATAATTGCAACGGAATCACACTGTCTGAATCAAAGTCAGCCTCTTTAAACGCGCCGGGTACCGTATAGGCATCTGTTTCACCGGTATAATCAGACGAAATTTTACCCATCAATGACGCATTATATGCGACAGACAAACCGACATACAGGCCACTGTCCGCCAACCTGTCATAATCGGCCGGTTGATAATATTGACGTCCCGCAACGGTCTGGGTCGATCCCACACGCGGCAACGCACCCGTCACACGTGTTGGCTGGGCCATAACCGTGGGATTATACGCCATACTGTATGCCTGGGACGGCAATTTTTGAACCTGATTATATTGCATTGGCATTTGCTGTGTCGGCATTGCCATGCCATTTTGATATCCGGGATAAACAGGATATGCGGCATCTGCCACAAATGGCGTACCCAGCAAAATACCGGTCAAAACGGCAGAAACCTTGATTTTTTTCATTCCTTGTCCAATTCCTTTGGGTACATTATATCATTTTACAAAAACTTGCGCAAGTGTTTGTAAATGCTTTTGATAAAAAAAAATGCCCGGACGGGCATTTCTTATCTGGCGACGTCGCCACGCAGACGTTCGTGACAGACATAATCTTTTAATTTAAATCCGTCCTGGGCGTGCCAATTTAACATTCCGCGCCAATTTTCATTCGGGATTTCAACCGTTGGCAATTTATGTGGTGTACGCGACAGTTGTTCTTTGACCTGGGGGATATGATTTTCGTAAATATGAACATCATGCAATTCACCACGCAATACCCCGGGGGTCAGACCCGCCTCTTTGGCGTACAGCAACAGCAGTAACGCATAAGATGCGATATTATACGGTATTCCCAGAAACATATCGCATGAACGCTGGGTCCAAATTAAGTGTAATTTGCCATCATGGACCAAGACCTGGTGCATATTGTGACATGGCGGCAATGCCATTGGTGGTTGATCTTTTGGGTTCCACGCGTTTACGATAATACGACGATTTGTTTGGTCGCATTTTATCATATCCAGCGCAGTCGCCAATTGATCAACACCGGGTGCCGATTTCTCAAAATTATCAGACGGATTGTCCGGATTCCATTTATACTGACCGCCGAAATGACGCCATTGCCATCCATAAATTGGGCCCAAATCGCGTGCGGTATTCATTGCGTCTTCGCGCATAATTTTATCCACGGCAGGTGTCCAATTACCAACCGATAATTTAACCAATTTTTCTTCGTACAACGGTTTCCACGCAGATGGATTTGCCCATTCGTCCCATATATGACAATTACGGTCCTGTAACCACTTTTTATCTGTTATGCCATGAATAAAGAATTCTAATTCTGTGGCAATGTTTTTCAGCCCCATTTTCTTGGTTGTAACCAATGGGAACCCATTAGACATATCATGTTCAAATGTTGCGCCCCACGGAATACGCACGGTATCAATTCCGGTTCGATTGCCAGACATTGTTCCACGGGTCAGACAGTTATCTAAGATATCTAAATACGCTTTCATAACAAAACCTTTCCTGTTGTATTTGACATTCCCCCGGCCCTGTGATTTATGTTACAAAAATACTGCAACAAAACGCAACAAAAAAATCCCGCGAAATGCGGGATTCTGTCCAATATAAGTTATTTTTTATTTCAAACGTTTGTTTTAGAATTCAACGTTCAAACGAACGCCCAATTCAGCCTTGACGTCTGTGCCGTTTTGTGAACCACTGTGTGAATTATCAAATGTGTATTCACCATATACGGCAACCTGCATCATGTCTGTGATTTGATTTGCAACAGACAATGAAACAATGTATTCATCAAACCCATCGTTCATGTCTTTGGTTTGTTTCAACAGTTCTGACAGAAGCTTATTGTTTGTTGGGTTAGTCATATCAATATCTGTCGCCAGACCTTCTACGCCGTTGTCTTCGTGACGTTTCCATGTGAAACCACCACCGATTGACCATTTGTCGTCAATTTCATAGAACGCCTTGAACCCGGCATTGAATTCAGTTGTTGATGCCAAATCAACAGAGATTTCACTTGGCAAATTAGCAGGATAAGTGTAAGGCGGATTTACTGGCAAATTGTTATAATATGCAGCAATAGACGATATATCAATTTCATTGTTATCATTGCCGAATGTGTGCAGTAATTCTGCGAATGCAGCAACGCTGAATTTATCCCATGTTTGACCAAACTGGGTCCCCAAATGGAATCCCCAACGGCCGTTGGAATAGTTATCATATGTAAATCCGTCCGCGGCATATGAACCGGACATAGCACTGACACCACCAAAGTGCATATCAGCAAACATATCCCATACGAATCCGCCTTGTGTTGTTAATGCACGGTATTTTAACCCTGCACGGCCCAGATGCATACCCTTGCGATCGATATCGCCGTCGTGTGTGTATCCGAATTTACCATACAGTTCCAAATCATCTAAAATACCATAGCCTAATTCTTCGTGTACGCGCCAGATTGGAAATTCTGTGGCGCCTGCGTGACCTTTTTGTTGGTGTGCCGCCGAATGGTCTGCTTTTTTATACATGACCCCGACAGACGTTTTGGAATAAACTGCACCCTGCTTTGGCATGTACAGTGGGTTTTCCAAATTCGCAGCATATGCAGGAACAGCAAAAACTGATAATGCAACAGCCGCGTTTAATGTTTTTTTCATCTTTTAACTCCTTGGTTTCGATGAATTAGCATAACCCCCATTATTGGCAAGATTATGGTTCATATCCACACCGCCCATTATTGGCAACAGTATGTTTCTCTGATATGAACAATGTCATATTTACATAAATCTATATGCCTTGTCAAAAAAACTTTTTACTTGACAGGTATTGACATATCAAAAAAGCACCCTATATATATTTGCTGTGGGGGATGCCACAGAACTTCGACGTTAACCAAAGGAGTTCGATATGAAAACACAAGTACAAACCGCACAATCACAGGAAAAATTCGTTATCAGAATTGATAAAAATTTGGCAAAAATTATAAACTGTGATACACGTAAAAAACTGACCGATGCGTATCTAAAATTATTTTCTGGTTTTGCATGGATAAATTGGACCAATAAAAAATCATTGGGGCAATCATGGCATAATGCACTGGGGCAATGTGACGGGTTTATTAAATCTAAAAATCCCGCAAATCCGGTCACCAGGTTCATAGGACGCGTGCATGCGGCGCACAAAAAGTACTGGTCAAAGGTCATCATGACGAATCAGAACAGTCAAAACACGCTGGACAGGCCGGAATTCGAGGCAAAGCAAATGCGCGCATACGGTATAAAACAGATTCGTGAGGCAATGGGTATTATAAATCTGATATATGAACAGTTTAAACAATACGAAATTGCACTAAGCGCGGAACAAACTGTCGCCAAAGAATCGGACACCAAACAAAAAACAAACAACACGCCACAACAACAAGTGCAAAAATCAGTCGCACAGGCACAACGTGCACAGGCAATGCCGGCCGTACAAAAAAATGTTGTACAACAACAACCACAGGCACAGGCAATTGCAAAACCACAACAGGTAAAACAACCCGCCGTTCAAATGCCACAGGTACAGGTCGCCGCAAAGGCACAAGAACAGGTAAAACCACAACAGGCACCAAAACCAGTTCAATGGCAACAGGCACAGGCAAAAATACAAAATCAGGCTAAAATAATTGCAAAACCACAGCAGGCAAAGAAACCCGTTGTTCAAATGCCACAGGTAAAACAGCCTGTTACCAAGGTGCCAGAACAGGCAAAACCTGTACCTGTAAAACAACCTGAACAGAAAATCATGGCATTGAAACCTGGGGCGAAAACACAAATCAAACATCAACAAATCAGAATGTTTATGTTTGCAAAGTATAACCAAAGAACTGCGTAACCAAGGACAAGAAACCATGAGTATGGATTTAGAAAAAACACTGGCAATGCTTAGCGGTCAATCGGCTGATTCGTTTATGCAAAGTCAACTGACAGAACAAGACAAAGCGCAAATAGACAACGCCGTTGAAACGCTGTTTTCTGGGCTGTCACTAAAAAATTGGTTGGACGGTGGGACACTGGGGAATGCATGGACAAATGCACTGGATACATTACGCGATGTGGTCTTTGCATTTCCATATAACAACCCTGCGACCAAATATGCACAGTCTGCGGTATTTGTCCATCGTCAGAAATGGCACATTCAAATTGTCGCATCGCGTGATGCCCAAGAAACAATTAAATGTCCGGCGAACCAACGTAATTCATGGTATCAAAATGCAAATACCAAGATACAAAACAGTATTGAAATTTTGCGTAAAAAGATAATATCGTTCGAATCTGGTACGCCACGTACGGGTAATACTGTGCAAAATACCCAACAGGTTTTTACACATGAAAACGTCCGACAAATTGGTGAACACGAACACGAACGTGAAAGAGTACGCGAAGAATAAAATCCCCCGTGGCAATCCAGTCTGTTCTTGCTCATTGTCATTGCGAGCGGACGCGCGGCAATCCAGTTAATGCATTATTATAGCAAAGTGTGCTTCGCATTACATATTCACCTGGGTCCTGGGGTCAAGCCCCAGGATGACAGAGTGGATGGATTATAATTTTGTTTACTCGACCAATTTCCAACCGGTAAATGTATATCCTGGTTTAACCGGATCTGGGGTTGGTAATGTGATTTCACCGTCATATGTACACATATTCTGGGTATGGTCACCACCATTATCCGGATTCCAGTCAATGTTGATGGTATTCGCCGCGCAGGTTCCACCTGTTTCCGTATATCCAAATGCCCCGAATAACGCAGAACGGTAGCCAGTAGACATTACATGATCATACTGCAAGTAAAATACGCAAAAATTCGCACAATCGGAAGCACAACCATTCACCGATCCACGGTCGCCAAAAAACACCCACGGGGCAGACGTAACTATTTCCTTGGTTCCGCCTGTCGGCATAAAACCATCCATTTGACAATAACAATATTGACCGACACTGTCTGTAGAATAATTTGCATTTGGCTCACTCATAAATACCGTATAAGTCGCTTTAATTCCATCGAATTCACTTATACTACCATCCATTTGACCAGCAACCAAGTCGGCAGCAAACGATGCCTTAACACTACCTACAATCGGTTCCAGAGCCGCTTTATATTCTTCCGGTGTCATCGTCTGCTCTGAAAATAACACTGTCGCGGCTGGATTCATTGCAGGCTGACATGATGCTTTACCATATACACGACCATAGTCAAACTCGGATACCCAAGTAGAGTTCGTATCCAGTGCATCTTCTGGTATGCCAACAAAATTTGAAGAACCGTCCGAATCTATATATGCAAAATTACCATTCCCCAATATTTCATAATTTACCGGTATCAATGGTTCTTTTTCTATGATTACCAATTCACCATCTTGAACATGATAGCCCGTTTCACAACCAGTAGGGGTACATGTATCCACCCCGTCGCCAAAGTAATCATTACCGCCGACCGCCGTTGCGTGCGCGATATTTGCCGTTGCGACCGTACATGCGGTGTAACACTGATTCTGGGCACCTGCACCCGTTGCACTGTTCGGATATTCGGTTGGGCACGTCGCGATACTGGTCGCCGCGTTATCAACCGTAAAGCCGGCACCACCAACGCAATAAGAACCCGCAGGACACGTGGTTTTATCAACCGATGTTTCGGTTACGTTTAAATATTCACCGGGGGCCAATGTGTATTCATTTATACTCCAAACCGCAATGGTGTTTGCGGTGGCGCCATCCGCCGACACACCCAGGACGTCCACCGTACAGGTATTCGGGCCGCCCGTTATCATCTCATCCGCCGCGTATGCACCAAATGACACCATTGTCATCACCAATGCACTGGATAATATTTTGGATTTTTTCATGTCTGCTCTCCTTCCTTCTGTTCGTGGTGGTTTTGTAAAAAAACAAAACCACTGAATCAAAACAGTGGTCAGGAGGTTGACTACAATTACCAGAATTGTGTGCTTATTCGACATATTCGCAGCCCTCCTGACCACCCAAGTCAGGAGAATTTTTCGCCATTATGAATAAAAAGGCACAACGTGTGCGCCATTTCTCATCATTTCTGACGCTGGTAAACGGGTAGTCACACCCCATCATCAATAACCACCGATGACGCAGTAATTATATCAAATAAGACTATTTCCCGCAAGGAGATTTTTTATTTCCGAATCTCGTTAAAGTTATTTAACAAAATTTTCATTACTGATAATATGGCCTCTTCGGATGCAGAGCCACGACACGTTTTGCCACAGGCGTAAAACCACCCATGTGGCAGCGCCTCACACATGCCCGTTGCCTTGTTAAAGAATATAATATTACCCGCAATACATTTGCCATATGAATTATATGGTGGAACATTGAAAAAAACGCGGTCTGTAAAGACATTTGTGTAATCGCAATCGTATATTTTCGCAAATACCGCCACAGGTTCACGACCCGCCAAAGTCGGTGTGGTGGCACAGTTGGCCTTGATACCTGCAACCATGTCAGGCATCTGGCGCGCACCAATAACAAAATGTTCGTTATACATGCGCGAACTTAATTCGTCTGTATTCAAATTGTACATAACGACATTACCGAATTTTTCACCCAGTAATTCTTCTATTCTCTGTTTGGTCAACAACGGTCTGAATGTCGCGTCAGACCGCACCAATTCACCACCACTTTGTGGTTTATTTTTATCTGTGTTCATTTTTATTATCTCTTAGTTTTATATGCCAAAACGTATGGAACAAATTTGTCGGCGTGCACGGTTCCCAACCCAGACCGTGGGATTAAAATACTGTTGCCCATACCGGCCGCCATTTTATCAACCACTTCGCCATTTTTGGAATTGATTAATTTTTCCAATTTTACCGAAACCTTGTCCATGGTGCCCGGTAAAATAAATGTTATTTCATCGCCGGCGCGCGTTTCATTGCGCAATTCAAATGTGATATTGTTTTCATCCACACCCGTTATTACACCCGCCGCATGATAATCAGACGTACTGCGCGTCGTTTCGTAATTGTGCGCATCTGCCTTTACCGGACCATCAAAGAACGCCGTTGTATACCCACGTGTTTCCAAACGATTTAATTCCGCCATAAATTTATCTGGGGTGAAAGATTCTGGGTCGCGCGCGTACGCATCCATCGCACAACGATATGCGTGAACCACAGACCCAACGTAATATTCAGATCGATTGCGACCCTCGATTTTCAGACTGTCGGGGTTCGCAGATAACACATCACCCAGGCGCGGCATTAAACACAAATCACGCGAATTCATAAAGTATGCGCCACGTTCGTCTTCGTCAATCGGCATTTCCAGACCAGATTCACGTTCGCGCAAAATCACGTCATATTTCCACCGACACAGTTGCGCACACGCACCACGATTGGCCGGACGACCCGTCACAAAATTAGACAGCAAACAACGCCCAGAATAAGACATGCACATTGCACCATGAACAAAAATTTCCAGTCCAATATCTGGGCATTCTTGTCTGATATTTTTAAATTCGTTGTGTGAAACCTCACGCGCTAAAACACATAATTTCGCGCCCGCATTTTGCCAGAACTTAACCGTTTTCGCCGAACAAATATTCGCCTGGGTTGAAATATGAATTGGAATATCTGGGTGATTTTCACGAACATACATCATGATACCTGCATCAGATACAATCAATGCATCAGGCGACAGATAATTTATAACCTTGCTGACGCGGTCCATATTCGCATATTCAGAATCGTGCGCAAACAGGTTAAACGCCAAATAAACTTTTTTCCCCGCAGCATGCGCCAGTTCGATACCCTGCTTTACCTCGTCAACAGTGATTTTTGCACGTGCCCGCATTGAAAAACCCGGCAATCCCGCATAAATAGCATCAGCGCCATAAAGTATGGCGGTCTTGAACGCGTCCAGCGTGCCCGCCGGCGCCAAAAGTTCCGGTAATTTTTTCATGACAATTATTCTAACAACGATTTTTACGTTTGCAACACCAAAAGAACGGGCGGTTCGCCCGTATCTTTACAATTCTTTTAAACGTTTTGTGGCGTTTGCAATTACCGCTTCGGCCTTTTCTTTTTGGGCCAGTTTTGCATCTAATTCCGCCTTCTTTTTTTGCATTTGTTTTGCGGCACGTTCTAATTTTTCTGCTTTTTCTTTTCTTTTTGCATATTCTGTACGCACAAATTCCAACAAATGACTGAATCTATTAAAACGGACCATTTGCAATTCATCTTCTGTTGTATAACCGTGTCCATATTCACAATTTATGTCTGTTCCAATCTGATTGCCTTCTTTATCCAAAACTCTCAATATACGATCATCAATATGAAAATGCACATCAATGGAATCCAATTGATAACATTCCCATTTAGGCATATTTACGTGATGCAGTGTTTTTGTTGCTTTGATTTTTTTAGCAATTTCATTAAAAAATTTCTCTTCCGCACGAAATTGTTTGTTAAATATTAAAAACATTTCAACTCCTTTTTTATTTTCCTTTATATTATAGTACATACAGGTGTTTTGTCAAGCATATTTAGTAACAAGACGCCCCTGTTTAACATTTTATGATTTTTTACTTGCGTTCGGATTTCAGATATGTATAATTGTTGGGCATTGCCGGTTTAGCTCAGCTGGTAGAGCGGCTGATTTGTAATCAGTAGGTCGTTGGTTCAAGTCCGACAACCGGCACCAGTTTTCAAACGCACCATTCGGTGCGTTTTTTTGTTGAGGGGGTCTGCCCTGACCCACCAAAAATTGTAATGCAAACTGTGATTGCCTGTGGTATAATTTATGGGAAATAAAAAATGAGACAAACATGAAAAAAGAACTATTTGAGAACGCATCACAAAACATTCAAAAACTGTTAATACAATCAGTAAAGAAACAAATACCGACTTTGGATTATATTATGCAAGTCGACAAAATGTCACCCGAAGACCGGGTGTTTTATGATGCATACAAAAAATACGGTAACCGCAATCATACCTGGCAAGATTTTAAGGCAATGTTTAATGCCGATATAAAGCTGATGCAATCGACAGTAAAAAACTGGAATACGTGGGACGAGTTAAACGCTATGTATACAAAGTTCAAAAAACAACGTGATACTGTGCACAAACTGGTAAACAAATATAACATAAATAAAATTAGTATCGACAATTATATGCAATACAAAGATAAATTTCCGGACTTGGTACAAGAATATGAAAAACTGCTTGTACTAAATAATGGAATGCATACTAACTACTCGACATTTAACATAGAATTCTCAAAAATAGAAAAACAATTTGAAAAAGAAATGGCACAAATTGCACCAGATGATGAAGAAAGCAAAAATAATTTAATTGCCAAATATATCAAAACAATGTCTGAATATGTTGATTTACGAAATGGAGATTTTGTTGCTGGCGAACGCCTGGAAGCCTATAAAAATATTATTCTTTCAAATCCACAAATATTAAATATGGCGAAAAACTTTGAACAACTAACAGAAGCACAGATAATGCAGTTCGCAAAACTTATCCTGGATGCCAGTGGACAAAAATTTGGTACTAGTTCTGCAATAGAAAAAAGCAAAAAAAGCGCTTACTCGCCCAACACACAAATAATAAGATTACAAACAGACTTTACCGAATTTAAATATCCACTTGCAAATTTCTTGATCTATCTTGCACATGAAGATAATCATAGAATAGATTATCAAAATCCTAAGATGGGCATGATTGGCAATCAAGTAATGCAGTGGCAAAAAAAATACTATCTGCCCCCAGTTCACACGGATTTGGATTTATATACATTGTATCGGCACCAACCAACAGAACAGGCATCATACTATCAGGAAATTGGTATAGGCATCGGGTTAGATTTATTTATAGAATCACAAAATA
This sequence comes from Candidatus Enterousia sp., assembly GCA_045601765.1. Classification (GTDB taxonomy): domain Bacteria; phylum Pseudomonadota; class Alphaproteobacteria; order Rs-D84; family Rs-D84; genus Enterousia. The sequence continues at coordinate 4,171 of JAZSAG010000024.1, read as the reverse complement.
CACCAGATAAATAAAAACTGTGATGCAAACTGTGATGATGTGTGGTATAATTTATGGGCAACGAGGGATAATTTATGAAAAATTTATTAATTATTGGTGTGCCACGTGCTGGGAAATCTTCGCTGGCTAATATGATATGTGATAAGTTTGGATACGGATTAATATCAATTGATGCGATTGTTGCCACCTTCTATAAAACGTTTCCTGAATTAGGCATGCACGAAGAACCTAAAAAAAGCGAGCCTATTTTATCAAAATTCATTTTTGAATACATGCATCAATTACATCAAGAAAACCCAACCAGAAAATATGTTGTTGAAGGTTGTCATCTGTCCCCAGAAACCGCTGTGAAAAACACCTGTTCTGAAACCTGCGATATCGTATGCTTAGGCTATCCAGATTTAACACCCGAACAATTTTTAATACGTGCGCGTAAAACGGATTGGGCATCCGCAAAAGAGAATAATGAAATTTTACAAATGGGTGAATATTTTATTAAACAATCCAAACAATATAAAAAAACATGCGACCAGCATGGTATAAAATTTATTGATACGTCTGACAATATTGAAATAACATTGACAGAATATATAAAACAGACATACGGGGAATAAATATGCAAATAAAGCTAAATCATCTTAATGCCGCAGAATGTTGGGATTTTATCACACATATGCATAGGAGATATAATAATATATTAAAATATTATGGGTATAAATATAGTGACTTTCTTCCGAAAGACCAACGTATGTACGATTTTATAAACACGAAAAAACCAACACCAGCACAAATTCAATATTATCACGATATATTTGTAAATGAAATTTACAAGGAGTCTGATTTATCACATTTTGACACACTGATAAAAAACGAAATCATACCTAGATTTCAACATGATGTAGAAAAACAAATTGTTCCATTGTTATCAGCGTGGAAAACCAAAATGCCAGCAAAATTGAGCATAGAATGCCTGTATGGTAATGGGGCCAGTTATGGATATGGAAACACCCCAAGAATCATCTGGCGTATGTCTGAATATAGGGGCGACAAATATAAAATATTAGATTCGTTCTTGCATGAATTTGTACATATTTTGATAGAAGAACAAATAATCCAAAAATATAATGTGCCACAAGATTTAAAAGAACATATCGTTGACTTAATTGGTTCCGAATTGTTTAACCGCAACATACAAAAGAAATTTGCAAATTCATTTGTCGACAAGTATATCACGCCAGATGCTATTAAAACCGACTTGGAATCCGCGGTCAAAAAAATGATGGCGGATTACAATGCGATAAAACAACAACAAAACGCACCTGAAAGATAAAATGCTATGTAAGGCGGAATGCAATAAATATAAAAACTATACTGTCAAAGACAACCAATCTGGCATGTCAATCAGAGTAAATTTTTCACCGTCATATTCCAGTTTGAAATATTCTGCATTTGGCATACCACTGCGTGGCCATTTTACGTCTGTAAATTGTTTGATTATATTTTTCGCCACACCATGATGCGTCGCAATCGCAATAGTTTGGCCATTGGTATTTTGAACAATGTCCATCAGTGCATTACGCACACGTGCAATGAACATATTATAACTTTCGCCATTTGGTGGAACATAGTCATCATTAGACAGCAATGCAAGTGGTGCATATATAACATCGCCCGACATATCAATCGGTGTATCAGCCGGCGCGTCAGTCAATTGTACAATATGTCCGCAAAAATCACCCATATTCCATTCGCGCAAATCGCCGTTCAATATAATCTGTTGATTGCCAACGACTGCGCGTGCGGTATCAAATGCACGTGACAATGGCGAAGAATATACGCAATCAAATTTTATATCTGACAATTTTTGTGCCAAGTCTTGTGCCTGGGCCATACCATTGGCGTTCAACGGCATATCTAGCCATCCCTGCATGCGTTTTTCGGCATTAGCATCTGTTTCACCATGACGAAAAATATAAATGATTTTTTTCATAACGCTGTTATTGTATATCAACAAGGGTAAATTATCAACAAATACCATTATCGACTAAGGAATACGCTGCGTTCGGTGGCAACAAAATTACGCGAATTAGGTAACAGACTGCGAAACCTGCGCAAGTAACGCAAAGAATTGCGCAACATTGTATTTTCTAGGCTTTCTATATTTTTCGTATTTAAAATCAGTTCAATGTCTTGCATATCTTTTAACGAAAAAGCATTTTTTACCCTGCGATTAGGATTGGGGTTATATTTTATTTCTATCAAAAAATTATCAATATATTTATCAATGAAATCAAAGCGTGCAATTTGTTCTTCTGTGGGCATGTATGGAAAAACGCCCATACTGGTAATTGTATTTATATGACCCTGGGGCGCCATATTAACAACACCAGACCAATCTGTAAATTCAGGTGCACGTACGCCCATTTTATCAGAGGTCTGTTGATAGATATCTGAAATCACGGGTTCTGTATCAATACAATATGCATCTGAAATGTTATAGCCATGTTTTGCAATTAATGACATAGGTGATAAACCACACCCCAAATCCACAAATTTGATATTCTTTACGGTCTTTTGTTTTCTGGTTAAGAAATCCAGACTTTCTGTAAAACGAATTGCGTATAACAACGACCATGATGTCATATCACCGCCAGTGCCAACACACTTGTACCCAAATTCACGGCCATGATCCATACCATGAATTATTCTGCGCCCCAAATGTCCCAACAGATTCTTGTTTTGCGGTTCTGATAAAACAGATAACAAAGCCAGGTTCCACTGATGAATAAACTCTAAGGATTGTCGCGTCATATTAGAACACAATGGGGCAAAACGAACCAGTGCAGGTTCCAATAGAAAACTGCACGACAGTGGAATATCAATAAGGCCGTTATTTTTCATTGTAGGTATACACTATCACAAAAAAAATGATTATCAAGTGTGGTTTTATCATTTGTATGCGTTAAACGCATGTGATATAATTTACGACAGGTAGGGCCTGTTTATATGAGCAAGACATTACATCTGGTATTAAAACATCATTGGTTTGATAAAATTATATCTGGCGAAAAAACATCTGAATATCGTGCCTGTACCAAATACTGGAACAAACGGCTGAAAAATTCGCAATATGATACGGTTATATTCCACAGGGGTTACAGCAACACAATCGCAACGTATAAAATAACATCAATCGGTATTACAAATGAACCGAATGATTTAAAACTGGCACAGTGTTGGGAAATAAAACTGTCAAAGGTATAAAAAAACAGTCCCGCAAGACTGTTTTTTATGTATATAGCGCATAATTATTGTGCCGATTGGTGTTTTTTAATCATATTCTTTAAAAAATCATTTTTTATGGCGCCATCTTTTTTTAGCATTTCTAATAAATTATTTTGTTTTGCACCCTGCGATTTACCCTTTTCTGCACTATTTTGTAACATTTTTTTCAAACTGCCTTCGGCAAACTTTACATTCGCAAAATTTGAACCGTTCACTGTTGAAGGAACAGTCTTGGTCCCAGCGGTATTATTTATTTTTGCGATGCATGCCTTTGTTGTCTTGGCAATCTGGCCATTGCTGTTAAATTTTTCATTAAAAGCATTCCACCCACGAGAATTAAAAACTGTCACGGATTCTGGACTGACCGATTTTAATGTATCATTCGCAACACAATTACATATCTTTTCATGTGATACGGTATCTTGTTTCACCGCATTATTGTTTTTTATTTCATTCACACAATTCTTGTAAATCGCGTCACGTAATTGCGTATTGTTATTAGCGATACCTGATGTCACAATACCAACAGCCATTGCACAACCAGATATGATTAACGAAAATCCACGTTTCATATTTTCTCCTTTGTTGTTACATGGTAAATTTACATAAACAATGATATAAAATCAACTAATAAAAAGTCGTCATTATGACGACTTTTTATGAAAGGAATTATTTTGCTTACTTTTTCTTGGTTATTTTAACTTTGCGTGACGTATTGGACCGTGTAAGCGGCACAGATTTTTTTGTTTTAACCGGCGCACTGGTTGATATTACATCCAGTTCAATATCGCCATGCGCTAAATCCATTACGTTATTTATATTATGACGCAAATTTGGGTGTTTATCTGCGTACTTTTTTATTCCAATCAAAACCGCCGCAGTTATT
>JAZSAG010000023.1:0-27269 GCA_045601765.1 Candidatus Enterousia sp. | reverse complement strand
ATAATAACTAGCTTCACGGTCGAACTCGCTACGAGAGAACCACATCATCAGATATTGCGGCATTAATATAGTCTTGTCTATAACCTCAAACATCGGATAAGCTGGTGACATAATAGCCTCTTTCTGCTCAAACATTGCAATTTGAATTGTGCCTTGTTATAATAATGCATCAACTGGATTGCCGCGCATCCGCTCGCAATGACAAAAAATTTTTTCACAAAAATTTTTTGTATACTTCCACCACTAACCACTTACACTAATCACTAATCACTAACCACTTACACTAATTACTTGCGGTGGTATCACTTGTCCGATAATTTCTTGCGCAGGGCGTCCCAGTAATCAAGACGCTTTTTTATTTCACGTTCAAAACCACGTTCCACAGGTATATAAAACTGATGACGGGGCATCGATTCTGGAAAACAATTCTGGCCAGAAAATCCAGATTCTGTGTCTGGGTCGTATATGTAACCCGAATTATAACCCAAATCACGCATCATTTTTGTGGGGGCATTTAATATGTTTTTAGGGGGCATTAAACTGCCCGTAGATTTGGCAACGGAATATGCAGATTTCTGGGCACGATAGTTGCCAATGCTTTTGGGCGCCGTCCCCAGGTATATCACCAATTGGGTCAGGGCCAGGTCGCCCTCGGGACTGCCCAGGCGTTCGTATGCCTGCCAGGCGGCAATCGCCATTTGTAATGCGTTCGGATCCGCCAGACCAACATCTTCGACCGCAAAACGCGTCAGTCTGCGAAATATGTACATCGGATCTTGGCCAGATGTCATCATGCGCGCCGCCCAATAAAGCGCAGCGTCAGTGTCACTGGCCCGCAGGGATTTATGCAACGCAGATATTAAATTGTAATGTTCATCACCATGCTTGTCAGACAATGGGGCGCGTTTCTGGACCGCGTTGTCCAGTTCATCAGGACTGAGCGGTTTTTTGAAATTCGCGTTTGATAGGTATTCAACCGTGTTTAACAAAAATCGCGCGTCACCGTCCGCCATGCGCGCCAGGTGCGTGCGCGCCGCGTCTGATAAGGGTAAGTCTTGGTTTAAAAATTTTTCAGCACGCGAAATTAAAATTAATAAATCTTCACTGGCCAAGGGGGATAAAACACCAATGTGACAACGAGATAGTAACGCGTTGTTTAAATTAAAACTGGGGTTTTCAGTCGTCGCACCAACAAATACAACCGTGCCGTCTTCAAGATATGGTAACAGGGTGTCTTGTTGGGTCTTGTTAAAACGATGAATTTCATCGATAAACAGCAACGTACTGCGCCCAATGTCGCGATTCATGCGGGCGGCATCCATTGCCTTTTTGATGTCCGACGTCCCGGAAAATACCGCAGACATCGGTACAAAATCCATGTCAACAGAATTTGCCAATGCACGCGCAATTGTCGTCTTGCCACACCCCGGGGGCCCCCATAAAATTAAATTAGATAACTTTTTATTGTCTACCATGCGACGGACCAGCCCGTTTTCACCCAACAGGGACGTTTGACCCACGATGTCATCAATCGTGTGTGGACGCATTAAATCTGCAAGTGGACGTGTCATTTTACTTGGCTTTTATTATCTGTTTATTTGTGGTATAATTATTCTATTAAAATATAAAGGATTTCGCAAGTTGGTAAATAAAAATTCTGATTTTACGTTGGCGGTCGCAAATCTGGCCGCGGCAGCAATGGCCGCAAACCCAAAACTGACCATGGAACAGGCTGTAAGAAATGCGCGTGAAATACTTAGGGGGACGTCTGTCACACCACAACAAATCCAAGAGTCTGTGCAAAATGATAAAATTCAATGCCTGGAAGATAATACATGGCACGTCATGTTGCGCAGGTATATAAAACGAAAATTTAATCTGACACCAAAACAATATCGTGAAAAGTGGGGTCTGCCGGATAATTACCCATTCGTCGCACCAAATTATTCGCGTAAACGTTCAAAAATTGCAAAAAAAACAGGACTGGGGAAAAGGAGGTGCGCATGACGCATAATACAAAAACCAGTGCCCAAAAATTTGGCGATGGGGTCAGAAATTTCACAGGAAAAATAAAAAGCGCCAGAAAAAATGTCGCAGATTGGAATGTCCCAGATACCGTTCATTTAAAGCAAGTATTGAAAAATGGTACAAATGAAAATGGCAAGGTGGTAACAGAAATAAATTGGAATGATTTTGCAACCTGGGTGAAAGAAATCGCGCAATCTGGATTAAAAGGGAGCGGGGTCGCAACATTGTGGTTGGCAGAATATTTGGCCAGATTTGCAAATGTTATTTTTGTTGATAATGGCCTGATAAGAAGATTAGAAAAGGCATCAAAAAAAGATGCAATAAGTGAACTGATAAAAAAATACCCGTGGATAAAAAGTTATCTGATATATTACATGATGCTGTTTACCATGTTGGTGTCTGGGGGGCAATTGACGGCTAATTATATAAAAGAAAATAAAGAAGGTAAAAAAGAAGATAAAAAAGAATATTATAAAGCATGGCAAAGATTTCAGGTTTGGGTGCGTGATACTTTTAATTCTATTAATGATGAAGATGAAAAAATTGATGTAGAACCTGGAACCTATGGTGAATATAAAGCACGTATGCAACAGGTGGTGCCTATGATTGTGGCAGAACTGGTTGCGATGGAAGGTGCAGTTACAGAAAATGGTATGCATGTTGTTTATGATGATGCCACTATGAAACCTTTAAAACCAGGTGCAAAACCAAGGGGAAAAGCCACCCAAGGATATGGGAATACCGTCGGAAAAGACGGCAGGGCGTTGAATAGTTATTCACCACCGATTACATCAGAAGAAGCATTTGAATGGACCAGATGGCATTTGGAAGATAAAGAAACTTTCTTGTTTATGTTTGGTTATGATGTTGCGACCAAGGCTCAACTTAATACCGTACAACAGGCGATGTCTATTGCATCAATGATTTATAATGGCGGAACGTTGGTCGTAGAAAAGGAAAGTGTCGCAATGGGAAATCGATGGGCTGAAATCAGAAAGTTGCATGAAAAGTATGGTGATGCATTAACAGAAGAACAAGTAAAAGCAGTGTTCGAAAAGTATCCAGTTGAATCAAAGGGACATGTCGGACAATATTGGTTAGATGACGGCGGTATTCCAGAAATGGCAAATGGAATAGGTTGGTATATAAATGTTAAGAAAGATGGTGATGGTATCAGATGGCGTCGTTGGTTAGAGGCATGTGTTATGAATGGTGATATTTCAGTCCAGGAATTGTTGGATGTGCCTGTAAATTATATGTCTGAATTTTTTGATTTGGTTGGACGAGACAGAAAAAATTGGTTTGTTGTTACCGATGAGGGAACAACAAAAGAACAAAGAAAAGTTAATAGAGAAACTGTGGCAAAGTTCAAAGAATGGATAAAAAATCCTGTGGATAAAACAGGTAGAGTGTCGTTAAAGGGTAAACCAAAAGTTCGCGATGTGATGCCGGCAGAAATGGTCGCACAATGTGAAAAAAATGTGAATCTGAAAAAAAGTATCAAGAGTTATACAAAAACTGGACGTCAGAAAAGTATTGAACGTGAAACGTATGTTGTTGGGTATGAAGAACAATATGCGATGGCTTTGGATGCGTATCAAAAACAGGAATTTGAAATGGCTGCAACCCAGTTTGAAAATTTAATCGCAGAATACCCTGATAACGCTTTGTTGCGTAATGACCTGGCGGCGACATACAATAAACTTGGGCGATATGATGATGCGATTGCCCAGGCACGCGAAGTGGTTCAACGTATTGGTGATAAATCTCAATATGGTGCCGCACAATATAATGCGGGATTTGCATATGAAATGCAAGGTGACTATGACAGGGCGTTAGCAAATTATAAATTGGCCGTGGCAAATGGTAATCGACGTGTTCGGGCAGATGTTACCCGTGTTATAGAAAAAAAACAAGGAAAACAAAAAGGTAAAAAAATAGCGTATAATGATGCGGTTGGACGCGTGTTGCAACAATCAAAAACAGCAGATTTTATGCGTATACAGCAATCTATGAAAGAAAATAATAACGTGTCATAAGTGTATATGGTGGAAAAGATGCAAGTATATTTGAACTATAATAATCATAAATGGAAAAAATATAAAATAGATTTCCAAAAAATTGTAAATGCAACAGTCGGGGCAAAATATAAAAATGCCGAGGTCTCGATAATTCTGACCGATGATAAGGAAATACAAAAAATCAATCGTGAATATCGTAATATCAACAAGCCAACAAATGTTTTGTCGTTTGAGTTGGGGGATGATATTTTGTTGGGGGATATTTATATCTCGTTAAATACTGTTCGGCGCGAGGCCGCACAGATGGGAATTTCTGTGGAAGATCATTGTGCGCATATGATTGTGCATGGTGTTTTGCATCTAATTGGATATGACCATGTCACAGATGATGAGGCAACTATCATGGAAGGTAAAGAAACAAAAATATTGGATAAAATGGGAATTAAAAACCCGTATGTTGATGATGGTGTATCGGTATGCGCAGATGCATCTTGTTGCCCGGGGGGGAAAACAATCGCATGGCTGAAAAAACATAAAATAAAAGAAAATGGTTTTATGCAATATGCGCTGTACGCAGTGTTTGGTGGCGTTGCGGCGTTGGGGTTTGCGCCTTTGTATTATTGGTGGTGTACAATTATCGGTATTGCCGGGGCATATTGGTTGACGATTCGTAATGCAGATGATTCTGGTTTTTGGCGTACGTTGTTACGCGTTTCGCCATTTGGGGCGGTGTATTGTTTGTCTATGTTTTGGTGGACACTGCATTCTATTTATGTCGTGCCAGAATTAACATCGCAATATGCAATATGGACGCTGCCTGGTGTAATAGGTTTGATGTTGGCAGGGGTGTTTATTTTCTCGTGGCCATTTGTTGCGGTGGCTGTGTGCAGGTGCGATAAAAATATGCGACCAATATTGTTTGCATGTGTTTGGACACTGGTACTGTGGGCGCGTGAATGGATGTTTACGGGATTTCCATGGAATCCGGTTGCAAATATTACAATCAATATGACAATGCTGGCTAATTCTATGTCATTGTGGGGGGCGTTGGGACTGACGTTTATTATTGTCGGGTTATGTGCTGCAATGGTGGAATGGGTGCAAAATAAAAAATATGGGATGTTTATTTTGTTCTTGGGATTGGGATTAGTCGGATGTGTCGCAGGATATAAAAATATGCATGTCGCAGATTTTGGCGCAAATACTGAAAAAGTAATGCTAAGAATTGTTCAGCCGGCGACATCTCAATTACAAAAGGCAACCCATAATCGGGCGGATGCATTGAAAACCGCAGAATATAATTTGCGTCAATTGTTTGATTTGGCCAGTGCAGATGGTGATGTTGATATTATAATTTTACCAGAAACAACGTATCCTTGGGTGGTATTGGCAGATGACAAAATTGATTTCGCACGCGCGTTGGCAAAACCTATTATTATGGGGGCAAATACTTTCAGCAGTGGCGGTGTGTTTAATTCAATGGTAATAACAGATAAATATGGTGATATACAAAAAATTTATAGTAAATCTCATTTGGTGCCATTTGGAGAATATAAACCACTGGGGATTTTGCCGGCGCCAGTTAATATGACCCCAGGTGATGGACCAGAAATTATTAATGTGGAAAATTTTATTTTTGCACCGGCCGTTTGTTACGAGGTTATATTTTCCGATTCGTTAATACCAAATGGACAATATCCATTGGATGCGATTGTGAATATTACAAATGATAATTGGTTTGGTAATACACCTGGGACGTATCAACATTTGGATATGGTGCGCAGGTATGCAATTGAATCTGGTTTGCCGATTGTGCGTGCGAATTATTCGGGAATAAGTGCATTTGTTGCATCTGATGGTGAAATAATTTCAAGTTTGCCAATCGGTGAAACAGGTGTGTTGGATGGATACGTTTGGGGTGCACATGATACCATGTACAGAATAATCGGATTAAATCAAACAATGATTATAATATTGTTGTTTACGTTATGTGTGCTGTATGTGAATATGTGGCGTAAAAAATAATTTTATTCTGATAAAACCTGATTTAACACCCAAACACGGACCGCAGAAGATAAATTTGTGTTCGGCGTGCGCGTGGAATCAATTTGACCAATGATTGATGCAACAGATACACCGCGCGCAACAGATATTTTACGCAAGATATCAATAAATTCTGATTCCAGGGTAATACTGGTTTGGTGACCGGATAAAGATACAGATATTTTTTTCATAATTAAAATTTCCCCGCAATTAGACAATCGAACATACATTTATATGCGTCTTCGTATTTGCGCAGTGGTGTTAATGTCAGGTTGTCCAACATATAAAAATTCCCAAATGCATCAAATGCAAACCAAAATAAATCATTGCGACCAAATACTGTTTTCCCGGCTGTTTTTCCATACGGGGCAATGTCATCATTAATTTGCAATATCCCAGGTATGGGGTATGTATTTTGCCGGGGTGTTTCGTTGGGGCCAAATATATAACCACTGTCAATATTTATGGCGCCAACATATTTATATAAATCAAGTATTGGTTTTGGTAATAGGGCATACCTGCGTTGTTGCAGGGCCGCGTTTAATAAAATAATTTGGTTTGCCCCAGCAGGTCGCATTATTTTTGCGTTACGATTTTGTATCAATGATAAAAATTCACTGCATGTCATAAAATTTCCTTTTAAAAGTCACGATCTGCGACAATTTGTGCGGCGGCTGTTTCGGTTAATCTGTCTTCGGTTCCATTGCCGCCCGTGCCCCCCGTCAATGTATTTACAGGCAAATATATCTTTTTGGCAGGATTGGGCAGCCAGATAATATTTGCACCACTTTGTTGAATTAAAAATCTGTCCAGGTTATAAGAGTGCGGAAATGTTTTACACATAAATAAATTATCAATTGTCATTTCACCACCCATGGTTAATGGAATGCGAAAACGAATCGATAGGTTTTCTGGGATTTTGCGCCCCATGATTAAATCAATAAATTCTTCTTGACCCAGATTCATCAAGGCTAATTCTTCGATACAATCATTTAATGACATTGCGAATTCTTTGCAAAGCGATTTGTATTTAGAAAACCAATCAGGTGCTATTTTCGTCGGAGTTGGTTTGTGTTCTGTCAGTGGCATATCTGGCATGCCCAAAGAAGATATTATTTTTTCAGCATTTGTCGCGTTTAACTGCATCAGATTTTTCCTATGTAATCCATAACTGTATTAATATATGTTTCAAATGCACGTATAGATTCTTCGTCTGTGGCGTCTGGCTGGTTTCTATGCGCAAAGACATACTGTTGTAAATCGTGGACAGATTTAAATAACAATATATTTGTGTTTGTGTCGTTTGGTGTTCTGGTTGGTGAAACAATGAAACCAGTGACGTCTATCATTATTTCATCCAATGTGTCTGCGAAAATTTGTTGCAATTTATCAATTACAGTTTGCATTTGTTGTATTGAAATGCCAACCCCACCAATCCATAATTTTTCATATGCACCAATTGCCACCAATGCAACAGGGTTGTTCGGAACGTTTGGTTTTTTAGTAATTGTATAACCGGCCGCGGTAAATATTGATTCTAGTTCCTGGTAATCTTGTTTTGGGGTGGGGGGCTGGTGCATAGTTGTTGCAACAGGTGGCGCCACATAGGTTGAACGCGGGGGGTGAAAAGATTGCTGGGGGATGTTTAGGCGTGCCGGACGTGTAAAAGTGCCGGATTGTGTGTCTGGCTGGATAGATTGAGGTGCAGGTTTTGCAGCCGCCATGGGACGTTGTGGCGTGGGTGCATTTTTTTTCGGTATGTATACGTGTGATGATTGGGGCAGGGTATTTTTTACCTGAAATTTTCTGAGTTTAGGACGCACAAGTATGTGCAAAACAAATACCGTGATAAATACAGATACAATCAATGAAATATAAAATTCTGTTTGAACCGGGTTTTGTGATGCCTGCATATATGCCAGGTGTTGCCAATGCGATTTAGAGAAAATATCAAAACCATATTTGGTGTTAAACCAAAAACATATGCCAAGTGTTGCAGCCAACAACCAAAGCAAGCCAAGTAAAAATTTATCAATTTTCTTGTTCATTGTGTTTTTATTCTATCATATTTGTGATAAAGTAAAAAGCATAATGATTGATATAGAAAAATTTTTTACAGAATATAAGGATATGTCAGGGCTGTGGTGTCCGGCAATCACAGATGTGGGCGATTTGGCCAAATGTATGGATACGGTGGTGGCAAATGATTTTTCAATTATTTCTGTGGTGCCATCTGCGGTTGAAACTGTTTGGCCGTGGCTAGAGGCGCGTGATATTAAAATTATGGCCCGGTTTTATATCGCTGATAAAAAAATTTCAGAACAATCTGTGTCTGATATAACCAAAGAAATCAAAGAATGTTTTAGTTGTGGTGCACATGGCGCCCAAGTGTTCTTGCCGTTGGGGGCGTTGCCAGATTTGGTTGAAATGACACATTTAATAAAAAATGATTTGTTTTTTGATAGAGATTTAATAATCGGGATGAATATATCTGAAATAAAGCCGTTGGATTGGGATGGTGTATTTGAGAATCTGCGCAAGGTTAATGTAAGTGCCTTGATGTTGGCGTTGCCAAAAGATACGGGAAATAAATCTAATTTTGTTGGGAAAATATACGGAATGCTGGATAAGTGGCATGATGATAATAATTTTGATATTCATTTTCTGCTGGGGGCGAATTTTATGCGTATAGAACAGACTGTACGTCTGATAAAATGTATGCGGCCAGAATTGATGGGGCGTATAAAATTCTTTGTTGGGTATTAATTGTGTAATATCAAATATTTTGGGGTGGTGGTGCCGGCCTTGTTTTTAGACTGATATCTGGTTTGAATAATCGCCATATCCGGAATCATTGCGGTCAGATTTGTGTGTTTTGTCTGGTCGCAAATCCAATCAAAATATTCCCAATGATCTGTGCCAATAATAATTTCGCCATGTGGTGCCAAATGTTGGGATAATATATTTAAAAATTCAGCAGATAATAATCTGCGTTTTTCATGTCTGGCTTTGGGCCATGGGTCGGGGTGCAATACCCAAATTTGCGAAAATTTCGATTCGTTTTTACGCAAGAAATCACGAACGTCATCGGGCCAAATTCTGATGTTTTTGTATTCATCCAATACCCGATTCGTTTTTTTATCGGTAATTGCGGACAGTAAACTGGCCACGCCGTTCATAAATGGTTCGGCACCTACAATGATTTTGTCTGGATTATTGTGTGCCAAATCACGCACATGTTCGCCGGCACCAAATCCAATTTCCAAAATATCGCCCGTTTCTGGGGCAAGGGTGGGTAACAATTCATCAATCAATGTTTGTTGACGGGCGGATAATTTTTTGCCGTGACGGCGTCCAAATGTTCTTATTTCTTGTTTTTCCATATATTTAGTATAGAATTACCATATTAAAAACACAAGGAATATATAGATGAGAAATGGTTTATCAAAAGATTTAATCGTGCGCGTTTTGGGCGGGGTACCAAAATATACATTGGATGAATTAGAGGCAAAATTCCCACCACGTAATTTAAAAGAAGGGGCACTTGTTACACGCTTTGCCCCCAGTCCAACTGGTTTTATGCATATTGGAAATTTATACAGTGTTTTGATTGATTATAAATTGGCACAGCAATCTGGTGGTGTGTTTATGTTGCGTATAGAAGATACGGATACAAAACGCGAGGTAGATGGCGCGGTTGAGGTTGTTAAAAGCGCTATGCGTGATTTTGGTTTCTTGTATAATAATGACGATGTTTATGGGCCTTATTTTCAATCACAACGTAGGGATATTTATCATTCTGTGGTTGCAGATTTGTTGGCACGTGGGTTGGCGTATCCATGCTTTTTATCGGCAGAAGATATGGAAAAAATTCGTGATAAACAAAAGGCTGCGGGATTTGCAACCGGTATTTATGGCGAATTCGCACGTGACAGGGATTTAACCGAAGAAGAAATTGTCGCGCTTTTAGATAAAGGGCTGGTCCCATCGATTCGTTTGTATTCAATGGGTAATCCAGAACAACGCATTTTTTGCAAGGATGCCGTTCGTGGGTCAATCGCATTTCCGGAAAGTAATGAAGATATAGTGTTGATTAAATCAAATGATGGGTTGCCAACATATCATTTTGCGCATTTATGTGATGACCACTTTATGCGGACAACACATGTTGTGCGTGGTGAAGAATGGTTGCCGTCATTGCCGTTGCATTATCAACTGTTTCGTATGATGGAGTGGACACCACCAATTTATATTCATACGGCGACACTTGATAAAATTGACGCAGAAACAGGAAAGCAACGTAAAATGTCAAAACGTAAAGACCCTGAGGCAAATGTCGCGTTCTTTTTACAAGAAGGTTGGCCTGTTGATGCAGTAATTGAATATTTGGGAAATATTTTGGCGTCAGGTTATGAAGAAGCCAAAATGAAAGGGCAGGTTAAGTCTTTCTGGGATTATGAAATGCGTGCGAAAAAAATCCCAATGTCGGGCGCGTTGTTTGATATGAAAAAACTGGAATGGTGGGCGAAAGAGTTTATTGGTGCTTTGCCTGTGCCAGAATTGGTTGCACGCGTTGTTGCATGGGCAAATGAATATGGCAGTGACATTAACAAAATGCAGGTCGCAGATACCCAATATCTGACCGGTGTTTTGGGTATTGAACGCGATAATCCAAAGCGTGTACGCAAGGACTTTATCACATGGTCCCAGACGTTGGAAAATGTTGCGTTTTTCTGGGATGAATTGTTTGTTCCAAATACTGAATATGAATTTAACAAAGATGCGTTGCGTGCATTTTTGGAAACATATAACGCGACAGATGATAAAGACACGTGGTGGGCAAAAATTGTTGCGGTTGCGGAAAAATGTGGTCTTAAGAATGGTGATGTTGCAATGAATTTGCGTGTGGCGTTATCAGGTCGCACAAATACCCCAGACCTGTATTCTATAATGACAGTTATGGGCGGCGAACGCGTAATTAAACGAATCGAGGAGGCAATTAAATGACCAAAGAAAAAAGGGCCAGAATCAAGGCTGTTAAAAAAGATTCGCATGCGTCAAAATTATTAAAGGTTCTGCGGGCAACGGGGCTGTTTCGTTGGGAAAAGCCATCAACACATGCAGAAGAGGTTGTAAATATCTTGACCCATGGTGTGGGTATCGGGTTGGCGGTCGCTGCGTTGACATTGTTGGTTGTGTTTGCGGGTATAAAGGGTGATGCGTGGGCGATTGTATCATGCGCTATATTTGGTGTGACCATGATTACACTGTATTTCGGGTCAACAATGTGTCATGCAACAATTGGTAAAAAATGTGAGTGTATATTTGAAGTGTGGGATAGCGTTGCAATATATGCATTGATTGCGGGGACCTATACGCCGTTTTTATTGGTGAATTTGCGCGGATTTGTGGGGTGGACTGTTTTCGGTATTTTGTGGGCAATTGTTTTGTTTGGGTCATACATGAAAATACGCAGCCCAAAGCAGCAACCACGTTGGATGGTGGCATTATATGTTGCGATGGGGTGGACGTTGTTGTTTATATTGCCGGTGATGTTGCGTAATATTCCGGTGCGTGGCCTGTGGTTTATTTTGGCGGGCGGATTGTCTTATACAATTGGTGTGATTTTCTATTTATGGCGGCGTATGAAGTTTTCGCACGCGGTGTGGCACTTGTTCGTTATCGGGGGCAGTGTGTGTTTCTTTTTCGCAGTTCTGTTCGGGTGCATTTTGGATTTTGTTGCATAAGAATAGTTTGACTTTTGTGTGGAAAGTTATAGTATATAAAGTATGAAATTGTTTAATTTATTTTTTACAACAACTACTACAACCCCTTTGGGGGTGTGATTTCTATTGCGGTGGTCCGCACAAATATCTATAATTAATCAGTTAAAAAAATAATTTAAATAAAAAGGTTTTTGTTATGTCTTATGATATAGAAATAATTCGTCACTCGTTGGCACATGTTATGGCGGCGGCGGTTAAAAAATTGCACCCTGATGTTAAATTCGCAGGGGGGCCGGCAATTGAAAATGGTTTTTATTATGACTTTGATACAGAATATCGTTTTTCCGAAGAAGATTTTGCGAAAATTGAAAAGGAAATGCGTGACCTGATTAAATCTAATGGCCGTTTTGAGCAACGCAATGTGTCAATTGATGAAGCAAAAGAAATTTTTGCAAATCAGCCATATAAAATGGAATGGTTAAATGAATATGATGCCGCAGGCGAAGCGTTGTCTATTTATACTTTCCGCGACTTTGTTGATTTGTGTCGCGGGCCACATGTGGAATCGTCCAAAGATTTGCCAAGGGATTCTTTTAAAATTCGCAGTGTTGCCGGTGCGTACTGGAAAGGAAATGCGAAAAATAAAATGCTGCAACGTATTTATGTTGATGCGTTCGCATCCAAAGAAGAATTAGACGCTTTTCTGAAAATGCAGGAAGAGGCCGCCGCACGCGATAATCGTAAATTGGGTAAAGATATGGATTTGTTCCATTTTGAACCAGATTATGCCCCGGGGTCTGTGTTCTGGCATGATAAAGGGTTTAAAATCTATCGTAAATTAATTGATTTTATTCGTGAACGTCAAAATAGAGAGGGGTATTTGGAAATTTCAACACCATCTGTTATGGAACGCAGTCTTTGGGAACGCAGTGGTCACTGGGCAAAGTATGCATCGCATAATTATGCCGGAAAAACCCAAGATGGCAAAGATTTCTGTGTAAAACCAATGTCTTGTCCGGGTGGAATGTTGGTGTTCGGACATGGTATTACATCATATAAAGATTTGCCAATGTATCTGGCAGAATTTGGCAAGGTACATCGCTATGAATCATCTGGTTCATTGGCAGGATTAATGCGTGTGCGTGAAATGACACAAGACGATGCGCATATCTTCTGTACCGAAGAACAAATGGAGGCAGAAGTTGCCAAGGCATTAAATCTTATCAAAGATGTTTATCATGCGCTGGGGTTTGATGATATTCGTATGACGTTGGAAACAAGACCTGAATCTGAATTCCGTATCGGTTCAGATGAGGTTTGGGATTTTGCAGAATCAACTTTGCATAATGCGTTGAAATCTGTAAATGCAAATTATGTCGTTGCCGAGGGTGAAGGCGCATTCTATGGACCAAAAATTGGTATTTCTATGCGTGATGCAATTGGACGTACGTGGATTTGCGGAACTGTTCAGTTGGATATGAATTTGCCAGAACGATTCGATTTGACTTATATCGGCGAAGATGGCGAAAAACATCGTCCAATTATGTTGCATCGTGCGATTTTGGGTTCAATTGAAAGATTTATGGGTATTTATCTGGAATCAACAGGTGGACATTTACCATTGTGGTTGTCGCCAGAGCCGGTTGTTGTTGCACCAATTTCTGAAAAGCACGCGGATTACGCAAACGAAGTCGTTTGTGCATTGCGTGGTGTTGGTGTAAATACTCGTGCAGATTTGCGTGATGAAAAAGTGAACTATAAAATCCGCGAATTGTCACTGGCTAAAACACCAATCGTTGCCGTTGTCGGTGAAAAAGAAATGGCAGACAAAACGGTTACTTTGCGTCGATTGGGCGAACAAAAACAGGAAAATATGCCACTGTCTGAATTCGTTGAAATGATGCAAAATGCAATAAAAATGCCGTTGTAATATAAATCTGTGGGGCAGGGAACTGCCCCACATAAAAAGTAAGGGGGATTGTAATATGAAAAAAGTTTTGTTCTTGGGTGCATTGATTTTAACGCCAATGATTGTTGCAGGGTGCGCAAAAAAATGCGAAGTAGAACCAATTGTTGCAGAAAATCACAAATTGATTGTGCCACCTAATTTCGGTCAAATGCCAAAATAATTTTGTTTATACATTTTGTTATTAGCGTTTTTTGTGATATAATATGTGGGAATAGAATATAGGGGGGCTTATCATGGATAATGATAACAATTTGGATTTATTAGATTTAGACGATACAGATACAATGGACACATTGCCAGATGCAGTGCCGTTTGCGGCACCACGTCCAAAGAAACCTTGGCTGTTGCTGGGGGTTGGGTTGGCCGTTATTGTGTTGGCAACGTATGTTATTGTCAGTGTTATCAGTGGTGACGATTCATCATCGGCAATAGATGTTGACTTGGATGTCCCGGCTGTTGTTGTTGATGGGGCAGGGGCGCCATTGGATATGAATGTTATGCCACCTGTGAAAACAGAATCTGTGAATGTTGCTGTGCCACAACCGGCACCACAACCGGTGGTGCAGCCTGTGGTACAACCAGAGGTTCAATCTGCGGGTGTGCCGGTGCGGGTCGTAGAAGAACGCAAAGAGGTTGTATTTAATCCAAATGCACAACAGGCAAAACCGGCACCAAAACCAGTGGCAAAAAAGCCAGCATCAAAACCTGTTGTAAAGCCAGTGACGGCAAATTGGTATGTGCAATTGGCGTCATACAGTACACGTGCGTTGGCAGAAAGTGGCCAAAGACAAATTCAAAATGCGCATAAAAGTTTGTTCGCAGGACAACAGTTTGTAATCTTGGCTGCACAAATGAAAGATGGTACAACAAAGTATAGATTGCGTGTCGCGTTTAATACATCTAAAGAGGCAAACGGTTTCTGCCGTAATGCCAAGGCAGATGGGTTAGATTGTTATGTGACAAAATAAGGAGATAGAAAATGCGTTTAGGTTGGACAGAAATTCTGGTCATTGTTGTTTTGGTAATCATACTGTTTGGACACAAAAAGATACCAGGTATGATGAAAAATTTGGCAGATGGGTTGAATATATTTAAAACAGAATTGAAAAATACCAAGGCGCCAGTTAAGTCGGAAACGGTAAAGAAATCTGTCGCAAAAAAGAAAACAACAAAGAAAAAATAAATAAACCCGCCAATTGGCGGGTGTTTTTATCTGTGATGTTGGTTGTTTTGATTTTCTTGGTTTTCTTTTCTGGTTTTATATATGTCGTATAAACGTTGTGCAGAATAGGCGAATCCAGCAATCCACATCAATAAAATGATAAGGGTTTCACGATCGTAACCTTTGTCAATAAGCAGATTCGTATTACTGATAACGCCACCTGTGGCCATACCATTATAGATAAGGTATATTAATTCTCTGATATTAAAAAAATCGTTTTTATTTTCGTTATTCATGTTAATCACTTTTTAGACAGGCAAAGTGTAATATAAAAATAATATTTGTCAAGTAATAGTGGTGCAACAGACCGTAATAAAAAACCGGCATTTGCCGGCTTTTTATTATATTTTTTATCTGCGGTTTTCATATTCTTCTTGTTCTTCGACAGTCATTGTGGCAAGAGGACGTGCCAACATTCTGCGCAGACCAATTTCATCACCAGATACAACACTGAAACCGTATGTGCCGTTTTCAATTCTGTCCAATGCGGCGTTTATTTTTTGTAACAGTTTATTGTTGCGTTCTGATATACGCAAATCCATTGTGATGTCTTGGTTATATGATGCGTTATCTGTTTCGTCGCCAACGCCAACCGATTCGGTTTTTGTCGCCATGCGAACCGCGTTTAACACAGAATCTCTTTCGCTTTCCAATTCTTCTTTTTGAACCGTCAGTATATTATAGAAATAGGCCAAATGTTCAGGACACATATATGGTTCTGTTTTTTTTGGTGTATATTTTGCCGGTAATTCTATGTTCTTGTAATTTTTCTTTGTCATTATTCGTTGCCTTTTAGTTCTTGTATCCATGACAGCAGTGTTTCTTGGTCCATAACGCCTGTGCGCGCTTCGACCAATTCACCATTTTTAAATGCCAATACGCTGGGGATGCTGCGGATGCCATATTTAATGGGTGTTTGGCGATTGGTTTCATCAATTTCAAATTTTATAAATTTCGCATCTGTTGTTTGTTCAGATGTTGCCTCAAAAACAGGGCCAAACATACGACATGGACCGCACCAAGATGCCCAAAAATCAACCAGTGTTATGCCGTTACCAATCATTTCTGAAATTGTTGCGTCTGTTGCGTGTTGTATTGCCATCTTTTTTCTCCTTATGTTGTTGATATTCCATGCGAGTGTATTATAATCGTAACAAAATGCAAGAGAAATCATAAAATGAATAAAATCATATACTTAGATGCTGCGGCGTCTTATTTGAAACCAGATGCCGTTATTGCAAGTCAGGTTGATTATTTAAACCATAATTATGCCAATTCAGGACGTGGAATTTGCGGCCGGGCACAATATACAGATAATATGATTGCGGATGCACGTAAATGTGTGGCCGATTTTATCGGGGCGCAATCAAGACAGATTGTCTTTACGTCTGGGACAACAGATGCAATGAATATGATTGCGAAGATGTTAAATCTGGGGACGAAAAAAATTGTGGCTGTATCTGACCTGGATCATCACAGTGCCAGGTTGCCTTTTGTTAAAAGTGGCGCAAAAATATCTGTGTGTCCGTTGGATAAAGATTTTAATTTTGATGTTGAAAATATTCCGTATGCCGATGTTTTGGTGATAACGGCAATGTCTAATGTTTTGGGGGTGCGTCAAGATGTAGGGCAAATAATCAAGGCCGCGCGCGATAAAAACCCAAATGTAATAACAATTGTTGATGCCGCGCAATTTGTTGTGCATGATAAAATAGATGTCGCCCAATGGGGATGTGATTTCTTGTGTTGGTCTGGACATAAAATTGGGGCCGATACAGGTTTGGGAATAATGTATATAAAAAATCCCGATTCGTTTTTGCCTGTGAAATTTGGTGGGGGAATGGTACTAAGAATAGATGATAATGATATTGTCTTGAATTCTGCCCCAGATGTGTTCGAGGCCGGGACTTTGCCAATTACACAAATTTCAGGATTAGGGGCGGCGATTAGGTATCTGACGGACCACAGGCCAAATACAGAACTGATAAAATATTTGTATGATGAATTATCGTTGTTGCCAAAAATAAAAATGATATCCAGTCGTGATGCGGCACTGTGCAGTTTTATAGTTCGGGATATGCATGCGCTGGATTTTGGTGCGTTGATGGGGGCGCGTAATGTATGTGTGCGCGTCGGTAATATGTGTGCGTCTTGGATTCATAAAGCGCTGGGAATTCCGGGATCTGTCAGAATTTCTGTTGGCGCGTATAATACAATGGATGAAGTTAAAACAGTAATAGAATATATAAAAGATATAGTGAAATGAGTTTTACAAAAGAAGACATTGTTGCCGAACTTAAAAAAATTTATGACCCAGAAATTCCTGTAAATATTTGGGATATGGGACTTATTTATGATATTGATATAGGTGCAGAAAATGTCATTGTGAAAATGACTTTTACCAGTCCAACATGCCCGATGATGGAAGAATTGTTGGCCCAGGTACAGGCAGCCGTGGAAAAAGTGGCGGGGGGTGTACCTGTGCGCGTTGAATTGGTTTGGGACCCACCATGGGATTTATCACGGATGTCAGATGCCGCACGCATAGAATTAGATTTAACTAATCAAGGATGGTAACAGATGAAATATAATGAAATAAAAAATATGTTAAATCTGATAGAAAGTCCTGTTGAAAAATTAGAGTTTGTTATGGATCTAGGAAGGACATTGAAACCGGTCCCCCAGGGGGCAAAATGCCAGGAAATATACGGATGCGCGTCTTTTGTGGAAATATGTCATGCCGATTCGATGTTCTTTGCGCGGGCCGATTCTGCGATGGTGCGTGGGGTGGTTGCAATATTGTTGGCAATGGTGAATGGAAAAAGCACAGATGAAATACGCAAAATGAATATTGGTAAAGAATTTTCTGAACTAAATTTAAACCTGGGGGCGGGGCGTATGAATGGGGTAAATTCAATGATTCGTTTTTTGCAGAATTTATGATAAAATGCGTTAGTAAATACAAGGGGTGGGATTAAGCGATGGGCGAAGATAAAAAAATGTTTCAAATTGGTTCTTGGTCTTTGGGTATTGTGGCAATGTTGTTGTTCATTTTTCAGGTGTGTTTCAGAACTCAACAGGGCCAGGTTAATCGCGTTCATCGTGAAATTATCAAGGTACAACAAGATATCGCAGTGGCCGAGGCCAGTTTTGCATCATATGTCAGACCAGAAAATTTACGAAATATAGTTAGTATCGTATCGCCAAAAGCAGAAGTAGTTAGTTTCCAAAAAGCAATCGCAGTTGACGATTTGCCAATTAGGGGGGAAATCTGATGTTCGAAATTGGCAAAGACGTTTTGAAAAATGGTTTCGCAGGTGCGCGCAATGATGCAATGACACGTAAAAGATTGCGAATCGTTTATGTTGTTTTTCTGGCGGCTTTTGTTTTGTTTATTGGACGTACATTGCAATTGGGAATTTTAGGAACAGACAGATCCAGACGTGCAGAGGCAGACAGCAGTTGGGCGGTACAACGCGCGGATATTGTCGATAGAAATGGCGATATTTTGGCAAAAAATGTTGTGTCTTGGCATATCATATTGCGAAACAATGCGGTGCGCGAACAAGATAAAGATTTAATAGCGCAAACAATTCACCAGGTGTTGCCGTATGAATATTCTGTGGCAGATGCACTGAATTTATTAAATTCACAAAAGCGATTCGTACGATTGAAAAAGTTTGCCACAGATGAACAGCGGCAGATAGTTGAAAAAGCAAGATTACAAGGTTTAGAGGTAGAAAAAATTCAGACAAGAAAATATCCAAAACGAAGATTGTTTTCACATGTTGTTGGTTTTGTTGGCGAAGATGGACATGGGTTAGAAGGGGCGGAAAGAAAGTATGATGATTATTTAACAGAAAATACTGATCCGTTGCGGTTGTCGGTTGATTCACGTATCCAGGCGGTGTTTTATGAACAATTGTCTTTTGCAATGCAAAAATATCAGACCAAGGCCGCGATGGGAATGTTGATGAATGCCAGAACAGGTGAAATGATTGCAATGGTGTCTTTGCCTGATTTTGACCCGGAAAATTTGCGCGCAGATTCAGTTGGCAACAGGACCTTTAAACCCATGCGCAGTGTATATGAATTGGGGTCTATATTTAAAATATTTAATACGGCATTGGCATTAGAAAACGGAATACCGGTGGATAAAGAATATTATGTTGCCAAACCATTTCCAATACATGATAAAAATGGACGGGTGGCCAAATACATTACAGATATTCGCAGTTTTAAACCGCCACGCCCCAGTATCAATGTAGAAGAAATTATGGTGCATTCTTGTAATGTGGGCAGTGCACAAATTGCATTGGAATTGCCAGATGGTGCACAAAAAGAATTCTTGGAAAGATTACATATGCATAAGGCTCTTAGTCTGGAATTCGGGCGTACAGAAAACAGTTTGCCACAAAAAAAGTGGGGGCCGGTGGAACGGGCAACTGTTGCATATGGCCAGGGATATGCCGTAACACCAATGCATTTAATGTTGGCTGTGAATGCCGTTACAAATGGGGGAATATACATATATCCAACATTGCAAAAACGTAACGTTGGGGTTGTGCAGGGTGAACGGGTGTTGGCAGATGAAATTTCCGCAAAATTAAGACCTATTATGTTACGGGTCGCAGAAGAAACCAGTGGAAAAAAGGCGCGCGTTGCCGGTATTGAAATTGCCGGAAAAACAGCAACTGCTGAAAAATATACCAATGGAAAGATAGATACAAAACGTAATGTAACCGCATTCGTGGGAATCTTTCCAGCCAGTGCACCACAGTATACTATTTTGATTGTTTTGGATGAACCCCAGGGAACAAAAGAATCGTGGGGGTGGCGGACTGCTGCGTGGAATGCGGTGCCTGTAACAGGAAAAATTCTGGATAGCATACTGCCATTGCTATTTGAATAATTTTTGATTATAATATCAGTGATAATTAAAAAAAGAGTGCAGCGTGAGAAAAATTGTTGATAAATCCATGTTGGGTAAAACATGGATATTGGCCTATGATAATATAGAAGATAACGATGATTTGGTAAAACAAATACTGGAAAATCGTGGTGTGTGTGGCGAGAAAAATATACAAAAATTTTTAAACCCAAGTATCAAGGAATATATGCCTAATCCGTCTGTGTTGGCCGATATGGACAAGGCGGCGATGATTATCGCAGATGCAATTGAAAGTAATCAAAAAATTGCAATATATGGTGATTATGATGTTGATGGAATTACGTCAACGGCGATTTTTGTGAAATATTTACGTGAAATTGGATGTGATGTTATTTGGCATTTGCCCACCCGCGAAGGTGAAGGATATGGCCTGAACAATATCGCAATCAAAGAAATTGCAGATGAAAATGCAAAACTGTTGATAACTGTAGATTGCGGTATCAGTGGCGTGGCAGAGGTGGAATATGCACGCAGTTTGGGAATGCAGGTGGTTGTGACGGATCATCATTCGCCGGACGTGGTATTGCCGAATGCAAATGCGGTTGTTAATCCAAAGCGTACAGATGACGAATCGGGACTGGATTATTTGGCCGGGGTTGGGGTTGCGTTTTTGACATTGGTGGCATTAAATCGTGAATTAAAAACACGCAATTTATGTGCGGATGTTATTGAAAAAATCAAAAGTATCAATTTATTGAATTATGTAGATTTGGTCGCGTTGGGGACTATATGTGATACAATGCCACTGGTTGGCCTAAATCGCGCATTTGTTGCCACAGGGTTAAAGGTTTTAGGTTTACAACAAAATATCGGACTGCGTATATTGATGAATGTTGCAGGAATTAAAAAACCATCTGTGTACGGCGTTGGATTTGGGTTGGGACCACGGTTGAATGCGGCGGGACGTTTAGATTCCGCGTCACCTGCGCTGGATTTGCTGTTGACAGATAATGTGCTGATTGCCCAAGATTTGGCGAATAAATTGCATCAGATGAACCAAGAACGAATTGATATTCAAAATGCAATTATGTTGCGGGCAACAGAAATGGCGGAAAATTGTTGCGCGTCTGGCAGGTGCAGTTTGTTCGTTTGTGGCGATAATTGGCATGGCGGTGTTATGGGAATAATTGCGGGCAGATTGAAAGATAAATTTAATTTGCCATCGTGTGTCGCAACAAAAACAGACGGAAAAATTAATGGGTCGGGTCGTTCTATTGCCGGGGTTGATTTAGGTAAAATAATTCATGATGCATTGTCCGCGGGTATCGTCAGCGAAGGTGGTGGACATGCCGCGGCCGCCGGTTTTTCTTTGAATGAGGAAAATGAAAACGCATTTTGTGAATTTTTAGAAAAAGCGGTTTTGGAACAATTAAATGGTACGGTGCCTGTGCCTGAAATTATGGTTGATGCAAAATTAGATGCAGGTGGGGCAACAAAGAAATTAGTCCAAGATTTGTCCGCGTTGGAACCGTTCGGCCAGGGAAATAGTGAACCTGTATTGGTGCTTAGTGGGGCGGTTTTGCGACATGCAACAGTTATGGGCAGTGGTGGAAATCATTTGCGTGGTGTGGTTGTAACCAGTACAGGGGCCCAGTTGCCATTTGTAGGTTTTAACCTGGTTGGGACAAATGTCGGTAATTTTTTACTAGACGATGCGAATACAAATACTACAATCATGATGTTGGGTAAATTGAAAGAAAACGAATATAACGGTCGTGTCAGTGTGCAGTTCGTGCTGGAAGACCTTGCAATATAGACGGAAAAAATGGATAAAAAAATACAAGAGTTATTTGATCGTATACGTAATGCAAAATCAATTGCAATTATGGGACATAAAAATCCTGATGGTGATTCTATGTGCAGCGTTTTGGCGTTGGCACATTTGATTGAGCAAAATTTTGGTATCCAGCCATTGTGCGTGTATGATGGAAATATTCCTGACTGTTTAGATTATGTGCCGTTGCGTTCGCGTATTAAATACTATGAACGCGTTGATTTAAATCAGGTTTTTGATTTGGCTATTGTTATGGACTATGGTAATCCGGTACATATCGGTGGACCACGACCAATAGTTGATAATGCGGGATTTGTTGTTGAAATTGATCATCATAAAAATGATAACACAATTGGTGATTTATGTATCAATGATGACAAGGCCGCCGCAACAGGTGTGATTGTTTACAGAATTATTCAGGCCGGTAATTTGGAAATGGATACGCATACGGCAGATTTATTGTCTTTGGCAATTCTGACAGATACCGGTAATTTTAAATTTAATCGTAATGGCGATGCGTTACGTATAATGGCAGACTTGGTTGATGGTGGGGTAAATATCAGAAATTTAATAGAACTGATGCACAATAAACCACGCAAGGCCGTTCAGTTAGAGGCCAGAACCGCCGCAAATGCAGAGTTTTATTATCGTGACAGGTTGGCTGTGGCGGTTGTTGCAAAAAAGGATTATAAATACCTGGACGGGCGTGGTGAAACCGTATTGAATTTATTGGGCCAGATTCGTGGTGTAGAATTTATCGTATTGCTGAAAGAACAAAAACCTGGACAAACAGGGATATCTATTCGCAGTCGTAAAAAACCGATTGATAAAATTGCAATCGCGCTGGGTGGGGGCGGACATGAAAGGGCCGCAGGCGCAATTGTAAAAGATAGTGTTGAAAATGTGAAAAAACGAATCTTGGAATTATTTAGGGGGGAATAAGTTGATTAAAAAAATATTTTCTTGGTTGGTTATGTTTACTATTTCCGTGTCGGCAGAGGCGGCAGTGGACAAGTCTGTGATAGCCCAGGCGGAAAAATATTTGAATTCTATTACGGGACTGGATGGCGTGTTTGTTCAGACGGCGTCTGGTAATCAACAGCAAGGACACTTTTCTATGTTGCGACCGGGACGGGTCAGATTAGATTATGATAATATGCCAATTCAACTGATTTCAGATGGACATGATTTATATTTTTTTGACAAGTCTTTGGATCAAATTACAACTGTGCCATTGACCAGTACGCCTGCGGGAATATTGGTGCGAAAAAATATTGACCTGGTGGGGGCTGATATAAACGTTGTTGAAACAATTGATTATAAAAATTCCTTTGCGTTGAAAATGAATTTGCGTGGGCAAGAAGGGCTGGGGAATATGACGGTTGTATTTGATAAAAATCCTGTGAAATTAAGTGCGTGGACCGTTGTTGATGCAACAGGTGCCAAAACAGATGTCGCATTTAAAAACTTAAAAGAAAAAACGAAATTTGGTAAAGATTATTTCCAAATACAAAGACATAAAACAATCAGTACCAGTGGTGGTGATGATTTCTATGATTAAAAAATAAAATGTTCGGAATAAGTTGGGCTGAATTTTTTGTGATATTTTTAGTCGCTGTGCTGGTTATTCCTGTGCGAATGTGGCCAGATGTCGCACGAATGTTGGCGCGAATTGTGAATGCAGTGCGCAGGTTTATGTGGAAAATTACAGATGTGTCTGAAAATTTGAAACAACAAATAGAACTTGAAAAACCAATTGATGAAATTATCAAAACAACAACAGATGATGTCTTGGATGGTATTTCTGTTAAGTTGCCGGTAAAGAAAAAAACAAATCGCGCAAAGAAAAAGGTGTCAAAATGAAAAAAATGACACTGGTACAACATTTCTCGGAATTAAAACGCAGAATTTTATGGTCTGTGTTGTTGTTTGCCGTATTTTTTGTTGGTGGTTGGTATTTGGCGCCATATGTCCAGGCTTTTTTAAGTAGGCCACTGTTAAGTGTTTGGGATAATGGGACAATGTTATATGCGTCTGTGACAGATGGACTGATGATACAATTTTCGTTGGCTGCGTTGTTCGCAATTGTTTTTACTGTGCCGGTTGTGTTTTTGCATGTGTGGGCGTTTGTAAAGCCAGGATTAAAAAAGTCAGAACAACAATTTATTTGGCCAATATTGGTGTTGTCACCAATTTTGTTTGTCGGTGGTTGCGCGTTCGTTTTTTACTTTCTGTTTCCGGTTGTGTTTGAATTTTTTATCGGTTTGAATAATGCAAGTAATGTGCCAAATGTGTTTTTGCCAAATGCACGTGATTATTTGCAATTTGTTATAAGGTTATTACAGGTGTTTGGAATTGCGTTTCAATTGCCATTGGTTATGGTGCTGTTAAATAAAATAGGCGTATTGGATAAGGTGCGCGTTATAAAAATGCGCAGATATGCAATTGTTGCAATTGTTATTGTGGCGGCGATATTAACGCCACCAGATGTCGTTTCACAAATAATGTTGGCGTTGCCAATGTGGGCGCTGTTTGAAGTAAGCATTTTATTTATGCGTAAATAGTATTTTTGTGCTATAATTAGTGTGTGAAAAAAATCATCTGCATTTTATCTGGTGTATTATTAACGCAAACGGCGTGTGATTTGCAGCCCAGGATATTGTCTTTGCCCGATTCGGTTGGGGACTTTATTTCGGCGCGATATCCCGCATTG
This sequence comes from Candidatus Enterousia sp., assembly GCA_045601765.1. Taxonomy (GTDB): domain Bacteria; phylum Pseudomonadota; class Alphaproteobacteria; order Rs-D84; family Rs-D84; genus Enterousia. Next base: position 2,822 of record JAZSAG010000023.1, on the reverse strand, counting down.
TTGGCAGACCCAAATACACATCCTGAAATTTATAACTCGGCGGCAACAGACTATGGTATATATGCGTCGCCTGAATTATATGGGACCGATGGCGCAGATGACTATGTGGTTTATGCCAGTGTTGATGACTATGTCGTTCCGTCCCAAGACCCAGATGTTGGCGCAGAATTTATGTATGGGCAATATAACCAAGATATCCCAAGTGATAAAATAATTGTGCAGGCGCCCAAGATACAGGCAACTGAACAAGGTATATACGTCATTGCCCCAGGTGATACGTTATACAGTTTATCAAAAAAATATAATATGACCGTTGATGAATTGGCTAATTTAAACAATTTGTCTGCGCCATATCAGTTGTCTGTGGGACAAAAAATTAAAACAGAACTTGTGCCAGTGCAAACAAAGACAGACAGGTTAGTTATAAGAAAACCAACAGTCGCGGCGCGCGAAGAGGTCAGGGTGGCAGTACAGGAAATAAAAATAGTCCCAGGTGATACATTATATTCTTTGTCGCGTAAATATTCTGTGCCGGTTAATGATTTGGCGGTAATGAATAATATTAAACCACCATTTAATTTGTCTGTTGGTCAGGTTATTCGTGTGCCTAATTTGCAAAATGCGAATCTGGTGGCGACAACGGCCAAGAACGAAAAAACAGAAACAGTGGTTGCTGAAAAACAAAAAAGCGCGCCTGTTAAAAAGATTTCATCTGACCCGTCAAAGAAATTGCCTAGGATTGCGGCACGTTCATCATCGCGGTTCAGTTGGCCACTGCGTGGGAAAATACTGTCTGAATATGGGGCAAAATCAAATGGACTGTTTAATGATGGTATAAATATTGCCGCAGATAAGGGGACCGCTGTCAAGGCGGCAGAAAATGGGGTTGTGGCATATGCGGGTAATGAAGTCAAGGGTATGGGAAATCTGATTATTATCCAACATGATGCAGGGTGGATGACGGTGTATGCGCATATGGATTCAATGAATGTAAAACGTGGTACACGGGTTAGTGTGGGACAAAAAATCGGCGCAGTTGGTGAAACAGGTAAAGTAGACAGACCGCAATTACATTTTGAAATTCGCAAAGGTACCAAGGCGTATAATCCATCGACTTATTTGAAAAAATAAACGAATCGGTTTTGTGAATATTGTCTAATCATAATTTTGTTGGGGGTGTGATATTCTTGCTGGTGTAACCAGGGGGAATGTAATGAGAAAAATAATTATTTGTTTATGCATTGTATTAATTGCGTTGTTGTTTATATGGGTGTTTATTAAAAATAATAGTGCGAATAAATCAAAGTCTTATCAGGCATCAAATTTGGATAATGATATTACCATTTATGATATTGATGATTTAGAACAGGCCGCCAAAGAAATAATCCCATACGGTGCATTTAAATATATCCAAGGTGGCGCAGAAACCGAGGCAACAATGCGACGCAATGTGTCTGCATTTGATGCAGTGGATATTTATCCACGCGTTTTGACCGGTGTTGATATCCCAGATATTTCAACCAGTATACTGGGGATAGATATTTCGTTGCCTGTTATTGTTGCGCCGGCCGCCGCACATGGTTTGGCACATGTCAGTGCCGAAGCCGGCACTGCGCGTGGCGCGGCCGCATCTGGTACAATAATGAGTGTCAGTAATTATGCCAGCAGTACCCTGGCAGAAATAGCAGAGGCCGGAAATGGTGCACCACAATGGTTTCAATTATATCTTAGCAAGGATGATGATTTTAACCGCAGTATTGTAAAGCAGGCCCAAGATTTGGGGTATCGGGCAATAATATTAACCGTTGATGCGCCTGTTGGGGGCAATCGGACGGCTGATGCCAGAAATAATTTTAAATTTCCATTGGCGTTACCAAATGTCGCAAAGAAAAGTGGCCAAACCAAAGGACAAGGTATTGGTACTATATTTGCTGCGTCGCAAAATGTATTGCGACCGTATGATATATTACATGTTAAATCAATGACTGATTTGCCGGTAATCGTCAAAGGTATTCAACATCCTGATGATGCAGAAATCGCAATTCAGTGGGGCGCAGATGCAATATGGGTTTCAAATCATGGCGGGCGACAATTAGATGGCGCACCAGGTGCGTTTGAGGTCTTGGCCGAGATTGCACAACGTGTAAATAAACGTGTGCCTATAATTTTTGATAGTGGTATCAGACGCGGTCAACATATCTTTAAGGCAATTGCCAGTGGGGCAGATGTTGTGGCAATCGGACGCCCGGTGATATATGGTTTGGCGTTGGGTGGATGGCGCGGGGTGGTGTCTGTGTTTAATTACCTGAAAGATGATTTAAGGCGTGTTATGTGGTTGGCAGGGACACAAAATATTTCAGATATAAAAAATGTAAAATTACGTATGTCAACGGGGCGTTGCGATAAAAACTTGCATTTGATAGAAAAAAGTCTATAATTGTCACCGTTCTGTGAAAGAATTCAGATATGGATGCGTAGCTCAGTTGGTAGAGCAACTGACTCTTAATCAGTGGGTCCAGGGTTCGAGTCCCTGCGCGTCCACCAAAATAACACCGCCGAATGGCGGTTGTTTTTTTGTGCGCGGGACGAAGAACCCGCAGTAAGCCGTGTGGATGCACACGGCGTGGGTTCGACACGATAGCAGATTTTACGAAACGCAGTGCGCGTAAAATCGTTGCGTGTGGAAAGGGGCCCATTAGCGATAGCGTAATGGGAATGTACAATCCCTGCGCGTCCACCAAAATAACACCGCCGAATGGCGGTTGTTTTTTTGTGCGCGGGACGAAGAACCCGCAGTAAGCCGTGTGGATGCACACGGCGTG